>JAZNPR010000001.1:0-28948 GCA_045589755.1 Paludibacteraceae bacterium
TATGAAACAACTTATAGTATCTCCCGCACCACACTTCCATAGCGGTGATAGCGTGCGGAAAAATATGCTGTTGGTGATTATCGCCCTCCTGCCAGCTTACGCAGTCAGCGTTTGGCAATTCGGTTGGGGCGCACTCATCACCACTGCCATCAGCGTGGCAGCATGCGTGCTGTTTGAGTGGCTGATTGCGAAATATATTTTAAAACAAAAGTCCACTATCGGCGACCTCTCTGCTGTACTGACAGGTCTGTTGTTGGCATTCAACTTGCCAAGCAACTTGCCTTGGTGGATCGTGATTATCGGTGCGTTGGTGGCTATCGGCGTAGCGAAAATGAGTTTCGGCGGATTAGGACAGAATATCTTCAACCCTGCTCTTGTGGGTCGTGTGTTCCTCTTGATCTCTTTCCCTGCTCAGATGACTACATGGCCAGTTCCACAAGGTTTTGCTACCTCGTATGTGGATGCTGCTACAGGTGCTACTCCTCTGGCTGCCATGAAAGTGGCGCTGACAGGTAGCGACAGCATGATGAGCGCAGTGCCTGAGATGTGGGATATCCTCATCGGTAAGATGGGCGGTAGTCTGGGCGAGGTGAGCGCATTGCTCCTGCTCGCAGGTGGTATCTTCCTTATTGCTACGCGTGTGATCACATGGCATATCCCAGTGAGCATCATGGCTACCGTGGCGTTGTTTGCTGCGGTGACTGGTTGGGCTGGAATGTTGCCAGAGAGCGTATGCACAGGCGAATATGTGATGCTGAGTCTTTGCACTGGTGGTATGATGCTGGGTGCATGGTTCATGGCTACTGACTATGTGACTTCTCCTATGAGCAATTGGGGAAAGATCATCTTCGGTGTGGGTATCGGTGTGATTGTGATGGTGATTCGTACTTGGGGTGCTTACCCAGAGGGTATGTCGTTCGCTATCCTTATCATGAATGCATGTGCACCATTGTTGAACCTCATTCGTCCAAAGCGTTTTGGCGAGAAGAAAAAAGCATAAGGAGGACAGGACTATGGCAAAATTACAAAGTTCATTTAAGAATATGTTGCTATCGCTGACGCTCATCGCGTTGGTGGCTGCGGCTGCATTGGCTGGCGTGTATATGCTGACCATGGCACCTATTGAGGCAGCCAAAGTGGCTAAGCAACAGAGCGCTATCATGCAAGTGCTTCCTGAGATGGAAGGCATGACTATCGCTGAGGCAGAAGAGGTGAATGGTATCACTCTGCACAAAGCGTATGTAGGCGAAGAGTGGGTAGGTACAGCCGTTGAGGCAAGCACCGAAGGCAACATGAACATGCCTTTTGGTGGCACCTTCCGACTGATGGTAGGATTTAATAATGTGGGCGATGTCGTTCGCTACGTGGTATTGGAGCAAGCCGAGACTCCTGGTCTGGGTGCGCTGATGAGCACATGGTTCTGCAATCCTGACAAACCAAAATCCAACATTCTTGGTAAGAATCCTGCTACTACCAACTTCAGCGTAAGCAAAGACGGTGGCGATGTAGATGCTATCACTGCATCAACCATCACTTCGCGCGCTTTCCTCGAAGTGGTAGTGAAAGCATACAACGCTATCGCACAACAGCCAATGCTAATCGAGGCAGTGAGCGGTGCAACACAAGTGGAAGCACCTGCCGCACCTGTTGCAGAAGGCGCTTGCCCTTATGGTAACGACCCTGCTACATGCTCAGGTTGCAGCGAGAAACATTGTCAAAAGAAAGGAGGCCAACAATGAAAAATAAAGCATTAAACACCGTATTGAACGGTATCTTGCGCGAGAACCCAGTATTCGCTCTTGTGTTGGGTATGTGTCCTACCTTGGCGACTACCACTTCTGCTATCAATGGTATGTCCATGGGACTAGCTACCACTTTCGTGCTTATCTGCTCGAATGTGGTGATTTCACTCTTGAAGAATTTGATTCCTGATAAAGTGCGTATCCCTGCGTTTATCGTGGTGATTGCTACTTTCGTGACTATGGTACAACTCTTGATGCAAGCCTATCTGCCTGCTATCTATGAGGTGTTGGGTTTGTTTATCCCGCTGATTGTGGTGAACTGTATCGTACTTGGTCGTGCTGAGGCGTTTGCTGCTAAGAACAACGTTGGCTTGTCTGCTTTGGACGGTCTGGGTATGGGTCTTGGTTTTACGCTGGCATTGACATTGATTGGTGCAGTGCGTGAGTTGCTGGGTACAGGTAGCTTGTTCGGCATGAACCTCTATAGCGAGACTTACGGTATGCTCATCTTCGTATTGGCACCAGGTGCCTTCATCGTATTGGGCTACTTGATGGCATTGGTACAAAAACTTTTGAAGAAATAAGATTATGGTATATTTTCTGATATTTATCTCTGCGATATTCGTTAATAACATCGTATTGAGCCAGTTCTTGGGTATATGTCCATTCTTGGGCGTAAGTAAGAAAATCAATACTGCGCTGGGTATGGGTGCTGCCGTGTTGTTTGTCATGACATTGGCAACATTGGTAACTTACCTTTTGCAACAACTCTTGAACGCTTGGGGCTTGGGCTTTTTGCAGACCATCTTGTTTATCTTGGTGATTGCAGCTTTGGTGCAGATGATTGAGATTATTCTGAAGAAGATCTCTCCATCTCTTTATCAAGCATTGGGTGTGTTCTTGCCCTTGATTACTACCAACTGCTGTCTGCTTGGTGTGGCTATCATGGTGGCAAGTGGTACATATAAACTGCCTATGGGCGCAGAACCTGGTTTATTGACAGGTATGTTGTTTGCTATCGCAACGGCTATTGGTTTTGCGTTGGCGTTGGTATTGTTCGCTGGTATGCGCGAGCAATTGGCATTGGCTAAAGTGCCAAAAGCTATGCAAGGTACACCTATCGCCCTTTTGACTGCTGGCCTCTTGGCTATGGCATTCATGGGCTTCAGTGGCGTGGTATAACAGAGGCGCTGCGCGCTGTTCAGAATGGTGTAGGATCGTTTAGGGTAGTGTAGCATTGTTTGTAAAAGATACAACGCTACACGACTCTACACCACACTACACGACTCTATACAAAATATTAAATACAATGAAGCAATTTGATTGGAAGAAACTGCTGCCCTATGCCGTGGCTATTGTGGCATTTGTGGCGATAGCAATGATTTATTGTGCGCCTCTGCTTGAGGGCAAAGTGCTGGTGCAAGGTGATGTAAACAACTGGAAAGGTGCGGCACAAGAGGCACTGGAATACAAAGCCGAGACGGGTCACGCTACATCTTGGACC
Organism: Paludibacteraceae bacterium; assembly: GCA_045589755.1. GTDB lineage: Bacteria > Bacteroidota > Bacteroidia > Bacteroidales > Paludibacteraceae > Colicola. Next base: position 3,247 of record JAZNPR010000001.1, read on the forward strand.
AACTCCATGTTTGGTGGTATGCCTACCTACCAAATCACAGGTAGTTTGCCGTCAAGTAAATTTCGTCAAGTAATATCGGATGCATTGCATCTCGGATTCCAAGACAGCAATCCCTTTGGACTAGTATTTGCCTATTTTGTAGGCTTCTTCATCATGCTTCTGTGTTTTGGCGTCAATCCTTGGTTGAGTCTCATAGGTGCTCTGGCAATGGGATTGAGTAGCTACTTCTTTATCATCATTCCTGCTGGACACATTACCAAAGCAGTAGCTATCAGCTACTTAGCACCTATCATAGGCGGATTCCACCTGATTATGCAACGTAAGTATTGGGTGGGCGCTCCGTTAATCATATTTTATGGTTTCCTGGGTATTGCATCACACGCACAGATGACCTATTATATATTCTTATTGATAGGCGTGATGGCATGCGCAGAATTCTATGTTCATTTCCGCGAGAAGCGTTGGAAGGACCTAGGCATATCAGTTGGAGTGCTGGCTATTAGTTTACTGCTCGTGTTTGGTACCAAGTTGAGTTGGTGGGAAATGAACCAATCCTATCTCAAAGAAACCATGCGTGGTGGACATAGCGAGCTTACTCGCTCAGGCGATGATAAGTCTAAACCTGCAGGATTGGACTTGGATTACGCTACCGCATGGAGCTATGGTGTGGATGAGACAATGACTTTCCTCATTCCTAACTGGGAGGGTGGTGCGAGTGGCTATAATGTGGGCGAGAAGTCGCAACTTTGCGAGACAATGAAGGATAATGGCGTGCCTAAACGCTCTGCCGAGCAGTTCTGCCAACAAGTGCCTACCTATCGTGGCGAGAAGGCCTTTACCAGTGGTCCCGTGTATATGGGAGCGATTATCTGCTTCCTCTTTGTGTTGGGCTTATTGATTGTGCCTGGACCATACAAATGGGCACTATTAGTGGCTACACTCTTCTCTGTGGCTTTGGCGTGGGGAAGAAACATGATGTGGTTTACGGAATTGTTCTTCAACTATTTCCCAATGTACAATAAGTTCCGCGCGGTGGAGAGTATCCTCGTAGTGGCAGAGATAACAATGCCATTGCTTGGAATCCTCGCGTTGCAACAGATAGTGGATAAGAAAGTGGCATGGGAGAAACTGCGTGTGAATATGTTTATAGCAGGCGGTGTGACTGCAGGTCTGTGTCTCGTGTTTGCGTTGTTTGCAGGTATGGTGGATGTTACCAGCAGTTATGACGCGCAATGGGTGAATCAAGTGCCTGCGTGGCTCAGAGATGCAATCTACGATGAGCGTGTAGCCATGATCAAAGCCGATGCTTGGCGTTCGTTTATCTTTATCGCATTGGGCTTTGCAGTTATTTTCTGGTATGCCTGGCAGAGTCAGAAAGAGGATCAGAAGAAATACTCCTATATATTGTATGGCGTATTGGCAGTGTTAGTGTTGGCAGATATGGTGCCCGTAAATAAGCGTTTCTTTGGTAATGACCATTTTGTAAAGGCAAAAGATGCTGATACGTACTTCGCTATACAACCATACGAGCAGCAGATTTTGCAAGATAAAGACCCTAACTTCCGTGTGCTGAATATAGCTACTAACACCTTCAATGATGCGCGCACAAGCTACCGACTGAAGTCTATTGGGGGTTATTCTGCAGCCAAACTGCGCCGTTATCAGGACTTGATTGATGAGCATTTCTCCAAAGAGATGAACCCATTGATGCAAACAGTGATGCGCACACAAGGATTTATGTTGCCTGATGAGAACGAAGGCAAAGATTTTCCAGTACTGAATATGCTCAATATGAAGTATGCGGTGGTGCCATTGCAAGGTGGCAAACAAGCCCCCGTACAGAATCCATATGCGATGGGCAACTGTTGGTTTGTGGACGAGGTGATTTTGGTGGATACGCCAAACGAGGAGTGTGCTTTGCTTAGCGAGATTGACTTGCACAAGCAAGCAGTAGCCGATAAGAAATTCGCCGAGGCATTGGATATTACCAAACCCGAGGTAACACCATTGATGGCATTTGATGAGAGCAGTATCGAATTGACTTCGTATGCACCGAACAGCCTCCAATATGAATCAATGAACGAGCGCAACCAAGTGGCAGTGTTCTCAGAGATCTATTATCCATATGATTGGCACTTGTATATTGTAAATGCAAATGGCGAAAAGATGGAATTGCCATTGGCTCGCGTGAACTATACGCTGCGTGCTGCGGTAATTCCTGCTGGTCACCATCAACTCCTGATGGAGTTCCGCCCACATGCTATGCAAACGGATAAATGGTGTATGGCAATATCTATTATGATTCTGATATTATGCCTAATAGGCCTCGGGTTACATTGGTGCGGAAAGAAATCAATTTGTTACCCTTCTGAGGTTGCAAAATAAGCAGGAAATAGAACCATAATACAATCGTTCCGCCCCATTTGATACCTTCTGTGAGGAGGCGAGTGGCATATTTAGATTTTGAAATTGCGAGTGTCCGTTGACGCTCGCTTTTTCCCATCTGTAGCGTGAGTCTATCGAAATAATCCTGCTCTAACTTCTTCTGCGGAATGATATGGTGCAAAATCATTTGGGGCAAATAGATAGGTCGCCAAGCTTTGGCGCGCATTTTATCAAAAATATCTTTCTCCTCTGAGCCCATTAAATTGTTTCCCTTACGACCAAGATCGGTATTGAACAAGCCTACTTCTTTGAAGACCTGAGCTCGATATGCAGCATTTCCTCCTCCTGGATAACGCTCCCCTGGATAAACACGTTCTTTATCGCCAAAATACATGTAGGCAGTCAGCAATTCTTTGGTCCAATGGCTCATCCATTTAGGTTCTTCCGTTTCGTAGAGCGGTATGATAGGACCACCACAAGCCATGCAATCATGGTTTTTGTCCATGTATTCTGTGATTGTGCGAAGATACCATGTATCTACGATTGCATCATCGTCTATATATACGAGGATATCTCCCGTCGCTTCTTTGATACCTTTGTTGCGGGCAGCAGAAAGTCCTTGCTCAGGTTCAATAGTATAGCGGAATATTACATCCGAATGGTCGTATGCAAAAGTACTGCAAATCTCGCGGGTGTTATCCGTACAATTATTGTCCACCAAAAGAATCTCGTAGTCCTGTTTTGGTAAATCATTTGCCACAATACTGTCTAAGAGTGGACGGATATATTTCGCACGGTTGTATGTACAGATAATGATAGATAGTTTCATAGTGATTGTAATAAGTTGTTCCAAAGTGTTGCTACATTTTCTACAGAGAAGCGATGGCTTGACTCAACACATTGCATACTCATTTCCTGACGGAGTTGGTCGTTGAGCATTAGGTTTCGCAATTTTTCTACGAATATGTGTCGATTGTTATTTTCTACCAGTATCCCATTCTTCCCATCCATTATGAGGTCAGTGGCCGCAGCAAAACTATTGTAAGAGATAGGTACGCAGCCACATTGTTGCGCCTCAAGAATGGTCATAGGGAATCCTTCGCATGCAGATGTTACTAAAAAAATGCTTGCTTGTTGGTAATAGGGTAATGGTTTTTGTTGTCCCTCGAAAATGACGTTTACGAGTTTTCTTTTCTGTGCGTAGTCTTTATAAAACGGCTCATCAATACCATCACCAACTATGCGCAATACCCAATCGCAGAAGCGATGGTCTTTTTGAAGGTCCGCCCAAATGTATAGAATTTCGCTAATGCGTTTGTGCCAATCATCCAATCTAGCTACTACCAACACTTCCTTGTTGCGGTATTTGTCGTGAGGTATTTCTATATTGTCAAACGAATTGGCATTGGGAATAGCGATAAAGTCGCTTGCTTGTCCGCTAGCAATGGATAGATAGTTATTAATGGTTTTCTGGGATAAGACTACTATCTTATGGGCTTTCCCGTAAGGGCGAGCGTACTTAGGACGCAGTTTTTTGAGGAAATACGATTTTGGGAGCACCATCATTGCCAATTGCAAAATGGCCTGCTTCAATGTCCAACGCGTATCAATGTTGTGACATAATCTATATCTGATAATATCCCATCGGAGGGGAACAATCTCAAATCCAGGTGTACCATGAAAAACATTGACTACTTTTATAGATGGTAGTAATGGAACGCAGTCAAAAATATCTTGCGCTAAAGTACATGGTGATTGCACAATGACAATGCCTCCGCCGATACGATTGATCCATGAGCAGAAATCTTCTTTTTTCTGCCAAAGATGCGTTTCTACAAAGGCTGGTGCAGGCGTAATTTGTTGGGTTGGAGTTGCATAAACAGAATAGCACACATGCCCAAACCGTTGGGCAAGTGCCTCTGCCATGACATAGGAGATCCGTGCTATTCCACCTGATAGCGGATTGACGTAATTATCAGTAACATAGATTAGGTTCATCGCTCGCTATAAAACTCTATTTTTGAACTATGTACTCTACGTTTATCTTCAGGTGGCAGTTGCATATAATCGCCAAACAGGGCTGTTAGTACGGCATCGGGATTATTAGGTACACATGCTTGGAAGTCCTCGAATGGTATTCGCTTAATAGGATAATAATCTTTTTTAGAAAAACCATTGTAGGCGTACCATCCATATACGTGCGCTAATTGGTCTATGTGGCGGAACTTATTGATAAAGCGTGTTAGAACGGTGAGTCCCCATGCAAAGGGAAGAACAATCCATGAAAGTATGGTATCTTTGGTGTCTGCATAATGGTGGATACCACGCAAACAGTGTCCGTACCAATAATCCAATTTTGCTTTCCACGCTAGATTGGGAACTTCTTCGATGGGAATAATGTCGATGAAGATGCCTTTTTCTTTGAGCCGGTCGGTGCAGGGTTCTTCGTACATATACGAATCTCTTTCACGCACTTTGGCTATGAGGGTAGGATAATATGGGTCTGTAAAATAGTCTTGATAAACTAGATGAGAGGGCAGTTCGCGAGGGAGAATTTTTCGCAATTTCGCTAAGTCCTCTCTAGTTACATTGATATCAATATCATCATCCCAAGGGATAAATCCACCGTGTCGAACAGCACCTATGAGTGTACCTCCGTCCAATGTGTATTGGATACCATGTTTGGTACATATATCATCTACCACTTTAAGTATCTCCAACATACGCAGTTGCGCTCTGCGAAGTGTGGAACCTTCGGGATTATAGTGTGATAAATCTTCCATTTATTTTTCTCCTCTTAATTTGTGCAATGTTTCGTTGATAAGGGTGCTGGAAGTGCCTTTAGTGTATGGGAAATACACGACCTTCGCACCTACGGCATTGAGGTCGGCTTCGATCTTGTTCCATTTGTCGGTGCCCTTCCAATCGTCGCCCACGAACATAACTTGGAAGTGGTATTTTTCCCAGGCTTCCATCTTGTTCATATTCTCTTGTGTTACCACCTCATCCACATACTTTATAGCCGCTACAATCTCCTTGCGTTCTTCAAATGGAATGACTGCATGCTTGTGCTTGTAACTAACCAATTCATCGGTGGAAACGCCCACAATCAAGTAGTCACATTGCGCTTTTGCTTTGCGTAGTAGATTGAGGTGACCAATGTGGAATAGGTCATAGACACCTGTTGTATAGCCAATAGTGATTGGCTCGTACATATTGAGGAATTGCTCAAGGCAGTATAGTTGCCATTTCTGATTGCCCGTGAGTTGGGTCATGTCAATATCGCGACGGAACTCTGGGCGAGTAGGACCTTGCCAATCTTTGAAGTATGCATCTACAGGGCGAGGCATAGGTACTTTATTTGGCACAGGAATCTCTGGATATTTTATCTGCATTAGTTCGCGGATAAGATATTTGGATTCGCCACTGCGTACACGTGTCAAATCCAAAGCATCTGCCATACGGAGTAGAGCATATGGGTCGGTATATGGCATCTCCGCAGCAGCAAAAGCGTTGTAATACGAACTGGAGGACTCGCGACTGAATACGTCATCCATAAAGTGCAGGAAGTCTATTTTCTCCCCTTGGCGATAACGCTCATACAGATAAGACATGTCTTCGGGCTCTCTCAACACGCGAGCAGGATCAAGGAAGGTGTAGCGCTTCGCAAAATCCTCTACGGTCCAGTCCTTAGATAGCAGTTGGTCCATTCCGCCAAAGATCAAGTCGCTACTCTCGCCAACTATCAGCCGTGTTACACCATCTTCTTTGGCTTGCATGGCTGCTTGGTAGAGTTGTGGTTCGATAGAATGAACAGGGGCGTTCTTCTTGTGCATTACAATAGGCAGATATTGCTCTACAGTATGCCAATCTATGTCCACATAGTGGAGGTTTAGTCCGTAGTACTTCGCATAATATTCTGCACGCGCAAGTTCTTCTTTTTGATATTCACCACCCAAGAAACGGAAAGTATAGGCATCGCAACCGTGCATATAGGATGCTAAAATAGCAGAGTCCATACCACCAGAAAGACAGATACCCAGTTTCTCGCCTTTGAGCGAATCAAAGACTTTTTGAATGGCTTTGTCGATGTCCTCAGCTGTATGCACGTAGGTTAACTGCTCAGGATTAGGCAGAGGTATATTTTCGTGATGAAGTCCTTCGTAAAAGTCCATGCCTTCGCGCTCTATATAGCGGAAAGCCAAGTAGGAACTCATGCAGAAATTCTTGTTGTTCATGTTATATATCTTCTTTGAATGTTATTTTCTTGTTTTGTTCTTCGCCCTCCACGATGTATATTGGTATCTCAGGCATGTGCTCATGCACTATACCGCAATCATCTGTGGCGGGGAGATGAGCCGTAGCGCAGGCTGCGGTGCTAAGGTCGGTTACTCCCAATGCTTTTGCGTATGCTTCGGCAATCAATGACAAGCGGAAGGCTTGTGGCGTTTGCGCACGCATGATGGTAGCGCGATTCGGAATACGAGCCACCTTACCATCCTTCATCTCATAAACTGTATCTGTGGAAGGTATAGCTACTACTACTGCTTCGTGCTCCTTGAGTGCTTCGCATACATTGGCTATAATCTCTTGACTCACGAAGGGACGGGCAGCGTCATGGAGGAGCAGGTTGATTGTATTTTGGCAATTGACAATTGGCAATTGCCAATTATTTTCCTCGCCTCTCGCCTCTAACCTCTCACCTCTAACCTGCCTAATCGCATTCACACTGGATTCCCAACGTTCTTTGCCTCCTGGGATGATGTGGCGAACTTTTTGCCATGCGTTAGCAAGGAGCATTTGTTCGGCATGCATGATATAGTCGGGGTGCATTACAATGCACACCTCATCAATGCAATCGGCTTGCTCAAAGGCAGTGACTGCATGCTCCAATACCGATCGACCATCTGCGAGAGGCAACAATTGCTTTGGCAGCGTGCCTCCGACACGTGCGCCAATACCTCCTGCTAATATGACTGCGATGTTGTACATGGTTTAGTGTAGCGTTGTGTAGTATTGTTTAATGTGGTGTGGAGTTGTTTTTAGCAGCGAGGATCATTTCGCAGAGTTCGCGGATGGCACCGTCGCCGCCATTTTTGGTGAGGTGGATGATGCCTGGGACGGCTTTGACTACGGCTACAGCGTTGGCGGGACATGCGGCTACACCTGCGTGTTGTAAGAGGTCAAGGTCATTGACATCATCGCCCACGAAGCAGACATTTTCCAATGTGATGCCCAACTCCTTGCAAATCTCGTTGGCAGCATCGAGTTTGGTCATTTTCACGCCATCCACTACGCGACCGACACCTGTATATATATATTCCAAACCAAGTTTTTGTCCTCGTTTCAAGCCAATGGCGGTGTTCTCGCTGGTGAGGATTCCGCAAGGGATTCCCGCTTTGCGCAGGAGCACAATACCCATGCCGTCATATACGCAAAAGCGTTTGAACTCGTCGCCGCTTTCGGTGTAGTACATTCCGCCGTCGGTCATACAACCGTCCACGTCGGTGAGGAAAAGTTTTACGTCTTTCATATGTTGTTGTATATTGTTACAAAGGATTCTGCTAATCTTGACCATGAATACTTATCTTTCTCTTTTATAAGATAGGTGGTGTAGTCGGCTTGGCGGTTGTGGGTGTAGTAGTCGGTGAGGGCTTGAGCAATGGCTTCGGCATTAGGTTCGACGGCATAGCCCATCTTGTGGTCGTGGACTATCTCACCCAATCCGCCAACATTGGTTACAAGCATAGGTTTCTCGAAATGGAAAGCCACTTGCGTTACGCCACTCTGCGTGGCAGATTTGTAGGGTTGGACAATCAAATCGGCTGCTCCGAAATACTTGCGCAGGTCGGCATCTGCTATAAACTCGTTCTTGATTATTACCCTGTCCGTCAAACCATTATTGGCTATTTGTGCGCGGTACTTGTCTTCATCTTCGTAAAACTCGCCCGCGATAATCAGTTGCAAATTAGGCAGTTGGTCTTTGACTTTGCCAAAGGCGTCTAATAAGAGGTCCAGTCCTTTGTATGCACGCACTAAACCGAAGAAGAGCATGTATCGGTTTTCGGGCTTGAGGTGGAGTGCTTGGCACGCCTCCTCCTTGCTCATCTGTTCGCCATAGTGGTCGTAGATAGGGTGAGGGTAGGAGGTCTTTGGCTTGGTGCCGTGGTCAAAGCGGTTGATGTCTTGCACTACGCTCTCGGAGAGTGCCACAAAACCATCGGTATGGCGCACGAAGAATGGGGCAAAGAGTTTGTCAAGAATACTCGGTTCGTGCGGTATCATATTGTGAACCAATGCGATACAGCGTGTTTTGCCATTGCGTTGGACAACGCGCTGAATCATGCCATAGCAGGGAGCGAAGAACGCCATCCAATAGCAGGTGATGAGCATGTCGGGTTGCATCTTGCGGATACGGCGACCGACTTTTATCCAATTGAATGGGTTGCAGGAATGGACTTGCTGGCTGATTTGTAGGTCAGCAGGTGCTTTCTCGGTGGAGTATTGCGTTTTGCCAGGGAAGAGGAAAGACGGATATTGCAGGGTGAAAGTGATGACTTCCACCGTATGTCCTTCCGCTTGCAGTTGGCGTGCAAGGCGTTCGTTGAAAGTGGCTAATCCGCCACGGAAGGGATATGCTGTGCCTAATATAACTACGTTCATGTTTAGTGTTTAGTGAACGCCCTTAGGGCTACTGTTTAGTGCTTAGAGGTAGGGTCAAAGGCATTCCAGCCTTGGGCTTTGAGGGAGATCTCTTCGCCGTTGCGACCAATGAGGTTGATGCCGTATTCGGGTTTGGTGATATGACCAATGAGATAAACGTCCTCCAACGGGATGAGTTTCTCGTAATCATCTAAACTACAGGTGAATAGCAGTTCGTAGTCTTCGCCGCCATTGAGGGCACAAGTTACGATATTGAGGTTCATCTCTTCGGCAAGGGCTGCGGCTTGGTAGTCGATTGGCAGTTTGTCTTCATAGACAGCGCAGCCGACATTGGACTGCGTGCAGATGTGCATGAGTTCGCTGCTCAGTCCGTCGGAGATGTCCATCATGGCGGTAGGTTTGATACCTGCCTCGTGGAGTTTGGCTATGATGTCGCGGCGCGCTTCGGGTTTGAGTTGTCGTTCGAGCAGGTACTCGCGACCTTCAAAGGCAGGTGTGGCATTCTCGTTGGCTTGCATGACAATGCGTTCGCGTTCAAGGAGTTGCAGACCCATGTATGCAGTGCCGAGATTACCCGTAACGCAAATGAGGTCATTAACTTTGGCTCCGTTGCGGTAAACGATATCTTTGGCTGCGGCAGTACCGAGGCAAGTGATAGAGATGGTGAGTCCCGTCATGGAAGCGCAGGTGTCGCCACCCACGAGATCGACGTTATAGCGTTCGCAAGCGAGGCGGATACCACTATAAAGCTCTTCAAGATCTTCGACAGAGAATCGTTTGCTAACTCCCAAAGACACAGTAATTTGTGTGGGTGTTGCATTCATGGCGTATATGTCGGAGAAATTGACAATGGCCGCCTTGTAACCAAGGTGCTTGAGAGGCACATATTCGAGGTTGAAATGTATGCCTTCGAGCAAGAGGTCGGTAGTGACAAGGGTACGTTTATCCTTGAAATTGAGCACAGCCGCATCGTCCCCTATGCCTTTTTGGGTGGAGGGTTGCGCGTTTTTTACGTCTTTGGTGAGATGCTTGATTAGTCCGAACTCACCTAGGGTGGAAATTTCTGTTTTAGCCATAGTGTGTATTTTTATGCCTATTATTGCAAATTAAACGTGCAAAGGTAGTGATTTTTTTTTAGATATGCAAGGGAACGTGATTGGATAGAAATAAAAAATAGGCGCTGTACCCTCTTTTTTTCTTTTTTGTCTCTTATATGTGGAATATTCGTGGGGTATTCACAGAGTATTCATGGGATATTCATATGTGTCGGGTATGTGTCGGGTATGTATCGGGTATGTGTCGGGTATGTATCGGAGCATATAGGGAGCGAGTGGGTGGGGAAAGTAAAAATTGGAAGGAAAAATAGAGGCTGTGGGGTAAAAACTGAGTAAGAATAAGACAAAAACTGAGTAAGAATAGACAAGGACTGAATGATAATAAGGCAAGGACTGAGTGATAATGTTAAGAGAAAAATTCTAATGTAACAGACGAAGAAAAAAACAGAAAAAGAAATTTTGTTGGTTTCATTTGCGTATGTGAGAAATTTTTTGTACCTTTGCACGCTTTTCGTGTGTGTACAACTATTGCGCTTCGCCAACATTGCTCAGTGCTAAATTGAAAACGGAAAAATAGGTCGATTATGATAGAATATATAAAGGGAGATTTGACGGATTTGAGTCCTACTTGTGCGGTGGTAGAAGCTGCGGGGGTAGGGTATGCTATAAATATAGCATTGCCAAGTTATTCGGCGTTAGTGGGTAAAGAAGGGCAAGTAACCAAACTGTTTGTAACAGAAATTATCCGCGAGGATACACACGACTTGTATGGTTTCTTTACAGCAGGCGAGCGTGAGTTGTTTGTGATGCTGATGACTGTGAGCGGCATCGGCGCGAACACCGCACGAATGATCATGTCGGCATACACCGCTGCGGAGATACGACAAATAATTGCAACGGGCAATGCGCGCGCGTTGTCGCAAGTGAAAGGCCTGGGCCCAAAGACGGCACAACGAATCATTGTGGATTTGAAGGATAAGGTGTTGAAGATAGACCTTGGCTCGGAGGCGAACCAAGGCTGTTTAGAGGACGCCGCGAGCGGCTACAGTTTAGAGTTGAAAGGCGAGGATAGCGAAGTAAAACAAGAGGCGGTGAGTGCGCTGACGATGTTGGGCTTTGCTGCGGCAGCCAGCGGAAAAGTGGTAGATAAGATACTGAAAGAAGATCCAAGCGCAAGCGTGGAGAAAGTGATAAAAATGGCATTGAAGATGCTTTAGTGTAAAGGTATAAAGTGTAAAGAAAAGGGATATAGTGAAAAGGCTATTTATTATATTATTGAGCGTGTTGCCGTTGGTGGCTTGGGCGCAAGAAGTGGATACATTGGGGATGGTGGTGGATACTGCCATTATGGCACCAATGCAAGTGAAAGGAGTGGGAGTAAATAACTTCGAAGATTTGAATCGTGTTCCGAGTGGTCTAGATTTGCAGGATCCAGAGAATGTGAATACGACTATTGAATATGACCCTACTACTGGGTGTTATGTGGTGCATACGCGAATAGGCGATGTGGATATTGCTACTCCCTACATGATGACCGAAAGCGAATATCGTGCCTATTCTGAACGTCAGGAGATGGGTAAGTTTTGGCAGGCGAAGATAGGCGAGGTAGAACATAACAATGAAAGTAAATTTGATATAACTGATATGAAGTTTAATATCGGTCCTGCTGACAAGATTTTTGGTCCTGGTGGCGTGCAACTCAAATTGCAAGGTTCGGCGGAGCTGCTTTTCGGTTTCAAACATCAGTTTATCGATAATCCTGCATTGACACAGCGTTCGCGAAACAATAATATTTTTGACTTTGACGAGAAAATTCAATTGAGTGTAAATGGAAAGGTGGGTGAAAAACTCGGATTTAACATGAGTTATAATACAGAAGCTTCATTCAGTTTTGATCAACAAAATATCAAGTTGAATTTCAAGGGACAAGAGGATGATATTATTCAGTCGTTGGAAGCGGGAAATGTGTCAATGACGTTGAATAATAGTCTGATTCGTGGAAGCAGTGCGCTGTTTGGTATAAAAGCGGATTTAAAGTTTGGTAAATTGCGTGTCCAAGCGTTGGTTTCACAGCAAAATTCTGAAAGTCAGTCAGTATCTAGTCAAGGTGGTGCGCAGACAACAAATTTTGAAGTAGCAATAGATAATTACGATGAGAATCGCCATTTCTTCTTGAGCTATTATTTCCGCGATAATTATGAACAGGCAATGAAAGCCTTGCCTTATGTGGCTAGTGGTGTGACAATCAATCGAATAGAAGTATGGGTAACGAATAAACGCGCTAATTACGATCAATCGCGTAATATCGTTGCCTTGACGGACTTGGGAGAGTATGATGTTGCACATATTCAAAATAACCGATGGACTGCAACTGCAGGTGCTGTGACACCTTACAACAAGGCTAATACGTTGTATGAATATTTGACTCAGGGTTATCCGAATGTACGTGATATTCAACAAGTAAGTAGCGTGATGCAAGATGTGGCAGGTATGGATCTTGGCGAGGACTATGAAAAAATAGAGTCGGCACGTCTGTTGAGTAGTAGCGAATATACGTTGAATGCGGCATTGGGTTATATTTCGCTACGATCTGCATTGAATCAGGATGAAGTTCTAGCGGTGGCTTACGAATATACATACGCTGGAAAAGTGTATCAAGTGGGTGAGTTTTCTACCGATGCAGGTGAGTCGCTAAAGGCTCCTAATGCATTGCTGCTGAAGATGTTGAAGAGTTCGAATAATGCTCCTATTTTGAAGAATAAAGGTACTTGGGATTTGATGATGAAAAACGTTTACTCCATTGGCGCAAGCCAAATGAGTAGCGAGAAATTTGAGTTGTATGTGCAATACCGCAATGACTCAGTTGGTACGGATATGCAGTACCTAATGGAAGGAGATATTAAGGGTAAGCAGTTGATTCGCGTGATGGGGCTTGACCGCTTGGACTCTCGTAACAATGCGTCGCCTGATGGTCGCTTTGACTATGTGGAAGGATATACGGCAGTGTCTTCTTCGGGTAGGATCATATTCCCTGTATTGGAGCCATTTGGAAGCCATTTGGCTCAGGCGATAGGAAATCCTGTAATAGCAGAGAAGTATGTATTCCAAGAATTGTATGATTCGACACTTGTTAGTGCGCAGGAATATACGGAGAAAAATAAATTTACTCTGGTGGGTAAGTACAAAGGTTCTGCGGGTAATGAAATTCGATTGAATGCAATGAATATTCCACGAGGAAGCGTGGTTGTAACCGCAGGTGGTGCCACTCTGGTGGAGAATGTTGATTACACAGTGGATTATACGATGGGTACGGTGACGATTTTGAATGAGTCTATTCTAGAGTCAGGTACTAATGTAGATGTGAAATTGGAAAATCAGGCTACTTTCTCTATGCAGCGGAAGTCGCTTTTTGGTGCGCATTTGGAGTATGAGTTTAATAAAGACTTAACAGTAGGTGGTACCATCATGCATATGAATGAACGACCTATTACTACGAAAGTCAATACTGGTAGTGAGCCGCTTGCTAATACGATATGGGGTGTCAATGCGAATTGGAAGACAGAGATGCAGTGGTTGACCTTGCTGATAGATAAAGTACCTTGGATTAATGCCACTGCACCATCTACTTTCCAGATAAAAGCTGAGTTTGCTCACTTGATACCTGGTCACACTAAGGAAGTTGGGCAGGTGGGTACAGCCTATATAGATGACTTTGAGGCAACAAAAACCAATATTGACATTCATTATCCTAGTTTTTGGCGTTTAGCTTCTACACCTCGCTCGGATAAATTCCCAGAATATGCGTTGAGTAATGATTTGGGCTATAATAAAAATCGTGCTTTATTAGCATGGTACACGGTGGATCCTATTTTTGGTAAACCATCTAGCAATACCCCTAAGCATATAAAGGATAATGTGGACCTTATGTGCGATCATCGCACGCGTACGATATATGAAGAGGAGGTGTATCCGAATAAGCAAGTGTTGGCCAATGCAGATACACGTTTGCCTGTGCTGAACTTGAGCTATTATCCAGATGAACGTGGACCATACAACATATCGGCGGATGAAATAGGATATGATGGCAAACTGACTAATCCACAAGATCGTTGGGGCGGTATCATGCGTAAATTGGATAACACAGACTTTGAAAAAGCGAATATCGAATACATTGAGTTCTGGTTGATGGACCCATTCCTGACAAACCCTGATGCGACTTATGAGGGTGGTGATCTGTATATTGATTTAGGTGATGTTAGTGAGGATATTCTGCGCGATGGCAAGAAGAGTTTTGAGCATGGATTGCCATTGAACGAAGAAGATGAGACCATGGTGGAAACCACCGTTTGGGGACGTGCACCCCGTACCACCAGCACCGTGGTGGCGTTTGCCAACGAAGCAGGCGCAAGAGAGAAACAAGACGTGGGATTAGACGGCTTGACCACAGAGCAAGAAACGAATTCTCTGTATCTCTATCACAATGGAAGTAACCCATATGCGGAATATGTGGCAGCATTGAGTTCCAAAGTGGATCCGATGGTACTGGAAATGTGGAAAAATGATCCGTTCTCTCCATTGCAAGATCCAGCGGGTGATAATTATCATTATTATCGTGGTAGTGATTATGATGAAGCAGAGACACCTATCTTGCAACGATATAAACGCTATAATGGCACAGAAGGTAACTCGCCAGAGGCACAAGATAATGAACCATATGGAACAGCTTCAACTCTGCAACCAGACATAGAGGATATAAATAACGATAATACACTGAATGATGGTGAACGTTTTTATCGCTATCGTATCTCTTTGCGAAAACAGGATATGGCACGCGTAGGGCAACAAAATATTGCAAGTATCATGGAAACGAACGTGAAACTACGCAATGATGAAGTTGTACCTGTAAAATGGTATCAGTTCAAGATACCATTGAAAGGTGATAGCTCAATGGTACAAAAAGTGGGTAATATACGTAATTTTAAATCGATTCGCTTTGCCCGAATCTTTATGACCAACTTCAAGCAAGAAACGCATATTCGTTTTGCTTCGTTTGATTTGGTTCGAGGAGAGTGGCGTAATTACACGAAGGGATTGTATCAAGATGTTGCGAATAATCAGTATAACATAACCAATCCTTACACGTCTTCTGGTATGTTGGATGTACAAGCTGTGAATATAGAGGAGAACTCAAATCGTACGCCAGTCAACTATGTGTTACCTCCAGGCATTTCGCGTCAAACAGACCCAGGACAAGCCCAATTGATTGCGCAGAATGAACAAGCAATGGTACTCCGATTGAACTACATATCTCCTAAAGATGCGCGTGCGGTGTATAAGAATGTGACGTATGATATGCGACAATATAAGCGTTTGCAGATGTTTGTGCACGCTGAGTGCTTGCCTGATTTCGATGCTATTCAAGATAAAGATTTAACTTGTTTTATCCGTTTGGGATCGGATTTGAAGAATAATTACTATGAGTATGCGATACCTCTTTACTTGACACCAGAGGGATTGTACAATAATGAGAGTGTAGAAGATCGTCTCAAGGTTTGGTTGGAAAAGAACACCTTTGATTTCCCGTTGAGTGTCTTTACCGATGCCAAGACAGCGCGTAATAAAGCTAAACGTGCAGGAAATGCTAATGTGGGTAATACTATTCCTTATGAGGTATATGATCCAGAGAAGTTGGATAATAAAATTACGGTAATGGGTAATCCAACGTTGGAGGACATTCAATCGATCATGATAGGTGTACGTAATAATACCAATCATGATGTGAGTGGTGAAGTCTGGGTGAACGAGTTGCGACTCAGCCAGTTTAATGAGCAGGGTGGTGTGGCAGCTATGGCTAATGCTTCATTGAGTATTAGTGATATAGCACAATTGAATGTGGCTGGTCGCTTAGAAACTGCTGGATATGGTTCAATTGAGTCGAATGTGTTGGATCGTAATATGGATAATATGTATCAATTATCGGTGAGTGCGGCACTTGAGGCTGGACGTCTGTTCCCAGAAAAAGCGAAATTACAAATACCGCTATATGTGTCCTATAGTAATGAGACATTGTCGCCTGATTATGATCCGCTGGATACTGATATTAAATTGAGTGAAACACTAAACACCTACGAAACGCAGGCAGAGAAAGACTCTATTAGAAGTCTAGCTAATACGGTTCAAGAGGCTACAAGTTTCTCTGTGACAAACATGAAGGTGGATATTCACTCAAAGAAGCGCAATATGTTCTATGATCCAGCTAACTTCTCTGTCTCGGCTAGCTATAATAAGCAAAGTCAACATACTCCGGAAGTGGAACAAGATGTTGTTGTTGATCAAAAAGGATCATTTAACTATTCCTATAATTTTAATCCACAGCCTTGGGAACCATTCAAGAATGTAAAGGGTGTAGATAAGGTGAAATTCCTCAAAGAGATGAATTTCTACTATCTGCCACAATCTTGGGCGTTTAACACTACTATGCATCGTACATTTACTCATATGAAGATGCGCGATTTTAGTATGGAAGCCACAGGGGCCGCGGATATGGATTTGACCTTCTCAAAAGACTTTACGTGGGATCGCAATTTTGATTTTAAATATGACTTGACCAAAAATATGAAGTTCACTTTCCAAACGGCAATGAATTCGACTGTGGATGAAGGATATTACACGCCAGAGATTATTCGTGATTATGCCTTTACGAATGATTATTATGAAGCATGGAAAGATACGATTCAACGCAGTTTGGCAACCTGGGGAACTCCATATACTTATCAACAGTTGTTTTCTGCATCTTGGAATGTGCCACTTAATCGCATACCTTATTTAGAGGCAATCACAGCTAATGCATCATACAATGCGACCTATAATTGGAATCGCACTATATCATCTACTGCTCAGGAAACGGCAAACTTGGGTAATGTGGTAAGTAGTACACGTGCTTGGCAGGTGGATGGAGGCTTGAATTTTGAAACGCTCTATGGTAAGTCAAAATATTGGAAACAAATGAATCAGCGCTTTAACCAGCGTACACGTCGTCGTCCATTCCGTTCAAAAACCTATAATGAGACAGTGACATTGGTGGCTGGCGAAGCTAAAGAAATTAATCACCGATTAGGCAGTGAGATGGTGGAAGTGTTGGCTGAAACGGAGAGCGGTAAACCTGTAAAAGTGAAAGTACAATCCTCTACTTCGACACAAGTGACAGTGGTGGCGAAGAAGGATATGGAAAATGTAAAATTGACCATAAAGACCATAGATCAAAATCAGCGTAGTGCAGCAGAGAAGGCCATGGATATGGCCGCGTACTTTGGTACTATGTTGCGTAAAGTACAAGTAACCTACCGTAATACGAATTCTCTTACGTTGCCAGGTTTTGCACCACAGGCAGGATTCATGGGACAAACACGTTACAATGACCTATATGCCCCAGGATTTGATTTTGCTTTCGGTTTCTTCGACGATAGCTTTGTAGAAAAGGCGAAGAGCAATGGTTGGTTATCTGGCGATACAACAGTTGTACAGCCCGCATCGCGTACCATGACTAGCGATTTTGATGTAAAGGTGTCACTAGAACCATTCCCTGGATTCAAGATTCAACTCAATGGTAAACGTTATGCGGCTGAGTCATCTTCGATTATTTACTCGTTTGACCAATTGCAAGAAAATATGACAGGTTCGTTCAATATCACGCAAGTGGCAATAGGTACAGCCTTTCAAGGGTTGGGTTCGGCGGATGATAATTTTGCGTCGGATGTATTTAACCAGTTCTTGAATAACAGAGAGATTATCGCTGGTCGTGTACAAAGTCAGTATAAAGATGTGAGATATCCTAATGCAGGGTTTATTCCAACTCAATTGCGTGGTGAGAAATACGATAGTAAGTATGGTGCAATAAATAATAATACTGCAGATGTATTAGTGCCTGCTTTCTTAGCAGCTTACACAGGACGTGATCCGTATAAGGTAAGGTTAAATCCATTTATGAGTTTACTGCAAGTGTTGCCTAACTGGTCTGTAACCTTTGATGGCTTAGGTAAATTGCCTTGGGTGCGCGATCATTTTAAATCGGTAAATATTACTCATGCATATACATGTAAATATGCTATTGGTAGTTATTCCAGTTATTCTACTTGGACGCCTGCAACCGATCTGAATAACAAGCAGGTTGGATTCATTCGTGATGTGGAAACGGAAAATCCTATTCCATCTTCAGCATATGATATTTCTTCGGTGAATCTGACAGAAAACTTCTCTCCATTGATTGGTTTGAATCTAACGATGAAAAATTCGTTGTCTGCTAAAGTGGAATACCGTAAGCAACGTAACATATCATTAAATGTAACTTCTGTACAAATCAGCGAGGGTCACACCGATGAATTTGTGATAGGTGCAGGATATACAATTAAAGATCTTAATTTTATTACTAAGTCACGTGGAGGCGGACAAAAGAAAGTAAGTAATGATTTGAAATTGAATGTGGATATAAGTTACAAGGATGTTAAGACCTTACTGCGTAAGGTGGAAGAGAATATTACCCAAGCAAGTTCGGGAAACAAGGTGTTTGGTATTAAGATTAGTGCTGACTATGTTTTGTCGCAAAAAATCAACCTACAACTCTTCTATGACCACCAAGGTACTACACCGCTTATTTCTTCTTCGTATCCAACAAAAGCGGATAATTTTGGTATCAATGTCAAGTTGATGTTGACACGATAGTATGTTTAAAGTGGGTATCATAGGTCCTGAATCCACAGGCAAGAGTACTTTATCGCAATATTTGGCAAAACGTTACGATGGTTTGTGGTTGCCTGAATACGCGCGCATATATTTAGAGGAGCGTGCGCAGGAGCGCGGGAGCGCGTACGCGTACACGCACGAGGATGTATTGCGAATTGCGGAATATCAGGTGAAACAGTTGCATGAGTTATCTCAGCAGGAAGGACTGGCATTTTTTGATACAGAACTGATAATCACAAAAGTGTGGCTGTTGCATAAGTATGGCGAGTGCCCTGCCTTTGTAGAGGAAGCCTTGCGGAAGTATCCGATGGATATGTATCTGCTATGCTACCCTGATTTGGAATGGCAACCCGATCCTGTGCGGGAGAATCCCAATATACGTGAGTACTTGTTTGATTGGTACGAACGAGAAGTACAAACATTAGATATCCCTTACTATATCATAAAGCACGAGGGAGTGTAGGATGGTTTGTGCAGGATTTCTTCGTAATCCATCGCCCTTCGACGCGATGTCTTACAAACAAAAAAAAGAAATCACGCTTAAGAATAAATTCTTGCGTGATTTCCTTTTTTGTTTGTGATCCGTGCAGGATTCAAACCTGCAACCCCCACATCCGTAGTGTGGTACTCTATTCAGTTGAGCTAACGGACCATTGCTTTTCAAAAGCGGGTGCAAAGGTACTGCTTTTTTTTGATATGACCAAATATTTTGGCAAAAAAATGCAAAAATAACCTTAATTTACTCCTTTTTGTAGTTCCGAATGAGCAAAATGGATTATTTTCTCAGTACATATAACGATGGGAGGTTACGTCCTTTCTCATCAAAATCTAGTCCATAGCCAAGTACAAATTTGGTTGGAATGGATTTGCCAATGTACTTTGGTGTAGCATCGGGGAATTGCAGTGAATCGGGTTTGAATAGGAAAGAGGTGAGTTCCACCGAACGAGCACCTTCCTCTTTGAGCTGCTGCATAAAGCCATGCATGGTGAGTCCAGTATCCACAATGTCTTCGATGACAATGATGTCGCGGTCTTTGATAGGTACTTGCAAAGGAATGAGCATATTTACTGTGCCTGTGGTCGCTGTGCCTTCATAAGATTTGAGGCGAACAAATGTGATTTCAGCGGGTAGCGTAATGTGCTTGAAGAGATCGGAGGCGTAGATAAATGCGCCGTTGAGAACGCAGATAAACAGTGGCTCACGACCTGCATAATCGGCATTGATGCGCTCTGCCACGTCGGATACGATGGTGGCAATCTCCTCTTGGGACAAATACTCATCAAAGATGAGATTATTGACGGTTACACTCTGCATGAGATAAAGAATATTTCAAATTAAGTCACAAAAGTACTACTTTTTTCATACATTCGCAAGCATTAGCGGTGTTTTCTTATGAAAAAAGTATGAGTTTTTGGCATTGTGTTTGCACAATTGAAAAAAATGTAGTACCTTTGTAGGCGATAAACTATGCAAACTTTAAAAATACAAGCAATATGAAAAACGAAGAACTCGAAAAAGTATTAGCCATTGCTGAGCAATGGACCAAAGCGCCTTACGATGCCGAGACACAAGCTACTGTCAAAGCTATGATAGAGGCGGAAGACAAAACCGAACTCATCGATAGTTTCTATCGCACCCTCGAATTTGGTACGGGTGGTCTCCGAGGCCTCATGGGTCCTGGTACCAACCGCATGAACCAATACATCGTGGCACAAGCCACCCAAGGTTATGCCAATTACCTCCTCAAAGTGCAACGCGAAGGCGGTTTCACCACCCTCAAGGGTGACACTGTGAGCGTCGTAGTAGGTCACGACTGCCGCAACAACGGTCGCCTCTTTGCTGAGACCGTAGCTGCGGTCTTCGCTGCCAACGGCATCAAGGTTTATCTCTTCGAGAGCCTACGCCCAACACCAGAGGTTAGCTTTGCTATCCGTCATCTTTCTGCACAAGGTGGTGTCAACGTAACCGCCAGCCACAACCCTAAAGAGTACAACGGCTACAAAGCGTATTGGGAAGACGGAAGTCAAGTGCTCCAACCACACGACCAAGGTATCATTGACGAGGTGAACAAAGTGACACTCGCTGATGTGAAAATGACTGGCAATGAGCATCTTATCGAGATTATTGGCGGCGAGATGGACTACGACTACATGCAGGCTGTGAAGACCGTCATGATTGACCAAGAGACTATCCTCCGTCAAAAAGACCTCAACATCGTTTATACCCCTCTCCACGGTGCAGGACGCCAAATCATCCCAATGTGCCTTCGCTCTTGGGGCTTCGAGAATATCCATGTAGTGCCTGAGCAAATGGTCATTGATGGCAATTTCTCTACCGTGCAAAGTCCTAATCCAGAGAACGCTGAGGCAATGACTATGGGTATGAACCTCGGAACTCAACTTAATGCCGACCTTGTGATTGCTTCTGACCCTGATGCCGACCGTATCGCTATTGTTTGCCGTAACGACAAAGGCGAGTGGACCATCATCAACGGCAACCAAACCTGTATGATGTACTGCTACTACATCATCAACAATATGAAGAAACTTGGCAAACTCCGCCCTGAGCACTACCTCGTTAAGACTATCGTTACCAGCGAGTTAATCCGCAAGATGGCAGACGCACAAGGTGTGACTTTGACCGACGAATATACGGGCTTCAAGTGGATTGCCAACCGTATCCGCGAGTGGGAAGGCACACGCAAATATATTGGTGGTGGCGAAGAAAGTTTCGGCTTCTTGCCATACGATGCAGTACGCGATAAATGTTCGCCTTCTGCTATCTGCCTCATCTGCGAGATCGCAGCCTATGCAAAGGACAACGGCATGACCCTCTACGATTATCTCCTTAATATGTATATGGAGTATGGCTTCCAACGCGAAACCACTATCAATGTCGTTCGCCCTGGTAAGTCTGGCGCAGAGGAAATTCAAGCCATGATGGTCAACTACCGTCAAAATCCTCCTGTAGAGATCGCTGGCGAGAAAGTGGTTAAGTCTAAAGACTTCAAGACTCTTGTTCAACGCGAATGGGTGAATGGCGAGTGGGTAGAGACACCTATCGTGATGGCACTCAATGCGACCAGCAATGTGCTCCAATACTTCACTGAAGGTGGCATGAAGATCTCTGTTCGCCCAAGTGGTACCGAGCCAAAGATCAAGTTCTACTTCGAGATCCCTGCTCAGATGCCAACTCCTGCCGACTACGACAAAGCTGTAGCCGAAGCCGAAGCCAAAGTACCTGCTATCAAAGCTAGTTTGGGCATCTAATTAGATATTTTGCTTTTGGTTTATGGAAATTGTTCCCAAATACGATACAACTAATATATTAGCAGAACGCATTGAGAAACTAATCAATGACGCTCGTAAGCGAACCATAGCAGCGGTAAATACTACTATGGTTTATACCTATTATGAGATTGGTCGTATGATTGTGGAAGACGAACAACGAGGAGAGCAACGTGCTGAATATGGAATAGCCTTACTCAAGCATCTGTCTGAAAAATTGTCAGATAAATTTGGAAAGGGATTTTCAATGCAGAATTTGGCGAATATGCGCCAATTTTACATCACTTATTCCACGGATAAGATTTTCCAGACAGTGTCTAGAGAATCTCAAAACGTATTCACGCTTAGTTGGTCGCATTATCTTAAATTGATGCGAATTACTAACCCCGATGAACGTCATTTCTACGAAATAGAGGCTCGAGAAAACAATTGGAGTTTGCGAGAGTTACAACGCCAATTTGATAGTTCATTGTACGAACGTTTAGTTTTGAGTCGAGATAAAGCAGGTGTTCAGGCGCTTGCTTACGAAGGACAGGTGATAGATTCTCCAAGAGATATTGTCAAAGATCCATATGTATTGGAGTTTATCGGATTGCCAGAACTGCCTCAATACAACGAAAGTGAATTAGAGCAACGATTGATTGATAATCTACAAACCTTTTTGTTGGAATTAGGAAAAGGATTTACATTTGTAGGGCGACAAGTTCGCTTTACATTTGACGAACAACATTTTCGTGTAGATTTGGTGTTTTATAATCGTTTGTTGCGTGCTTTTGTGTTGATAGACTTAAAACGTGGAACACTCAAACACCAAGATTTAGGACAAATGTTGATGTACGTGAACTATTATGATCGCTTTGTCAAAGAGGCGGATGAAAATCCTACGATTGGTATTCTGCTTTGTACGGATAAAAGCGATGCGATGGTTGAAATCACTCTGCCTGAAAATAACAATCAAATTTTTGCAAGTAAATATCAAACGATATTGCCAAGTAAAGAGGAGTTGAAAAAACTGATAGAAAAAAATATGTGATATTAAAATAATTTGCCTATGAAACATTAGTGTGTAGTTGATACGCACATCGTGAAATATTGGAAAAGCATTTTAGCTTATTATTTCTCTTGCAAAAGTTTGGCGACTAAAGTAAGTACCTGAAATAATATAGATAGAATGTTCGCGCTAGGGCGCGGGCTTTTATGTTATATTGCAGGTACGGGTTACGCCAAACACCCAGCAAGAGCAAGATACACTAAAAGTACCGTGCTTTTTTATGTGCGTATATTATTGAGGTACAACGGAGTAACCCGAAAAGCCGAAAGTGAGTAGGAATAAATGTATTAATATAAAATGATTATGAAAAAGATTTGCGTATTTGCAGTTGCTTTAAGTCTTGTCGTAACAAGTCTTGCGGCGGATTATCAAAAAAGTGTAGGTTTATTGGTTGGTAGCCTAACAGGATTTAGCTACAAACATTTTATTACTGAGAATTTAGCTATTCAAAGCGATTTAGGTATTGGAATTTTAGCTACAGCAGCAGGTGTGGGAGTTACAGTTCATATGGATGGAATGAGTGCTTCTGATTTTGAGTCATTAAAAGGTTACACATTGTCAATATATGACTTTGGTATAAATGAAAATGTACTATATCAACAATCTATTAAAGGTTCTAATTTTTCGTATGTTCTTGGTGGAGGTATGAGCCTCGGCTTCGCATCTCCGTATAAGATGACATATGATGGATACTCTAATTGGATGGTTGGAACAGAAAAAGGCAATTCTGAACCAATGTTTAAATATGGTATAAATGGTTATGTGGGAATTGAATATAAAATGCCCGATGCACCTATTACATTTGGTGCTGACTTCCGCCCTGGATATGGCTTGTTAGCTGTTTCGCATTATTCAGATGGAGACTTGTCTGAGTCTGTGCAATACCATTATTTTGATTGGCATCTATCTGTAAGTATGAGATATTGTTTCTAATGGATATCTTGTGTCTCAAAAAATCGTTCTCGTCGCGGGAACGATTTTTTTTGTTTATGTATCTGCCAGTGATCCTTCGCGGAAGTGATAGGAATAGTGCGTGTATTGTGCGTCTATTGTCCGTGTATTGTGCGTGAATAGTGCGTAATTGCCACGAGATTTGCAAGAAGGAATTATTGCAACTCAATGTGTTCCGCCTCAATCGGCTCCGATAAGAAAAGCGAAGCAGAGTCAGAGAACTTGGTGGCTGATTCTGTGGTGAGGAAGCCCCCTCCCGACCTCCCCCTCAAAGGGGAGGAGATACGTTCGACAATTTCAGGATGGCGGTGTAGATAATCCGCTAGACTATGAGCGACGATCTCGCCCTGAGATATGAGCCCTCCTCCAACTCCCCCCTGAAGGGTGGAGGGTTGGTGTGGAGTATTGATGACAATGTTTGGTGTTGTTTTTAGAAACGCTTCAATCTTGGGTTGGAGTAGGGGATAATGGGTGCAACCCAAAATAATGGTATCAATCAGCGGATCGCGGGTGAGGAGTTCGGTGAGGTATTTCTCTACGAAATAGTCAGCACCTTCGCTCAAGTGTTCGCCTGCCTCAATCAACGGCACCCACATAGGGCATGCCTGTTGGGTGACAACGAGGGTAGGGTCTTGCTTGAGCAACTCGATGACGTAACTCTCAGAAGCCACGGTGCCAGGAGTAGCAAGCACACCTATATGTTTTGTGCGCGTACGCGCGGGCACGACTTCCACGGTGGGGCGAATCACACCCAATACGCGAACTTCATCGGGATTGATATCACGCTGCTGAATCGTTCTAAGTGCCTTCGCACTGGCAGTATTACATGCCAAAATAATGAGGTTACAGCCCTGCTCATGAAGGTATTTGACAGCTTGCAGTGTGTACTCGTAAATCACATCAAATGAACGAGTTCCGTAAGGCGCACGAGCATTATCACCCAAGTAAAGATAGTCGTACTCGGGAAGCAATTGGCGAATCTTATTTAAGATCGTCAGACCGCCATAACCGCTGTCAAAAATACCAATCATTTTTTTTGTTTAGTGTTTAGAGTTTCGTGTTTAGGGCACATATTTTGGGTGCAAAGGTAAGAAAAATAAATAATTTATGCAAATTATTTGTATAATTCGTTATTTTTTTGTAACTTTGCCGGCTGAAAAGATTGATAACAAATTAAAATTAAACGAATATGAAATTTAATGTATCCAGCAAGGAATTGTTTGCACAATTGCAAGCTGCAAGTCGCGTGATTGCGGCTAAGAATAGTTTACAGATTTTGGAGTGCGTGTTGTTTGACTTGAAAGGTGATGAGTTGACTTTGACCGCATCTGATGGTGAAACCACTTTGCGTACTACCATGCCAGTAGATGGCGCTCAGGGTGAAGGAAAAGTGGCTGTGGCTGCGAAGATTTTGTTGGAAACCCTCAAGGAGTTCTCAGAGCAACCATTGACATTCCATATTGATGACCAAAACTTTGGTTTGAATATCACCAGTGCGAATGGTACGTATAGTTTTGTTGGTGCAAATGGTAATGAGTACCCAGAGATGCCAGTAGAGGCAGGGGAGAAT
>JAZNPR010000002.1:0-3446 GCA_045589755.1 Paludibacteraceae bacterium
GGACCTGACATCGTCACCTTATCACCTGGTTTGAGGTTGAAGATATAAGTAGAAGCGATACCACATGGTACATCCATGAAGCCAGGACCTTGCTCTTTTGGTTTGAATGGTGGAGTAGCGATACGCACAGTCAATGTGATGATATCACCCTCGTCTGGGTAGTTGGCCATAGAGTATGCGCGCACAGTTGCCTCAGTATTCTTTTGCTTCAAGCCAAAGAGTCCGAACTTCTCCCATGCTGGGACATACAAGTCACCAATCAACTCGCGGTCGAAATTGTTGTAATCGATATCGTACTCAGGGATGAGGATTTGTGCATACGAACCAGGCACGAAGTCCATGTGCTCGCCTGGAGGCAATTGCACTTTGAACTCCTTGATAAAGGTAGCCACGTTGCGGTTGCTGATAACAGTGCACTCCCATTCCTTAACGCCGAGTACAGACTCGTCCACCTTGAGTTGCATATCGCCTTTCACTTTCACTTGGCAACCAAGACGCCAGTGGTCTTTTTGTTGTTTGCGGGTAAAGTGAACCGTCTCAGTAGGGAGAATCTCGCCACCACCTTCGAGCACTTGGCACTTACATTGACCGCACGAACCCTTACCACCACAAGCAGATGGCAAGTGTACACCTGCCTCGCCCATAGCACCGAGCAAGGTACCACCTGCAGGGATATGATATTCCTTATCACCGTTGATAACCACTTTCACGTCGCCCGAAGGAACGAGGTATTTCTTAGCTACCAAAAGAATCACTACTAACAGGAGAATCACAGCAAGGAAAACTCCTACAGAATATAAAATTGCTAACATATTCATAATTTTACAGATGTTAGATGTTAGACCACTTCGTTGTTAGAACGCTCACTTAGTTCGCTGTTAGATTTTTTCTGGCGTATCCAATTTCTTCTTGAAACTGATAGCCATTCGTTGAAGATTATCTAATCTGTCCTGTATTTGGACAGAAGCAATGTGGTCAATGTATCCTATACGCTCACAAAGAATGATTTGCGTATGTAATTCGTACATAGAACCCATTGCGATACTGATAAAATGAGAAAACTCTTTATCTGTATTTCTTCCTGCGCCTTCTGCGATGTTAGAAGGGATAGATACTGCGGCACGATTCATCTGCGAACATAATCCATATTTTTCCTCTGCAGGAAAATGATTGGTAATTCGATAGATGATCTCCACGATGTCCATCGCCTCTTGCCATATTTGAAGATTATTGTAATTGTGCATAATCCTTTGAATCTAACTTCTAACAGCGCGTAAGCGCGTTCTAACTTCTAACAGTGAAACGGTCTATTTTCCTATTAAATGTTAAGACCACTAAAACACATAAACGCCATAGCCATCAAACCTACTACGATGAAGGTGATACCCAAGCCTTGCAAAGGACGAGGAACATCGTTGTACTCCATTTTCTCGCGAATACCTGCGAGGCAGACGATAGCGAGCAACCATCCGATACCAGAACCTAATGCGTAAGCAAACGCATCACCGAGGTTAGCAATTGCTTTCACATTCTCTGGCTCGAGCAAGATACGTTGTTGCATAAAGAGCGAACCACCCATGATGGCGCAGTTTACTGCAATCAATGGCAAGAAAATACCCAACGAAGCATAGAGCGAAGGAGAGAACTTCTCAACAATCATCTCTACGAGTTGTACGATAGCTGCAATCACCGCAATAAAGAGGATGAAGGACAAGTAACCCAAGCCCAGAGGGTCGAGCACATGCACTTGCAACAAGTAGTTTACAGGCAAGGTGATAGCCAACACGAAGATGACTGCTACACCCAAGCCAGCACTTGTTTTTACATTCTTGGACACAGCCAAGTATGAACACATACCCAAGAAGTATGCGAAAATCATGTTGTCAGCAAAAATGCTGCGAACAAATAAACTAATAGCGTGTTCCATATTACTTCAACTCTTTATTATAGCCACGATGAGCCCAGATTATACATGCTACGAGAATCAGTGCCATCGCTGGCATCATCATCATACCGCAGTTTTCATAGAATCCTCCATTAGCTACATACCAACTCTCTGGTATGATACGGAAACCAAGCAAAGTGCCAGCTCCCAGCAACTCACGGAAGAATGCTACAATCACAAGGATGATAGCATAACCGAAACCGTTGCCAAGACCATCGAGGAAAGAATCCCACACTTTGTTGGTCATAGCAAACGCCTCAAGACGTCCCATGAGAATACAGTTTGTAATAATCAAACCAATATATACACTCAGCTGCATCGCTACATCATAAGCAAAGGCCTTCAGCACCTCACTTACGAGAGTTACCAACGCTGCTACTACCACCAATTGGATGATAATACGGATTCGCATTGGGATAGTGTTGCGAATGAGTGATACAATTACGTTCGCCATAGCCACGATGATAGTAACGGCAATACCCATTACCAACGCTGGCTTCAGTTGCACGGTCACAGCCAATGCAGAACAGATACCCAACACTTGAACAACCACTGGGTTGTTAATGTTCAGAGGGCCAAACAACACCTCTTTTGTTTTTTGAGATAATGCCATAACTTATTCCGACTTTTTAGTTGTTATTACAATTGCTCCTTCTTTAGCAGCCTCGCCATAGGTCGCAATAGCAGCGGAGTCCTTCAATACGGTGATATGCTCGATGGTATTAGGATCAATAGCATCAAGGTCACCTTCGTAAACAACTCCGTCCAAAAGAACAAAAGCAGTTTTTACATATACGTTAGAATCTTCATTCAAAAATTCTGCATACTCAGCGAGGTTGGTAGCAATCATGGTGCTAACGCCATCGCAAGTGATAGTTGCACCAGAGAGGGCATCTACTTGCTCTTGACCATCAGCCACTTTGCCTGCTTTCAACACAGCCACAGATACTACTTCGCCAGCAGCATTGCGGATATGCTTGCCAGGGAACTGACTACGGAACTTCTCGGTCACGATCTCGCCACCAAGACCTGGAGTCTCACTTTCGTGGTTGAAGTTCACACCATAGATAGTGTTCTTATCAGCATCCAATGCCAAGTAACCACCGATACCGCCCCAAAGACCAGCACCGTGGAGCTTGAGAACATACTTGGTATTACCCTCGATATTAGCTACAAATACAGGAGCACCGTTCACGTCGATGGTATCGTTTACCAAAGAGAGATACAATGCAGCTGGGTCGGTGTTGTCGTAGTTTTGGTTGAGGGCTACGAGGATTTGCTTTTGTTGGTCGAGCAAGCGGTTAGCCTCTTGGCGAGGACTGAGCACTTGGCTTACCAAAGCGAGCAATACAGCCACGATAACTACGATGATAGTAGCATAGATAACGGTGTATGCGTTGCTGTTGGTATCCAGACCTTTTTTCTTCTCTTCTACAAAGACGCCAGATTGCTTGCATTGTGGGCAAACCTCAGGTGCCTTATCGCCGTTGTGAACATAGCC
>JAZNPR010000003.1:0-61439 GCA_045589755.1 Paludibacteraceae bacterium
ATCATGTACACCAGCATCTACATTGATTCTACTACAACCTTGTGAGAATGACATACTATTGCAGTATTGTGAGAATGACATATTGTAACAACCTTGTGAGAATGACATACGACGACAATCTTGTGAGAATGTAAGTGCATCACATCCTTGGTCTATAGAAATATTATAACAACGGTCTGCCATAATGATATTTCTATTATCAGAACCTATTGAGGAGTGAATGCATGAAAGAGTCATATTTATGCATTCTCCATCAATATGTGTAGAACCTAAAGCACGATATCTTGCATTATTAACAAATAACACTATATTGTTAAGACAAAAACAAGAATTGATATCATTGTCAATGGTTTGTATGCAGGTAGCTGGCTTTAAAGACATATTGCCGAAATATCCTTTTTCACCATATCCTTCTCCAATGTTTGAACTATTAAAACCAATTAGTGATGCATCAGTAGGAGATGTAGTTCTATCACCCAATGATATGGTGTAACAAAAAATACTATCAGATTCGTCAATAGATAAATTCATCATAGGAGCATTTATTCCTGCATATGTTCCTTCTATATCATCGTGCAACCCACATTCATCATAAGTATAATACCTCTTAAATTGTATATTCTTGAAGTCATATGGGAAATCATTCCCCCATTCGTCAATAAGGCGATAAATAACGCCAGTACCAGTTGAACTAGCCCACATAAAGCGTGTACTATCATTATTAAGACAGTACCATACTCGCCAGGCACTAAGATTACTATTTTTGAAATAACTACCTGAATTGCGCGATGTTTTAATAGCTCGAGCTTCTTCAGAAATGGAATTAATAGAAGTAGCCATAACCAATAAATCAAATGGATGACCTGCGCTTTGAGCTTCAGGATCATTGGCTACTTTAGTTATATAATCAATAATTCTATACCACGCGCCAGGCACAAGTTTAGAATTATTGCGTAATTGGACTAGTTGAGAGTATGTTACAGAATGATATAATTGGATATTCGGTATTTCAGAACGAAGATTATCAATATCATTCTGAACTTTCTCTAAATTCGCTTTAGCTTGCTTTGCCATTTTATAAGCAACCACTTCCATCCACTCGGATATCTTCTTGGACAGATATGTTTTTGTAACAAGAAATATCATTTTAATAAAAAATTTGGTAATTTCAAAAAAAAGCAGTACCTTTGCACCGTTTCCTGATGCTATCGGAAGTATCCAATTCGATGCTATCGGAATTGCGCCATTACGATGCTATCGTAGTGGCATTTTTTTATTTACCCATATTCCAAACATTATTTGTATCGTCATACTGAGCTCGGAACATGGCGAAGTTGGATATCTGCTTACCGTCTTTGATAAGACAGACACCACCATTTTTTCGTAGAATAGCGGAGATAGGAACAGGTGAACCTTCTTGATCACAATAACCAGTACCGAAAGAATCGTCTGTTACGAAGTCAATAAATTGTTCGTAGCCATCTACGGTGATTTCATAGTACGCATTTCCGCCTAAAATAAAATTAGGAGTTGTAGACTTCAATATAGGGCGGATAAGAGGTTCGCGATTGCTGATTGGCAAACGCAACACTTCATGCCAACCAGTGGTATGTGCTCGATGATTCTCATCGTTATCATAGTATGGACTATTATTGTTTCTGCGTACTTTTACGCGCTTTTTGCGTTGATATTGTAAGGATACATTAGACAAATCAAAATCCTTGTCAATAACCAGATAAACATGAGAAATATCGTCATTGGTAGTTACATTCTTGGAAATGTAGCTATCAATGAAAACTAAATTGCTGTTTCCACCTGAAGCGTATTGTGCAAGACGCTCACCAAGCTCTTTAGCAAATTTATTCAGATTGTCGGGGGTTGCTACTGTTTCTGCCATAAGGTTAATATTTTTTTGGTTAGTTATTCAAATTGATTGCTTGTCGATATGTTTCTATCGTTAGATCTACGAGACGAGTAACCTCCTCATCAGAAAGAGGAGAGTACTCAGAGTGCCCAGAGAACATAGCTGTGTCTTCAGGAGAGTATGTTTGATTAACAATGCTCGTAAGGATATCATCATCAATAGGTATGATAATCTGAGCATCGTTATCAGGGAGAATACTCACATCTGTGATATCAGCGAAGACATGGGTATGTTGTGCCTGGGCATAGTCGCCAAGAGGCTGCTTGGAGTTAATAGCCGATTGCAATTCTTTAATATCTCCGATTGCATGCTCAATATCTTGACTTGCATTACCTTTCCAATAATTAATTTCAGCAATTGCACCTTTAACAGATTGAGCGTGTTCTGCTGACATGTCCTCATTACCTATGGTTTGCTCAATATTATTGGCTTTGGTATTGACTTCATTAATAGCTTCAACCACAGCTTTTGCTGTAGTCTGTAGTGAAGAATCTGACTTATCTTGCTTAGAGGTGAGATTTTCTGGATATACATAGCAATGTTCCTCCCACTCACTCCAACTACCATCTCCTACCTTAGTCCGTCGTTTCCAACCATCGTTATTGATAAGCGTTTGAATATATGTGTTTGTGGATGGTCTTCCTACTATATGACGACCACGATTGAAAGATACAGTAAAGGTATACCACTCAGTATTTCTTAATGGAATACTTAAACATACACTATACATTCCTTTATCTGTATAACTCTCGAGGTCGGTAGTGGTATTAGTAATATAGAGGGTATTATCTACAGGCTGTCCAGTAACATCTTCCCATAATGGAGCATTATATATGTATATGCGGGATTTGTCGGGACTATTAACAATATAGATGATACCTTTTTCAGGAGTAACTTCATCAAATACTCCATTTTGATAGAGGAACAGGACACCATCTACTCCATCTGATGAAGTTGGTTCTATCATATAAAGTGCTCCCTCTTGTGGTGCTTCTACATTATCAATAGAAGCGATGGAGATAGCATTTACTATTTCCTTTTCGCTTGGATGCACAATCTCTTGAACGCCTAAAATAGCATCTTTGACATTCTTCCATAGCTGCTGTAGAGCTCTATCGAGGCGTCGCATTGTAACAATAACTAACATAAACTAAGACGGTAAATTGTTAATGATATCATCTATTTCCTCTTCGGTGATTTCACGGAAGATGTCCCAACCTACAGGTGGGTATTCTTCTCCTAATGCTATTACTCCAGAAACTTCAATCCAAGCCATAGGAGAAGATAACTCAACAGTTACTTCTACATGGTTGGTAGTAGATGGCCCTGCAGTAATGTCTTTGGTCGAAATAGCAGGAACATTGTCGGCAGAGCCTATCAAATATATTGCACCAGATGAAGCTCTGACTATAAAGGCGCATTTGCGCTCGCGAAATGAGAACGGAACAATGAAGGATAGCAAAGCCTTACGGTTGCTACCATTGTTTTCGTTGCTGTCACTAAGCTCCAGCTTTGGATCACCGACAAATGAAAATGGGGTGAACTGCAGGTGAGTAATGTCCGGTGATATACCAGACATCGCCTGTAGTTCAATACTTGAGTCGATATCCAAAGCAGATATAAAGGCTATTGATTTTACTCCTGGTACTCTCATTCGGTTTTATTTTTAGATTTGGATTTATAGCAGAGGTCATACAAGCGGCTCCAGATCTTCTTAATGGTCTCGATATTAGTTTCTGTACATTCGATGCCATTGTTCTCCATGAAAGCTTGAACGGTCAGTTCTCGCGACGGCTTGTAAGATCCTTTTTGTTCAGAAGCAAAGAAAATCTTATTGATGTATTTCGTGAGCTCCATCTTAAAATGATTGCGAGCAGTTTGCTCCAATAAGGATTTACTTTTTGGAGAAAGGTAGTTATATGTAGCTGCAGGCTTATGAACAAAATTGGGGATAACCAGGCAGATAGTCGCTTCCTTGCTTGGAAGGACGCGTATATTATCTGGCTGCTTGGATAGGCACATCTCCAATATATTACGCTCTGCAGACCCTCGACGCGTATCCACAGGATCCAGTTCGGTGACAGGAGCGCTGCAGTCGTATATGTATGGAGAAATATGCTCATCTTCTGAGTGTTTAAGGCGGTACATTTCGTGAGCATACCACTGTGCCAAATACACAGGCCAGTTCAGATATAAGTAATATGAATTGCGACGATTTTTCACGGTGCAAAGGTACGGTTTTTTGTAGGAATAGCCAAATAATTACAGGCACAAGATGAACCCATCTTTCTCATTCCAATCGAAAGCTATCTCTAATTGTTTTCCTTCTTGCACGGGAGCGGTAGCACGCTGCATTACGCCCTCAATTAAGGTGCGTTCGATTGGCGAAAGATTTGGACATTGTAATTTACGATAGACCGAAGTTTTGGTCCACCCACCCCAATACTTTAGGGTATTCATGACGCGCCTTCTTGTTTTAGAAGGAAGGGCGTTATATTCGTTTAAGTAATCTTTGGAAATGCCACCCATAGCTGCCTCTCCTAAAATGTACTATTATTAAGATAGGGCAGCGGTCATGGTTGCGACTGCAAAGGTACGATTTTTTTGCCACATGACCAAACTTAGCTCACAAATTGCCGAAAATTATATGCAAATTCTAAGAAGTAGAACTACACTATGTTTTTGTTTCTTTAGGATTATTTGCTTGATTTATAGGTAATTACATAGAAACAATAACAGAAACATTGAGAAACATATAGAAACAAAAAGAAACAAAAAGAAACAAAAAGAAACACTTTTTTGTTGCTTTGTTTCGCGATAACTTGCTGAATAGTAACAAAATAAACCCATTCGCAGAAAAAAGAAACAAAATTTTTGCATCGCGACAATTTTTGCTACGCTCCTCCCTCTCCCTATACTATATACGGGCAACAAAAAAACGCCACAAAAAGTGGCGTTTTTTAAGAATGCTGTTACTCATTTTATGGTTCTAAGATTAAATACCTCACTATACTTAGCGATGAGTACGGTAATCCATCGCCATCTACATATTGATATTTATTACCTTTTTTAGTGCGCACTAACCCTACAAATTTGCCAGGAAGTCTTAATTGAGCTAGTATAATCTTCCCCCGTATTTCATCTGTGCTCGTGTGATATACATATTTCCAAGGAATTTCCTCATATGCTCGCATAAGCAAAGCTTTATATTCGAGATTGTCTTTTATAAGAACACAAAAAATCCAACAAAGGGCAGTAATTACCAACGGGATTAGTGTATAGCATGCAGACTCAAAATCCTCTACGGACAGAAAAAGTAATTCTGCAATAAGACATAAAACAGCAGAAATACCAAAAATGTATTTTAAAACATTTATTACTTTTTTCATAATTCAATATTTAACGGATTAATAAACATCTGAAGCGGAATCAAAGATAGTTTTTTCTGCTGTTTTTTTGTCGGCGACAGTAATCCCCTTCCTCTCCTTCAACTCATTATACTCGGCGTCTGTAAGGAAATATTTTGCATCAAAAGCATACGGACGGCATTGCTTGCCTTTGGATGGCCATATAATATCACCCTCGTCTTCGGTGAGTGACGGCTGTTGTTGCTTCATCAACGGAGTGACACGGAAAGGCATTTTGCACTTCTGACTTTGTTCCTTAGATACGCCAGGCATCTCGTCGAGAAGATTGCGTATGTACTGCTGGTCTTTGCGTTTGGCATCAGGAACATTCTCCCAGATATACTGCACATCGAAATGCAAGAGCGTTCTGCCTGTATCAAGGAACATATTAACAAGAAACTCACAAAGCGATCCCTCGAAGTTGGACTGCGTGCCGGACATCATCTTTGCCAAATCGTCGTTAGCAATGCGCTTAGGGTCGAACCACATACGACCTTCACTCTCCTTGACAAACATCTTATTGCGGTACCAACGCTCACGGATATAGAATAGAAATCCCTGCACCTCTTCTTCGATCTTCTGCTTAAAATCCTTATCAAAGCCTCCTTGATCTTCGTCCCATGGCTCAAGGCGCATTACCCAGAAGCGCACCTCGTCCTTAGCGATGAACACACCTTTCTTGACTTCATTTGAGCAAAGCACGAACTTACAGAAGGCACGGACTTCTTGTTTATCCTTGCCTTTACGCTCGATATGCATATATTCAGCGGTGGACATGTGCTTGAGTGCTTCGCCTACTTCCTTGTTATCACCGAGGGTGGACTCATCTACTCCAACGATAAGCTTGCCAGCGAGCAAGGAGTTGAACTTGGACATAATCAGATCGTTACCACCTACTACAGCATTATTGCCGTAGATGGTCTTCAGCAAGTTGAGGAAACTGGTCTTTCCGGTACCACGCTGTTTGCTAACGAGCATGATGATGGGTAAGAATTGTGTCGGACGGAAATAGGTCAGGGTTATCCAATCAAGCAGCATCTGATAATATTCTTCGCCATACACTTTGGTGATCTGACGAAGTAGCTTTTTGATGGTTGGCCACTCATGCTCTATAGGCTTATAATTGAGGGGGCTATACATGTTGAAAAAGCGGTAGCCCGATTCTGTGAGTATCTCACGGCAGTAGTTCTCGTGGTCAGGCATTACCGTATAATTGACAAAGTACTTGTGTCGGTACAGTCGTTTGGCTGTACCATCGCCGAATTGCGCATTGATCACTTTGTCGGAAATGCTGACGAACTCGGTGCTTGTACCCGAGGAGTTCGGGATGGGGGCTTCTGTCACTAGTACTATCTCCGAACCGATGGCGTAGTAGTCCTTGAGGGTGTTGTCGAGTGCCTGTACCAATTTCTTCTCGGCAGGATTATAATAATACACACCGCTGTTGAACTTGAATTTCTTGGCACCAATCACTTGGTGCCAAGCTTCGTAGAACTTCTCGGGGCTGGAGCAATTGAAGACGCCACGAATCTTCGTGTCGTTGCAAGTTCGGAGATTCGTTTTGTGGAAGTATACACCAGGGCGGCCAGGATTGTTAAGATCTTTGGCTATGTCGTCCACTTCGCTTTTGAACTCCTCGTCACAGATGAGGTCATCCAATCCTTTTGGGCTGTCGTTGACGGTTTTGGTCTTGCCGTCTTCCAAAAGGATCTCTTTATCTCTGCGCATCTTCTTGACATAAGCAAAAAATAACTCACAGGGTTGTCCGTTCGGGTTTTTGAACTCCAACAGCATATCTTTAAGTTTAAGCAGAGAGTTCATGAACGAGTAGGGGCGTTTGCTCAGGTTAGGCGTACGGTTAGCCTCGAGTTCTTCGATGGCGGACTTGCCGATATCGGTGCAGTCACCGTCGTACAGGATGACGATATTGTTCGGCTGCACGGTATTGAGCAAACGCACGATATCCGGATAGAGCTGCTTGGTCCTTTGGTCGGCAAATAGTGTGATGCTGCCCAAGCCAACCACCATCATGCCGTGCACACTGGCCGCCATCGCTTTCATATAGCCCTCGGTCAGGATCACGGTGTCGATATGCTGCTTATCGCAATATGCTTGGTACACTAATGGAGGGAAGAATGGGTATGTACCTTTCTTTGTCTCACCTCCAGGGAACTTGTATTTGGGCTGCCCAGGATTTTCAGCGAGCCACTGGGGGTTGCGCCTGGTGATGAAGTATGTCTCCTCTGCAACATAATCGGAGTATTTGGGCTGCTTGTCGCTTTCGTAGCGAATCAAGCGGCCATCCAAGGTGTATGGGAACATTCGTATATTGTCATTCTCATCGGATTGAAACAGTGGGAATGGATCTGCAATGAGATTACCATTCTCGTCCTTGAGCCATTGTTCGCGCTTCTCGCCATTCACCTCATAAGTGTGTTTGCGCTTCTTGGCTGGCGTGAGGCGGTCAATCCACAATGGCACGCTGCATTGTTCCTCTGTCAGTCCCAGCAGGTCATATACACGCTGCTGTAAGTACGATTTCTTCTCCTCCATAATATTATGATTAACTGATTATCTGTAAGAAATAGCAAGCGATACTTGTCATATCCATATCTGCAGGCACCTCAACCTTAATAATGACTACAGGCGTAATGACAAAATCGCGTGAGGCATCTTTATCGGGATGGTGGAGTAGGATATTATGCTTGCTCCATGCACGGAACTGGACCAGAGAAGTCTTCTCCTGGTCTTCAATTTCTGCTACAATCGTTTTGCGGTCGCGCTCATCAGGACAGCGTAAAGTAACATCGTATCTTTTCTGCCCGTGTTCAGAGCACGAGCGAATATCTATCAAATCTACATTAGAAACCATAATTCTCAATATCTTACAAAAAAACGGGGGTGGAGGGCACACCCCCTGCAACCATAACCGCTCCCAGTCTTATTGGTTCGACTGACCCTCAGGTTGTTTTTCTAATAATTCAATCACGCTTGCGATGTGTTTTGGGTGATTGGAGCCTGCAATGTACCAATAAAATGCAATCTGACGAATATTCTCGCGAATGTTCTCATAGGATTGCACTTGTGCCTGGTAGTCCTCATCATTCATATCCCCACGCGATGGCGCTGGCAGGTATTGCGCAAAGTACTCATCAAACAACATCGTGCAGCATGCGTGCGCTGCAACTACGCTGTCAGGCGACTCTTTGATTTGTTGCAATAGCTCTTCAGGCGTAACCTGCGATACTTTGAGCAATAGTTCTTTTAGTTGTTGCTCATCAGTTTTTTTCTTTTTCATATATATTCAAATTTAATAATTGTCAAACTTACCATCGGGCGTGTGCGAAATTCCCTAAAGCGACAAGGCGGCTCCAAATATTATAGGGCATCTTAATAGCCCACTACCTTGCAAAGCGAGGATCAGCAGCCACATTCACTGTCTTATCCGATGGTGTTTTAAGATGCGGTTACGCTGGATGATCATGTTCCCCGACCCAGTAAAAACGAAGAACATGACTCACTTGCCCCATCTTAATAGGAGCACTACATCTTTTGGACGAGGCGAGCCGAGACTTTTCAGCAGCAATGGGCGGCAGGGTTATTATCTCCATTTCCCATCCGTTGGCGAATGCGAACCGTATTACTGGCGGTGAGTGAAACCAACGCGAGGCTGCCTATTTCCTTGTGCCGTCTTAATAGGCACCTTACCTCGTTGTAAGTATAGCAGGCGGTTGCTAGTTTTCGTCGACGACGGAGTGACATGGCTAAGGGAATGGAACTAAAACCCTCTTTACACTCCGCAAGGTGGTTATTAGCCCATCTTAATAGGGCACTACCTGCTATTGTATGTCAAAGATCAATTGCTTTTGAGTATGCGCTGCATCTCATCTGCTATTATACGAGGGAACTCGTATGGATCCCATCCTTCCATCTTGCAGATCATCATGTCCGTTGCAATATCTGAAAGCATATGGGCAATGAACTGATGACGGGCGAGGGATTGAAGATTGCGCCTGTTCTCTTGAGTGGCCATATAAGAGGACAGTGGCACACCTTCCTTCTTTTGCTTTGGCTTGGGTATAAGCACAACGGTATGTGCTTTACACTCCATGCCATCAATCTTTGCTGAACTGACAGATCGTTGAACGATTGGCTTTCGTTCGTCAGAATCAGTGCTGAAGCGTGATATTCCTCTTTGCGTCATCACACGAGCAGCCATTGTATAGTAGTGCTGTGCATTTACTCGCTTGCGGCAATTATTGGTGTATTTACCACCGATAGAGTTAGCGAGGTTTACAATGCGCTGCACCTGCTTTCGTATGTCATTTAATGATTTGTCCATTGTCACTTTTCTCTAGAATGTTACCTAATGTAATGATGAATACCTTTTCCTTTGGCGCGCCCCATTCCTCTTTTCCGTAGCCGATATGAATGCCCAGGCATTCAACCAGCATGGTGGTTCGGCTACCTTGCCCACGATGGAAGCGCACAGCGTCGTAGTGGCGAAACCTCATTCGATTGCAATTACCACAGTTATCAGTCGTATAATCTGTACAGCCCTTATAGCAAGCATAGTTTAATCCATCAGGATATATAAACCGCTTCCAATAGAAAGGCTTACGCGCTCGGTACTCCTCTTTCTTGCGCCCAGCAGCAATCTCATCGAACCAGTGATAGGTTAGTGATAAATCAAGAATTTTCATACTTCCTCCTTCTTAAATAATGGGTTTCGTTTGAATCTTGTGTTCGTATGGTCTATAGTACAAGTGACATCTTTGAGTATCTCATATTTATAGGTCGAAATGACTGTAATAGCATGGCCTATCATTGATAAAGCAAAAGCGAAAACTACATATAGCCATGTTATAGGGTGCCATAGATTCCACTTTAATTTAACTTCTTGACATGTCGCGTATTGTAATACATTTATGTATTTCATTGCACCTGTGTAATATGCCATTTTCACAACCCAATGACACTCCTTTATTAGCGCTTTAGTTGTGGGTACGATATATTCGAGGTTTCCGTTTTTATCTATTCTCATACTCCTCCTCAACTTTTGGCAGTACTGGAACATGCATCCAATATTCGGGCTTGTCGGTACCATAACTATTAAACACACCGTTCTCATATGTAGCTACATTAACACTAAAGCCAGTCTTATCACGGAATGCGATATATACGACTTCACCTTCCTTAGGTAATCTATAGTCCACACTTATCCATGGAAGAAGACGATAGTTTTCAAGGAACTTGTCAAAGGTTTGCTCTATGTCCTTGCATTGTTGGTCCAATTCTTTATTCTGCTTTCTGCTAACAATCCAAAAGCAGATAATAATTCCTGCCAAACCGACAGCATACAAGAACTCTAATAAGAGCCACCACTCTTGGTCTATGAATAACTTTGCGAAAGTAGAGCCCAACATTATGACGAAAGCCACCGCCATTATAATATACCACTTTTTCATAATCACTACTCCTTTCTACCTAATTTCATTGACTTTCCACTAGCTGCCTTCAAAGTGAGAGTGCAGGTGCAGTCTTTCGTGTTTTCAACAATAGCTTTCTTTGCTCCAGTACCAATAATGGCTTCTCCCAAGAACCATGTGCCGAGAAGAACTTTATCTTCTGCGTGCAATACATCAGTAAGAACATCATACTTCTCCTCATGATTCATTCCTTCTAATGCCTCTTGCAGTTTCTGCTTTGCCAATTCTCTTTCCATAGATCCAAAAGTTAGATGTTCGTTTTACGGTTATCTTCAGCATGCACATTTATCCATGCTTTCACTTTGACAAGCCATTCGTCTTTGTCTGCTACATACAGCCAGCAAAATCCTTCTACCAGCGGTATCTCTCGTTTGCCAAGCTTGTAGTCATGAATAGCGGATTGAATACGACCTGCGCTGATGAGCGTGGTGCGCTCTACTTCTGCGCAACTTTGGAAGTTATACTCCTCGCCGTCTGCGTCGATAGCAATGACAGGCTTTCCTTTGTAAACAGGAACCACGCCTCTACGGTCAATAATCTTGCGAGCTTTAGAAAGGATTGTCCCCTCAAATACGGGTTGAACCTTTACTCGTTTTGCTACATCTTTTTTCATGATTTGCCCTCCTTTAGATTAATTATTATACTTTATATGGCTTGTCATAGCCAAATTGCTCAGCGATACCATTGATGGCTGACCAATAGTCACTTGATGCTTCAAATAAGCCATTCTTCCAGTTAGTGATAGTAATGCGAGAAACATGCTTCTGTAACTCATTACGCACTGCATTCCAATCACTCACTTTCACATTTTGAAGAAAATTAGAAATTTTTGTCTCTTTCATTGTTCGTTTAATTAAAAAATACTACCTTTGCGCCCTGTTAAGGTTGCTTTTCATTTGTTTTTTTTACTTTTCACGCTGCAAAGGTACAACAAAAATTCTAATTACGCAAGAAAATTCTTCGATTTTAGAAGAAAAAGTTTATAACTTCTTCTAAATCAGCAATATAAAATTCATATTTTTTTATTAACTTTGCATATGAAAAAGAAAGCAATCCATCCAATCGTTGAGAATCTCAACAAGATGCAGGAAAACAGGGGGTTAACCAAAACTGCCTTTGCAGAAGCAATTGGGTTTACCGAGTCAAAATGGAACAAAATTTCCAATGGTGAGCAGAATTTGCAACTTTGGGAACTTTCAAAAATCGCAGAAAAGCTAAATATGGCGGTATGCGATATTATAATGTATCCCAAGAAAATCAAGGTAGTAGATGCTGATGAGGTGCGTTATGACCGTGTTTCGGTCACTTTCGAGGTTTCTTCCGAAAATCGCGAAGCCCTCATCGAAATGGTTAACCAATATAAAAAAAAGTAGGACTACTATGATAATAGCAATCCAATTTGAAGGAACAGCTAATGACGACAGGACTATACCTAAAAGAATAATTGTCAATGCGGATAGAACTGCTATCAGGTTCGTGAATACGCATGATCAAGTATTACTGCACACTAGCAATATTTCTGATGATTGGTACCCAATTACACCTGAAGTCTGGGACAGATTGCTATCATTATGCGGAAAGAAAACAGGGTGGGAAGTTACTGGTTCAATGCTTCACTTACACCACTTTGAAGTACACCACTTTATGAATCCGTCAGTAGATACATATGTGGCTTGTAATAAATTGAGAAACTGGTTGAGCAAGTGTTTGCCAGAAGGAACTCCGACCTACTTTAATTATTATGCTTCGCACGCGCATTAGTCCCATGCGCATTATGCGCGCGGGACGGTGCGAGTACAATATATAATATAAGACATATTTGGGACATATTTGGGACATATCTGCCCTTTTATAAGACATAACTTTATTTTTTTTGAGTGGTCGAAAAAGGAAAGGATTTATTTTGCAAAAGAAAAAAGATATTGTAATCGGCAGATAATCAATAGTTTTTATTTTGCAATAAATAAACAAAGCACAAAGAAATAAAATAAAAAAAACAGTAAATGCGCCTAATACAAGTACTTTATAAGCCCTTTTATTCGCCCTTTAGACAGATGAATCAATTAAAAATGTGAGCGCAGCACTCACCGCTCACATACTCACAGGATACAGAGAAATAACTTGCTGGTAACTTGCCGAGTAGTCTTTCCACCAAGACTCTCGCCATCCCGACTAACCAAAGAAAAGACTTACGGATGCGTAAGTCTTTTTTTTTTGGTTAGTCGGGTATCGTGTGTAGGGAAGAGAACATCTTCAATAGGGTATAGCCTACGCCGCGCGGTTCGCGTACCACAGTAGAAATAAGCGAGAAACTGGTGACCGATGTACCATTCTCAGCAACCCTACGCACGCGCTGCATACGAGCAACTGTTCCAGCAGAAACGCTCTGCCAAGCGCCTTACCTTGCGCCAGTTTATTTCCCAACAATTATTTGCCCCACTCCCGCATCCCAAAAGTTGCCCGCGAGTTTCGCGACCACTTCGCGACCACTGTGGCACATCGGTGGCATAGATGTACCATATGTCTTCCGTGACCGCATCAAATACCGAGACCGATGGCGTGAGCGAATAGTCCACGATACCGTCATCCATACCGATAGTATCACGCAAGTCATTGAGCACCCGCCACGGAAAGTTATACCACCCTTCTACAAACGCTGTACTGCCTTGTTTTGGACACTCATGGCACTACTAATCCTGTAGGCCATAGTCAGAATGAGATTCAGAATATAAATCCGCATTAGTTAGCAAATGATTCCACCTCCGATGACGAGATCGTCTTTGTATATGACCATTGATTGTCCTGGTGTGACACCCCAAACGGGGACAGAGAAGTTGATGGAAGCCTCCTCTGGGAGAGTAGGGGTGTTGGATATTGGCAATTGGCGATTGGCAATTGGCAATTGGGTATTGGCAATTGGTAATAGGCGGGCAGGAACGGCGGGAGATTTGTAGCGGATGCGGGCTTGCACTTCTGGGGAGTCGTGGAGCCAATTCCAGTCGCGGATACGAACATCGGCAATCGTGGCATCTGTGGTAAGCAAGTCCTCGCGGTCACCCAAGGTAACACGGTTGTTCGTGGCATCAATCTTTGTGACAAACTTGGGCGCACCCAACGCAATGCCTAATCCCTTGCGCTGCCCAATGGTATAATGGCAGAATCCCTGATGCATTCCCAATACTCTTCCTTGATTATCAATGTATTCGCCTTGTGGCACAGAAACGCCATATTGAGCAAGGAAAGTGCGGTAGTCGTTGTTGGGAATGAAGCAAATATCTTGGCTCTCCTCTTTCTTGCTCAGCGCCTCAAAGCCGTGGTCAAATGCAATCTGTCGTACTTCCGCTTTGGTTAGTCCACCCAATGGGAAGATGGTGCGGCGCAGGTTCTCCTCGGTGAGCATCCAGAGGAAATAGGTTTGGTCCTTGTGGGTATCTACAGCCGTCTTGAGATAGGTGTGCCCGCGGTGTTCGGCAATCTGCGCATAGTGCCCCGTGGCAATATAATCACAACCAAATTCGTCGGCAGCCTGCATGAGTTTGCCCCACTTGATATGCGAATTGCATAATACACATGGATTGGGCGTGCGCCCGCATGCGTACTCGCTGATGAAATTGCCGATAATCTCTTCGCGGAAAGTGCTTCGGAAATCCAATATATGGTGCTCGAAGCCTAGGGTGGTAGCCATGCGCTGTGCATCCAGGATACTCTGCTCGGAAGCGCAGTGGGTAATGGACGGCGTTCCGCCTATTGGATATTGGGTATTGGGTACGGGTGTGGGGTCGAAAGTGCGGAAGGTGGCACCCACCAGTTCATAACCCTGCTCCTGCAGCAGGATTGCAGCTACGGTGGAATCAATGCCACCAGACATACCTATGAGTACACGATTGGACATATGTTTGTGATATTTTGTGCAAAAGTACAGAAAAATTTTGATATATGCAAAAAAAGTTGTACCTTTGCACGCTTGAAATGTCAAATTTACAAATAAATCATTATTAACATGAGAAAAATTACTGTATTTTTATCCCTTGTGTTCGCTACCATAGCGATGGCACAAGTAACTACCGTACCAGGTATTATCCAAAAAGGATACAATGGTGAGATTACGGTGATCTTTAATCCCAACGAAGGTAACGGTGGTATGGTAGGTGCCACCCAATGCTATGCTCACACGGGTGTAACATACGATGGTACAGCGTGGCAAAAAGCAGGAACATGGCGCGATGGGAATGAGAAATACAAGATGACCAAAAATGCGGAGGGTAACTGGGAACTGAAGATAACACCTAATATGCATACCTATTATGGGGTGGATGCTTCCAAGGAAATTACTCAACTCTGCTTTGTGTTTAATGATGGTCCTAAGGGAGAGAAAGAAGGTAAAGGTGATGGCGGAGAAGATATTTTCGTTGATCTAGTGGAGAAAGGACTTTCTGCTTTGCTTGTGTCGTCTCTGCCCGAAATAGCTTCGCTCAACGATCAAAAGACATTGAACTGCTACGCAACGGAAGATGCTACGTTGACCCTGACCTTGAATGGCGAAGTGGTGACGACAGCCACTGGTCGAGAGATGAGTTATACGCACACCTTCAGCCAGCCAGGCAATCATGAATTTGTACTGACAGCTACAAATGCAAATGGTACAGCGACTGCCAAAGCAAGCACCTGCGTGCCAAGCGCACCAACGAAAGAAAATCGTCCTGC
This sequence comes from Paludibacteraceae bacterium, assembly GCA_045589755.1. Lineage (GTDB taxonomy): Bacteria > Bacteroidota > Bacteroidia > Bacteroidales > Paludibacteraceae > Colicola. The sequence goes on from JAZNPR010000003.1 coordinate 15,525, forward strand.
GGGTATCGTGAACGGTATTTACTACGATGAGAATGATCATAGCAAAGTGACCCTGTGTACCTATGCAGGAGCGAAACTCTCCTCTGCTACAGGAGAAAAGAAAGAGATTGTCATTCGTGCTAAAATGCCAAGCCACTGGAAGAATACAATTAAAGCATTTACATGGACTCCAGGTACGGACGGAAAGTTTGAAGATCCTGAACGGGATGGCGAATGGTATGTGGTGAAGAAAACAGGTACAGAAATGTACGTAATCTTTGTGAATGGAACCACTTGGAATGGTGATGCCAACCAAACAGAGGATATTATGATTACTTCAAACACGAATATCCAAATTACTCAATCAGGCTCTAGCAAAGCTAAATATACTGTGTTGGGACGTGACATCACAGTGAAAGCTCAAATGCCAGCTCATTGGACAGAGACTATTACTGCTGTGGTAACTCCAGCAGAAGGGGTGGAGAAGATCGTAACACCTGAATTGAAGAATGGATGGTATGAGTTTACGGAAACAGGCAAGGATTTGACCGTTGTTTATCGTAATGGTGCAGCTACTGAAGATAGTCATGTGTCTGAGCCTATTACTCTGACGGATAATGTTATGCTGAAGGTTACTCAAGAAGGTAGCGCTAAGGCTGTATGCAATAGACTGATAGCTGACCCAGCGAAACATGTGTTTGTTGTGGGTGACTTCAACAATTGGACCATATCGGATGAATATCAACTCAAGCAAGCTAACGATAGTGCTTACTTCTGGATCGAACTTACAGGATTAGAGCCACAAAAAGAATATGCTATGCAATATGTGGTAGTACGTGCTGATGGTCATGTGAAACGTATCTCTGATTTGTATTCCGAGAAAGTGCTTCATCCAGATGATCAGTATGAACCTAAGAAAGTGGATCCAACCTTGATGGAATATCCAAAACAAGGTGACGGTTATGTGACTGTCATCCAAACGAATAAACCAGAATTCGAGTGGTCGGAGGCTACGTTGAACTTCAAACGACCAGATAAGAATAATCTGGTTATCTATGAGTTGTGGGTATATGATTACACCCCAGATCGCTCATTGGAGGCAGTTACCAATCGTTTGGATTATTTAGTAAGTTTGGGTGTAAATGCTATTGAGTTGATGCCTGTGGCAGAGTTTGATGGCAACTACAACTGGGGCTACTCACCTAACCATTATTTTGCTTTTGACAAGGCATATGGAACGCCTGAAGATATGAAGGCCTTTGTGGATACATGTCACAAGCATGGTATTGCAGTGATTGTGGATATGGTATTTAACCATGCTACAGGACTTAATCCGATGAACAAGTTGTATCCTTATGGCGAGGATTTGGCACTTAACCCATGGTTTAATGTCAATGCACCTCACTCGGATAATGTATATGAGGATTGGAACCATGACTTTACACCTGCTAAAACAATGTTTACGCGTGCGTTGCAATATTGGTTGAAAGAGTACAAAGTGGATGGTTTCCGTATGGACTTGAGTCACGGTCTGTGTGGTACCAGCAATAATGCTATGACGCATATTGCTGATTATTACAATAATGGTGTAAAAGCCGTATCTGAAGATGCATACTTTATTTTGGAGCACTGGGGTGCAAATATGGGCAGTGATCGTCCTGCATTGGTCAAACAAGGTATGATGTGTTGGGAAAATACCAATGATGCATATCGTAAAGCAGCTGCGGGAAATACAGGTAGTAGTTTCAGCAATGCGAATAAACTGGGTTATGTAAGTTATTGCGAAAGCCACGACGAGGAAAGAATGCAATACGAAGCCCTAAAATACGGATTGGGCGACTTGAAAACAAATACCAATGCACGCTTGAAACGTGTTGCAGTGAATGTGGTGTTCAATGTATTATTGGCTGGTCCACACATGATTTGGCAATTTGAAGAGATAGGATATGACTTCTCTATTAATTCGAGCGAATCAAGCCCTAATGGTACATCAAGCGATAACCGCTGTGCAAAGAAACCTCGCCCTGAAGCAAAAGAATATTTCAAAGATCCAGTGCGTACTAAACAATTCGTGAAACTGGCACAAGCCATTCATTTGAGAACACGTATATTGACCGATAAATTTGTAGAGCAACAAAAACCATCAAAAGTAGATATTAGTGGTAAAGCATTGCGCACTATACAATGGGGTAGTGATGTGTTTGTTGCAGGTAACTTCCACGTAAGTAACAACCAAACAGTCACTATACCTAGTGGTACTTGGTACAATTATTACGAGCAGAAACTACAAACAGAAACTACTGTGACATTGGCACCTGGTGACTTCATTATTCTGACAGGTTCACCTGTTGAAAAACCCATGATTGCAAATCAATTGACCGATGTGGAAGATGTGTTTGTAGATAATTCTGTTGAATTCTTGCCACCATATGATGTTCGCGTATATAACATCAATGGTCAGTTGATTAGCAGCCAAGAGAACGCTATGTCTGCCGAGCTGACAGGTTTGAATGCAGGATTGTATATCGTACAATACGAGAAGAATGGTCAACGCGTGGCGAAGAAGATTGTTCGTTAACGATTCACTGCTTTGACACGATAGCCAGCGGCCTTGAGTTGGGCGAGTAGCCCATCTTCACCGCCTAAATAGATGGCATTGAGTGTGATAAACGCCTTACCTTCACGGAGGTAGGGCGTTAATCTTTTAACCCATACCTTATTTCGTTGGCTATACACTTTGTAATCAGAGAAGGATATGGAAGTGCTATTGTCTGGTCCTTTAATCTGATAGGCCATGTCTGATAACCGACCGTAGAGATACATTTCGCGTAAAATACGTTCTTGTTTGACTTCTTTTTCGGGATATTCTATCACCTTCATTAGTTCTTCGCATTGCCAATGAAAAGGCTCTCGGTCGAAGAGCATATACATCGTTTCACCAATATCATCTAAACCATATACAGGGATATTGGATTGTGCAGCCACCGTTTCGAAAAAAGTTTCCATGGAACGGTTTTCATCGTAGTTGAGCCATCGTTTCATCAGTTCGCTACGGTACATCTCGGTAAGGTAGGAGGGCTTCATTCTGCCCAGTTTGTCTAATCCCATTCCGAGATTGATGCGCAATGCTTCATCTATCTCTTGGTATTGTTCGTGGCTGTAGAAATTGCTCAATCGCACGGAGTCGGGTAGAAGGGCAGCCTGGCGCAGTGCAGCCAGGGCTTCGTAGTCTTGCATGGCAAATTCGGTGATTACTTTGTTACACGCAGCATAACACTTGAATACATTAGGTATAGTATCCAAGAATGTGATATCCACAGTACGATTGGTTGCTAATATATACGATGGAGCTGCTGCTGAATTACCCGATATGCGGTATAACACTTGTGCGTGTGTGGAGCCAATAGTTAGGAGCCAATAGCCAAGACAAATAAGTAGTATTCGTCTAAATCGAAAGTGGTATGTCTTTGCTCCTTGTTCCTTGTTCCTTGTTCTTATCATCATTGGAAGCGTGAGATTAAATTATATGCTTGGTAGATACCCAGTTCGCCAGCCTTGCTAAGGTCGGCTAATCCTTTTTCGGTTTCATTGATATAGATGTGTGTCAAACCTCGGTTGAAGTAGGCTTCAGCAAAATCGCTATCTACTGCGATAGCCTGTGTATAATACGCAATAGCAGCCTTAAAATCTTGCTGAATGCACAGCATGTTCGCTTTGTTGTAGTATGCAAAAGAGAAGTCAGGTACATGTTGGATAACATAATCGTAATCGCGCATCATGATTTCGAAATCAGCTCCCTCCATCGCTTCTCCCATAGCACGTTTGTAGAGTAGCAATTTGTATCGCCAGTTGGCTCGACAGAAATAGGTGAAATATTGTTTGTCATTCAGCAGTATAGCTCGTGTTATATCATCAATGGCAGAGGAGTAGTCTTGTACCAATGCAAATTCGATAGCGCGAGCTATATAGGCTGTACAGAGTTGTTGGTTAGTCGTGGAGTGGGGCATAGTTAATTGTTCTAGCAAATCAATTTCGTGTGACAATCGATTGATTTGTGCAAAATGCTGATTAACCATATCTGCGGTAAGTGTTACCTCTTGCGTCGTAAAACGGAGTGCAGCGGGCAGCTGCCTGCTGCGGTTATAAGCATCTACTGTAGCATGTGAGTAGTTGGTTTGTCTTAGCGATGTAGTACTGGTTGTGCTGCCGTAATAGGACAATAATATGTTTGGTTCATTGACAACGTCAATGTATTTTTTCTGTATAGCACCACGTGTGTCGCTATCGTATTTATTCTCGTTGCCGTTACTTTCTTGATTTTGTGCAGCAAGGGCAGAGAATTCTTTTTTTCTGTCACGTTGTTGTGGTTGCGATGTAGCCATATGCATACTGGTAGCGAGTGACTGGGATTGTATGCTATCTTTCTTCTGCTCCAGTTCATAGGCCTGTTGGCGCAGTTGAAAGGCTACTTTACCATTTCCCAGAGATGTCTCTGCTTGTGCGGCAAGGTAGTATGCTGGCAAGAAGTAAGGACATTTTTGTATGATAGTTTGGAAATCCTGAAGGGCTTGGTGCCACTGTTGCAGTTGTAATTGCACCATACCACGTTGATAGTATAATTCTATTTGTTCTGGGGAAATGTCAATGGCTTGTGTAAAGTCTTCCAATGCACGGTTGTAGTCGCCCAATTCTTGTCTGAGAACCCCGCGGTTGTAGTAGCATTGGGCATCTTTGGGCGCCAGTTCAACCGCTTTATCATAGTCTGCCAATGCACTGCGATAATTGTGGCGGCGGTAATAGATGATGCCTCGATTCATATAGTCACCAGCCCATTTGCTGCCATAATCAATGGAGGTGCTAAGCGAAGAGAGTGCTGCATCGTCTTGGCTGAGCATGAGTTGTACTAAGCCTAATGCCGACCAATTGGCGGGATTTTGTGAATCGTATTGGGTGGCAGTATGGAAGGCATCTAATGCACATATCGTATCGCTACTGCGTAGGCAGATTGTGCCTTTTTCGAAGTGCAATGCCGCAGAGTTCGGTTCTCGGTTAAGCAGGTGATTGATGTCGTCCAAAGCTAGCGCATATTCTTTGCGTTCTGCCCGCACATCGGCTCGCATAGCGATATAGGTCCTGTTTTCGGGCGCGAAAATGAGTGCTTCGCTGAAGTCTTTTTCGGCTTTGTCTAATTGGTTGGTGTGGCGATAGATGAAACCACGTGTATAATAGGCTCCAGGTTGAAAGGGGTTGCGCTCAATGGCAGCATCGCAATCATTTTTGGCACCCGTATAATCCCCCAATTGTATTTTTGCTATAGCACGCAGGAGATAAGGCTCACTCAGATAGGGCTTGAGTTTGATTACCTGATTAAAATATTGAATACTCAGTACATAGTCATCAAAATACAAGGCATTCCTTCCGATAGCAGTTATACGGTCGGTGTTGAGTTGCGCGGAGATGGAACCCAGAGTGAGGAACCAAGCAGTAAAATAAATCAGTATGTGGCGAAGAGATATTTTCATTGTTACCTCTAACAGTGCATGTCTTACTTACAACCTGCCTCTGCATCAAACCATTCGGGTACATCGAATGGCTCTGCTGGGTCGTATCCCAGTTCCTCGTCTGCATAGACTTTTTGCATATAGATAGCCCATATAGGCAATGCCATGTTGGCTCCTTGTCCTGCGGTCATATTATCGAAGTGAATAGAGCGGTCTTCGCCGCCTACCCATACACCGCTCACGAGCGATGGTGTAAAGCCCACAAACCAACCGTCGGAGTGGTTTTGTGAGGTACCTGTCTTACCGCCCATAGGACCTTTCAGTCCATAGCGGAAACGTGCACGTACACCAGTTCCATGATCCATGACATTTTGCAGCATGTGAATCATCTTGTATGAGGTTGTTTCGCTAATAATCTCGTAGGTCTTAGGTGTGAACGTAGCCAAGATGTTACCATTGTTATCTTCAATACGGGTGACGTATAGTGGTTCGACACGAATGCCTTTATTCGGGAAAGTGGTGTAGGCATCTACCATCTCCTTCACACTAACTTCGCATGGTCCTAGACATAGGCTAACAACAGGGTCTAGTTGTCCTTCAATACCAAAGGAACGCATCAGTCGTACCAACTGTTCAGGTGTATAAAGTGACATGAGGTAGGCAGTTATCCAGTTGCTGGATTTCTCCAGTCCCCAATTGAGTGTCACCATCTCTCCTTGATTAGCATGGTGGTCATCTCGTGGGGTCCATGCGACACCATTTCCATCAATGAGGGTAATGGAGTCATTCACTGTACTATCGCATGGCCACATGCCTTCGTCCATGGCTAATGTGAATAGATATGGCTTGATTGTCGAACCCACCTGTCGGCGACCTGTAGTTACCATGTCGTATTGAAAGTGTGCGAAGTTTGGACCGCCCACGTATGCCTTGACGGCGCCTGAATGTGTATCCATAGACATGAACCCGCATCGCAAGAAGTGTTTGTTCCAGCGGATGGAGTCCATAGGTGTCATGGTGGTGTCAATCATGCCGCTATAGGAGAATATGCGCATGGGTACAGGGGTGTTGAATATCTGGCGTATATCCGTTTCGCCCATTCCTTGTTTTTTCAATCCGCGGTAGCGGTCTGTTTGACGCATGGATCGATTCATGATTGCATCTATATCTTCAGCAGTCAAGTCTTGGGAGAATGGGGCATAACTTTTTTTGCGTTTCTCACGAAAGAAACTTTTTTGTAGATCTTGTATATGTTCGTTGACAGCCTCCTCAGCATATTGTTGCATGCGCGAGTCAATAGTGGTATAGATGCGCAGTCCGTCTTGGTAGAGGTCATATGGTGTGCCATCGGGTTTATGATTTTTGTTGCAGAATCCGTATAGTGGATTTTCGTCCCACTGGCGTTTATCTATTTCATACTGTAGTTGATTCCACTCGGAGTATTGTGTTGCTTTGGGCTTTTTGGCTGTTAGCATTTGTCGTAGGTATTCGCGGAAATATGGTGCTAATCCCTGTTTGTGATCCACGGATTGATATTTGAGTTCGATAGGCAAGGCCTTCAGCGAGTCACATACATTCTCCGTGATGTAGTCGTATTTGCACATCTGATTGAGTACGGTATTTCGGCGATTAAGTGCGCTCTCAGGGCGTCTGCGAGGGTTATAGAGGGATGGGTTTTTACACATGCCAACCAAGAGGGCTGCCTCTTCCATCTTGAGGTCCGCAGGGGTGGTACTGAAATATACTTGTGCAGCAGATTTGATACCTACAGCGTTGTAGAGGAAGTCGAACTGGTTGAGGTACATGGTCAGTATCTCCTCTTTGGAATAGAGGCGTTCTAGTTTGGTCGCAATGACCCATTCGATGGGCTTTTGTAGTGCGCGCTCAACGATGTTGTTTGCTTGTGGTGACCAGAGTTGTTTAGCCAACTGCTGCGTGATGGTACTACCTCCTCCCGCTTTGCCGAGCATGATGATGGCACGCATCAATGATTTGACATCAACGCCCGTATGGTCGTAGAAACGCACATCTTCCGTAGCGATAAGTGCATTGATCATGTTGGGGGAGATATCATTGTAGGTAACACCTACGCGATTTTCATTTCGGTAGTATCTTCCCAGTAATTGCAGGTCAGAGGATATGACTTCGGTAGCGAACTTGTTTTTTGGATTCTGCAGTTCATCCAAAGGTGGAAGATAGCCTAGCCAACCTTTGGTTATCATCCAAAATAACACGATGATGGATAATATACCTCCACCGATAATGCTCCAAAATGAAACAAAAAAACGCTTTTTGAATATCTTGTTGTTCGTTTGTTCAATCGAATTCTTTTCCATAGTTTATATTATTTATGAGTAATTAACCGACAAAGGTACGCTTTTTTTCTTATATATGCAAATATTCGCTGTTTTTTGTTTGTAAATACTTGCATATCTAAAATAAATATAGTACCTTTGCGGCGAAATGGCATGGTTTTTGCTGTGTTTTCGTTGAATAATTAACCACAAATATTAATTTTAATTGACAAAAGATATGAAAAAATATGTATGTGATGTGTGTGGCTGGGAGTATGATCCTGCCATAGGTGTAGAGGATGCAGGTATTGCTCCTGGAACGGCATGGGCTGATGTACCAGCTGATTTTGTTTGCCCACTTTGCGGTGTCGGAAAAGATGATTTTTCTGAAAGCTGAAAAGTGAGAGGTGAAAATACGCTTTGTTACATTAGGTTGTAAGCTGAACTTTGCCGAGAGTAGTGCTCTCGGCAAGGAACTTATATCGCGTGGTCATCAACGCGCTTCGCTCAACGAGGTGCCTGATGTCTGTGTGGTGAATACTTGTAGTGTCACCGATGCTGCTGATCATAAAGACCGTCAGGCAATCAATCAGTTGCACCGCAAATACCCTCAGGCTATTATTGTGGTGACGGGTTGTTATGCGCAATTGCAACCCGAGCAGATAAGTAAGATAGAAGGGGTGGATTATGTGCTTGGACAGAATGAGAAATACGACATTCCAGCACTGGTTGATACCCTCGAAGCTCAACTGCTACCCACCGCTACCCCACCGCTACACAATGCTATTCGTGTTTGCAACATACGCGATGTGGATGCGTTTCATGGTGTGCGTTCGGGTGATGATCGCACGCGGTGTTTTATTAAGGTGCAGGATGGTTGCAATTATTTCTGTACGTATTGTACGATACCTTATGCTCGTGGTAAGTCGCGTAATCCAAAGATTGACGAGGTGGTTCGGAGTGCCAAAGAGGCAATAGAGCAAGGAGCTAAGGAGTTAATCCTAACGGGTGTGAACATCGGTGATTTTGGTAGAAGTACGGGCGAGCAATTTATTGATTTGCTGCGTGCGTTGGACGAGCTGGACGATGTTAGAGGTGAAGGGTTAGAGGCTAATGGCTTGGGTTATCGAATCCGCATTTCCTCGTGTGAACCAAATTTACTGACGGATGAGATTATTGATTTTGTAGCGCAGTCAAGGCATTTTGCTCCGCATTTCCATATTCCATTGCAATCAGGAAGTAATGAGGTTCTTAGGATAATGGGTCGTCGTTACACGCGTGAGTTGTTTGCCGAGCGCGTGCAGCATATTAAGTCGGTCATGCCACATGCTTTTATTGGCGTGGATTGTATGGTGGGTGTTCGTGGTGAAACGCAGGCGTACTGGGAGGATTATTTGGCATTTGTCCAGGGATTGGACGTGAGCCAATTGCATGTCTTTACCTATTCAGAAAGGGCTAATACTCGAATGTTGGATATGGACTTGTACGTTGTGCCAAAGACAGAACGTCAATACCGCAGTAAGATTCTCCATGAAGTGTCGGAGGCAAAGATAGCTGCTTTTTATCAACAGCATACGGGTAGAAAAGCTGTTGTGCTATGGGAGTCTAAGCGTGAAGGTGACCAGATGGCGGGCTTCACGGATAATTATATAAAGGTCTATCGACCATACAGAAGAGAGAAAATCAATACCTTTGAGGAAATTTTGTTATAAAAATTTGCGTAATTCAAATTTTTGTAGTATCTTTGCAGCATCTTTGTAATAATGAGCAAAGATGTTCTATTATATATTTTCATAAAAAGAAAAATTTACATACATTTTTATATGCAATACGATATGCGAAAACTTGGGCAAATGACGCTCGAACAACTGACTGAGATTGCACAGAATTTCGACATTAAAGTGGGAAAAAATGCTGTAGCGCAATCTGTTATTTACCAAATCTTAGATGCACAAGCTGATCGACATGGCGCAGAAGTACAAGCTCGCGCTGATGCCCGTGAAGAAAAACGAAAAGGCAAACGGGCACGCATTCAAAATACACCGCAAAAAGTGAATACAGATAACCTCAAAGGTAATCGTGTGCTAGCTACAGTCGGTAGCAAAGAGGAGACACTTGGACAAATAAAAGAAGAACAAGCCAAACAGCCTGTTCCTAAGCCTGTAATTTCCGCGGTACAACCATCCTTGTTTAGTAACGCGGAGGAGGTGAAGATTGAAAAGATAGCTGTTGAAAACGTAAAAGTAGAGGATGTTCAAGAAGTGAAGGAAGAACAGCCAACCCAAAAGAGTAAACGTGGACGCAAAGCAAAGAAAGACCTTGAGGAACAAGAGGTGAAGACTAACAAGGAACAGGCAACGACGGCAGACGAAAACGTGGAAAATAGTCAAGTAATAGAAGAGCAACCTGCTAAAAAGAATAAACGTGGACGCAAACCCAAAAAAGAAGAGGAAGTGCAGGAGGTGAAAACTGAAAATGAGAATTTGAAGGTTGATGGCGAGCAAATTACATCAGTAGATGAAAAGGTGGAGGATATGCAAGAGGTTCAGGCTGTTCAGGAAAACCCTCATACACCAAGCCGCAAAAATGAAACGAAAGAGGAGCGCCAAGCGCGTGTCAATGCCCGCATTGCACAAATCACACAACAAATCGCTAAACGTGAAGAACAAATAGCCAACGGTGAGGAGGTAACTCCCCTCCAAGAAAAGCCACAAGTGAAACAGCAACTCTCACCTGAAGAGGATATGCTCAATAGAGGTGCAGAAGCTTTTGGAGATACAATTACCGCAATAGGTACATTGGAGTGCGCACCTGATGGTTATGGATTCTTGCGTAGTGCCGATTATAACTACATTTCTTCGCCAGATGACATTTATGTCTCGCAACAGCAGATTCGTCAGTATAGTTTGAAAACAGGTGATACGGTAGAATGTACAATTCGTCCTCCCAAAGATACCGACAAGTACTTCCCCATGAAAGAGGTACTTAAAATCAATGGTATATCGCCGGCGTTGGCAAAAGAACGCATTGCATTCGAAAACTTGACACCATTGTTCCCAGATGAGAAATTCAAACTCTGCAAGGGGGATAAGAGCGACCCATTGTCGGTGCGTATCATAGACTTCTTTGCCCCTATCGGCAAAGGACAACGCGGATTGATTGTTGCACAGCCTAAGACAGGTAAGACTGTTCTCCTCAAGAATATCGCAAACGCTATTGCTGCTAATCATCCAGAGGTGTATATGATTGTGCTGCTTATTGATGAGCGTCCAGAGGAAGTGACGGACATGGCGCGCTCGGTGAATGCCGAGGTGATTGCTTCAACCTTTGATGAGCCAGCAGAGAATCATGTGAAAGTAGCAAACATTGTACATGAGAAAGCAAAACGACTGGTGGAATGTGGACATGATGTCGTTATATTGTTAGATAGCATCACACGCCTAGCGCGTGCGTACAACACGGTGGCACCAGCGAGTGGCAAAGTATTATCGGGTGGTGTGGAAGCTCAAGCATTGCACAAACCAAAGCGTTTCTTTGGCGCCGCACGAAATATTGAGAATGGTGGTAGCTTGACTATTATTGCCACTGCATTGACAGAAACAGGTAGCAAGATGGATGATGTGATTTTCGAGGAGTTCAAGGGTACAGGTAATATGGAGTTGCAGTTGGATCGTAAACTGAGCAACAAGCGCATCTTCCCTGCTGTGGATATTCCTGCATCCTCTACACGACGTGACGATTTGCTACTTCCAGCCGATGTGCTGAGCCGCATGTGGATGATTCGCAAAGAACTTACCGACATGAATAGCGTGGAGGCAATGGAGAAGCTCAAATCATATATGGAACGAACCAACGACAATGATGAGTTTCTGCTGGCTGTTACTGGCGCGAGATAAGTTATAGTTAGAAGATTATATGGCTATGCGGATAGTGATATTGAATGGTCCAAACTTGAATCTGCTGGGCAAAAGAGAGCCTGCGATATATGGCACTCGCTCAATGGAGCAAGTGTTATTGGATATTCAGCGCACTTATCCAGAGTTGTATTTGGAATACCATCAGTCCAACCATGAAGGTGATTTGATTGACTGGTTGCAAGCATATGGCAATGAGGGTAATGGTATAGTACTCAATGCGGGCGGATATACGCACACGAGTGTGGCATTGCGTGATGCAATAGCCTGCACTGTGGTACCCGTAGTAGAGGTGCATATATCAGATATTACCACACGCGAACCGTTCAGACGTGTCAGTCTGCTGACCGATGTTTGTGCTCACTCTATCATAGGACATGGTGTTGATGGCTATCTTCATGCTATAGAATGGATAATGAAGAAAAATAATAACAAGGCGAAATGACAATAACTGTCAACCGTATATTAACCATGCTGTCGATCGTACTGCTATTGCATGCTTTACCCCTGCAAGCGCAGCATAATCCTTATGTGGATGACAAATTGTTCCACTTTGGATTCTCGTTGGGCGTGGATTTCTTATCATATGGCGTAGAAGAGGCTGATAGTTTGCTGCAAATAGATAGACATGGCACCGTGTATCATGCTCGTACTTCTGCTCCTGGAGTGGGATTCTCTGTTGGATTTATTGCAGACCTGCGATTGTCACGACATCTAAACCTACGCTTGTGTCCAGGTATGCACTTCGGTGAGCGAACAATTACATACAAGAATTACTCGAAAGATAAAATATCTGGAACCAACTGCACAAACAATAAACCGTCCGTCTTGTGCCTGCCAATAGATATTCCTCTTTACATTAAGTGGTCGGCAGAACGAGAAAATAATTATCGTCCTTACGTGACACTTGGCGGGGGAGTAAGTTTTGATTTAGGAAGAAGCAAAGATAAAGTCATATTGCAGCAAACAATGGATTGCTTCTTGGATGTGGGAATCGGATGTGATTTGTATTTTCGATGGTTTAAATTTGCTCCAGAAATACGCTATCGAATAGGCTTTAATAATGTACTCACGCCAACATCCGAGTGTGAAAAAGAAGATTGGAAACTTCCTGCTGGAGATTTCTTCTATACGGATGCCCTTTCTAGACTGACTAACCAACAAATTTCATTGATTTTTAATTTCGAATGACACATACTGCATCCTTCATATGGTCTGTGCTACGCAACATAATGCTATGTTGTATATTGTTGATTCTACTCCTGTTGCAGTCGTGTCAGCAAGATATTATTTCTGATAATCCTACACTGCAATTACGCTTTTCACATGACTCGTTGTTGTTTGATACGGTTTTTACGCAAATGGGCTCATCTACTAAACGCATGATGGTCTATAACCCTCATAAAAATGCGCTCTTGATTGATAGGGTTGAAATGAAACATGGGAAATCATTTTATATGAATCTTGATGGTGAGAACCAAATGGAGAATATGCGAGATATTACACTGCGTGGGGGAGATAGCCTTTTCCTATTTGTTAGAGCAGAAATAGATCCGCTACAATCGAACAACCCTGTATTGGTGGATGATACGATAGTATTCTATGTCAATAATAAGCCACAGTATATATATCTGCAAGCATATGGACAAAATGTGAATATCATACGGAGCAATGATAAATTTGTACAGTATAATTACCTTCGCTTAACAAATGATAAACCATATCTTATCTATGATACACTTGTGGTAGCAGGTAATCTGTTCATCGAAAAAGGTACTACTGTATATATGCATACTGGGGCCATGATTTATGTTTATGGTAACATGACAGCCAATGGATCGTTGGACGAACCTATTATCATTCGTGGTGCCCGTACAGATATGCTCTTTGATTCAGTCCCTTATCGAGTGGCTTCGGGGCAATGGAATGGACTATATCTTATTCATCTAAGTGATTGGTCAAAACCTAAATATGAATTAAATTATATTGATATTTTGTCGGGGTCAATAGGTGTTTATGCACTATCGGAGGATGCGACATCACGCCCTCATATGTCACTTACTAATGCACGGATTCATAATCATTCAGTTTATGGATTAGTTTTGCAAAATGTAGATGCAACAGTGGTGAATACTGAAATTAGCAATTGTGCGTCATATTGTGTTTATTTAGCAGGAGGAAAACATGATTTTGTGCATAATACTATTGCTTCCTATTTTGGATACCCTTATACGACAATCAATATTCACAATAATATTCTGCGTGAAGATGTGGCAGCGGTGTATATCAATAATTTGAGCAAAACCAAAGCATCTACGAATGCTTCATTTTACAATTGTATTATTGCAGGTGCTAGAAAAAATAATGTCGTATTGGCAACACCATTACCAGATTACTACGAAGGTTCCTTCACGGGGAATTACATGTTGGCAGATACGATTCGTGCAGAGTTTGCAAAACAAAATACCTATGCTAGCGATTCGGATACCGTTGTGTTCCGAAATATATATTACCTCTACAAGGAGTACAAGTATTATGATTTTCAACTCGACTCATTATCGCCAGCGCGTGGTGTAGCTGATTCTGTGATAGCATTATCCTTCCCCTATGACAGATTGGGAGTACGCCGCAAATCGCGACCCGATGCGGGGTGTTATGAGTATGTAATCAACTGATAAATGTTTTTGAGATGACACTATTTTTATCACATGTTCGTATTTTTCGTTCGGTAGTAACCTTATTGCTGTTGCTGTTTTGTGTACAAGGAATTGCCATGCCACCACGTTGGTTAAGTCATTTGCCAAAAGCAAATAATGATACCTATTACTATGTAAAAGCATCTGCTACTGCTACATCTGAAGAGGTCGCATACAATAAAGCCTTGGGATTAGTACTTCAACAGTCAATCATGTCATTAGGCTTACCTTTTAATTCCAAACAAGTAGAAGCTGCAATCAAAACAGGCAATTTAGAGAGTAAGTTGGCAGAATGGAAGATACCTGTCAAACCAGTATGCCGCTATCGCCAGGGATTAGAGAATGGTGGAGTGCGAGTATATGTGTTGTGTCAAGTAGCTGTTGCAGGAAATATACTTGTGCAATTCTCTGAGTTTAGGCATTGTGGCAATGATGGTGATAAATTTGCAGGGCAAATGAATATGCGTCCAGAACATTGGGCTATGTATGAAATGGATACCTATTTTTCTGCTTTTGAGGAGATTGAAATAGAAAATGGCATTAGTGAGATAGATGCTGAGATGCAAATTAAAGGATTTGCTAAACAGGCGTTGGTCAAGGAGATTGCTCTGAATGATAGCGCACTGATGCAACTAATAAAAACACAATACCATCGTCATAAAAACATTGGATACGCTGTTGCATTCATTGAGCGAGAGTGGATAATAGACACATATAGTGATGATATCGAACAACAAATAGATATATGTTTCTCTCTAGTAGAAAATGCTGAGAGTTTCTTGGAAGAAGGTAACATTGGAGAGGCCAAAGCGCTACTTATGCGTGCAAGAGAGCAAATGGAAGCATTACAACCATCTATGCGATTCTTGAATGCGTATTCTTCCTCAAGAAAAGTGGATAACTACATGGAGGATACCAAAGAGTTGAATAAGCAGATTGCGGGAAAATTGATACTGACTGATGGAAATACACAAAAAGCTAGAGAAGGGAAAATACATGAGTATATCAAAACAGGACAAGATGTGTTGAGCAAGCAGATGATTGGTGATGCCTTGCGGTATTTCTATGCAGCCCAATTGATATTAGCAGATATCGAAAATAATCACCAAATTACTGTTATGGATGACGCAGGTACGACTGTTCACGCCAATCTTTATCTGCAAAACACAATAACAAAGATTCTGAAGAATATTCAAGTTACTTGCGATGGCTATTTTCCCAATAGCGATACAGAAGTAAAACTGAGTTTCCGTTATGCAGGTACCCCTATTACAAATCTCAATTATGCGTACAACGCCAATATGGGGTGGAGTGATATGTATTCAGTTACGAATGGCTGGTCGGCTATCATTTTGCCAGAGGTGAATAAACCCAATACGATACATATACGAATAGAATATCGCTATCAAGATGAGGCAAATTTTGATGCGGAATTACCAGCGCTGATGAAGAAATATGCTTCTCAACTTAGTTATGATGCTGCTGCCAAAACGATTATATCCATGGTTCATTCGCCAATCAAGATAGGTCACTCATCACATTCTTTGGCAACCAAGAATACCACCGATGTGGCGCAAAACTATGTGGCAGAAAAGGTGGAGGAAAAACAGCACAAGGTCTCTACTATGGCAGTCGCAGAATATCATCAAAAAATTCAGCAAGTAGCGGAGGCTATCAAACAACAGAATTATGAAAGCGTATTTCCTTTATTTACAATGGAGGGATACGAACAGTTTGAACAACTTATCAAATATGGCAAGGCAAGGATCCTAACATTAGAGAATTGTCAATATATCCGCATAGGAATGGATGTGCAATGCCGTAGTATCCCGATGAACTTCTCATTCTCTAAAGGCAAACAACAACTGGAGAATGTGGTGTTTACTTTTAATTCGCATGGCAAAATAGACGGTATTCAATTTGCTCTAGAAGAACGCTCTGCACGCAATGTGATGGGCAATACGGATATTGATGAACTATCACGTTTGATTTTAATCAACTTTTTAGAGAATTATAAAACCGCTTTTGCATTAAAACGATTAGATTACATAAAATCGATTTTTTCGGATAATGCAGTAATCATCACAGGACGAGTATTGCGAAATACAGAACGCAATCCTGAATTCCAAAACGTACAAATGGCTATGGATAATGCGCTTGTATATGATAATGTTGTCTTTACGCGTCTGTCGAAGGAGCAGTATATAAAACGATTGAAAAATTCCTTTGAATCTAAAGAATGGATAAATATTAAGTTTGGAGGAACTACGATTGATCAAAGTGAGCAGGCAAATCTGTATGGTATTCGTTTAGTACAAGACTATTCATCCAATAATTATGGTGACCATGGTTACCTATTTTTGCTGGTTGATGCTAGTGATAAGGAGAACCCGACTATTCTTATTCGCTCATGGCAACCTGAAACTGCTGGTGCGCAACCCTTCTCTATGGATGATTACGATAGATTTACTAGTGGCATGTTTGGAAACTAAATACATAGGAGGTAGCCGAAAATCCTAAGAAATGAGTAGGCATATTCAATTAACTTTAATAAATATCAAAACAATGAAAAGAGTTATTCTATTTATGCTTGTTGTAGCAGTATGCGTATCATGTGCATCCAAAAAGAAAGTGGCAGAGTATGGTTATTCGCGTGTTAAAATAGAAGTGCCATGCGTGAAAGAAGGATTTGATGATAATGATTATTTTCGTGCTACAGGTACAGCCGCTTCTGCCAATCAACAAAATGCCCGTATAGCAGCTTTGGAAAATGCAAAGGCAATGATACAGAGAAAATTAGGAGGATTTGTGGCGGGGCTAACTACAGACTATAATCGTAATACACGAGGGAATGCAATTGCTTCTGATGTAGAAGGAATCATAGAAAGTGAGTTTGAAATCTTAGTGGAGAAGTATCTCAATGATGCTCGACAAACATGCGAAGAGATGACTATCAATAATGCAGGATTGTTCGAGTCTTATATCTCAATTGAAATTCCTAAAAAACAACTTATCAACGATTTCTCAAAGCAATTGGATGAAAATGATAAACTCTCAATTGAGTTCAATCGAGATGAGTTCCGAAAATATGCAGAAGAAAAAGTTGCTAACATGAAGGCCAATCTAGATTGATTATTGCTGGCTCATATGGGGTGCCGCGTAGCGCGACACTCCTTTCTTATCGAAGATGGTAGAGATATGTATCAGGCAAAATAATAGATAAATGAAAAGAATAACGATTATATCACTCATTTGTTGCTTTACATTTTGTATCACTAGTGCTCAACGACGAAATTTTAGGCAGGAGTTTTTGGATTATAATACCCAACAGCATAATCGTTTTGAAGATACGCGTTCTGAACAACAAAAATCATTTGATGAAAAACGAAAGGAGCAAAATAGAACCTATATAGGCTACTTGCGTGAGCTTTGGAAACAGTACGAAGCTACTGAACCTTTGCAGCCTGAAACAATCAATCAAATCATACCAATGGAGTATTCTGATACAGCTACAACTATCTTAAATACTCCTCTATCCATTGACGCACAGCCAGTTGTTTTGCATGATGCCGAAGAACCTATCGTTTCAACGAACGCTGTCGCTTTTGCTGGTGCTACTGCCAAGATTAATCATGAGGAATTGGTTATCATTCCGCACTCTTTCCCACGTCCAGAACCGATTGCACATATACAACCCATCGAGCAAGAATGTGAGATTGTTAGTGTAGCATTATATGGGACTTTAATTTCGGTATCGTTCCCTAAGGATGCTAATCTCTCTTTGCAGAGTATCAATGAGGATGGAATCGCAGCACTTTGGGAGCAAATTTCGGACACAGTCGTACCAAGTCGTTTTGATATTACCATTTCATCGTGTTTGAAATTGCGCAATGATATGAATTTGTGTGATTGGGCATATCTGAAAATGGTGCAAGCAATTGCTAAAAGACGATATGGAAATACCAATGTTGCCACAATTTTTGCAGCATATATTATGGCACAATCTGGATATCAAATGCGCTTAGCTTTTACAGAATCCTATGTCTATATGCTGTTGGCTAGTCATCATGAAATATATGGAATGAATCGTTTTTTATTACAGGATGTGTGGTATTATATGATTGATGGCCGAGGAGAAAAAACTTGTTATATCAGTAATGTGGGATATGATAAGGAGCAAAAGTTATCGCTTTTTATTACTGACGAGTTGAAAATTGATACAGAGTTGTCGGATACTATTATAGCCACATCACGTCAAGGTTGGTCATTGCCTATCCAAACGAATATCAATTTGATAAAATTCTACAACGAGTATCCATCAGGTAGAATTTTTTATGGTGATGAAAGTAGCAAATGGTTGATTGGTGTAAATACGCCGCTAGATGGAGTAACCAAAAAAGTGCTATATCCACAAATTCGACAATCAGTGCGAGATCTGACTCCATGGCAAGCTGTTGACAAGATTCTGAATTGGGTACAAACTGCCTTCAAGTATAATTCTGATGACACAGTATGGGGATATGACAGAGCATTTTTTGCTGCGGAAACACTCTATTATCCTTATTCTGATTGCGAAGATAGAGCGATTCTCTTTACTACCCTAGTACGTGAAATATTAGGATTGGATGTTGTGTTACTGTATTATGATAATCCCTGCCATCTTGCTACTGCTGTTCATTTTCCGCATGAGGAACCAGCAGGAGAATTCGTAAGGTATAACAATAAAAGATATATCGTCTGTGATCCAACATATTTGAATGCACCGATTGGTAAAAAAATGACTTGTTTTAAAGACAAGCAGCCAAAAATAGTAGTAATTAATAATTGAGAATTGATTGAACAATGAATAAACACATCTTGTGGTTGCTCCTCTTGTCTTACTCTTTATGGACGAGCGCACAATCATTGAGTATTACGCAATCGTTTCGAGCTATTCCTAATAGTTCGGTTTTAGCATCTTATAAAAATCAATTTGGTTCGTGGAAACAGAAAGATGATTTTCCTTATGCAGTTGTTAGAGTTGTGTTAGAGGGCAATGCCAATGAGGTGATGGCTGCTAAACAGTTATTGCACTTACATCTGGGAGATTCAAGAACAGAAATATCCGTGTACAAAGGTATGCAGAATGAACTGCTATTTCTAGTTCCTACATCTGCTAAACAGATTGATATAACTTGTGGTGCAGATTGCATGATGCAAAGAATTATTGATTCTCCCACCTTACTGCAAAACAATACGGTATATGTTGGGCATATTCAGTATGTACTCAATCAAGTTAAAAATACGCCTAAGACTGTAGCTTCTAATACGATGCGCCAATTTTTTATCTTCCGTCTTACACCTGCAAACGCACACGTAACCGTAAACGTTAATGGTATTAGCGAAGTATGGGAAGTAGAAGAAGGGATTGCATACAAATTACTACAGTATGGTTCATATCCCTATACGATAGAAGCTGATGGGTTCTATCCCCAAAATGGTGTGATAGAGGTATCGGAAGAATCTAGAGAAATGACGGTAGTATTGCATCCAATACGGATAGATTAATGTAATGCATATGAGTAGAAGTAAGATAATAGTATTTTGTTTGTTGATTGTTTCATCAACTCTGTTTAGCCAGTCTATCACTCTCACACAACCCTTTACAGAATTAGATAATAGTACGGTTTTAGACCAGTATCAAGAGCAATTTGGTAATTGGGAAAAACCAGATTTAGATGATACATTTCCTTATGTGGTTATTCGAGTAGGACTAGATGGAACAGACCATGATATCACAATGGCTCGACAGATGTTGGGACTGTACATGGGTACACAAACAGCAGTCGAGGCTATTGATCGAAGCGCAGATGACGAACTGCTGTTTCTTATACCCAAACGAGCGCGTCGTGTTGAAATCAGTTGTGGTGATGGGTGTGCTAGACTAACAATCTTAGATGGAGCGAAATCAATGAAGTCAAATAGAATCTATTATGGACGTATACATTACGTACCCCTATCTGATGATATGCGTAGTACAACTTTAGCTCGTCAAAAATTTCAGGTGCTTGTTTCTCCGAAAGATGCTATTGTTGAGGTGTTTATTGATGGAAAAAAAGAACTGTGGCCCGTAATGAATGGGGTAGCAAGCAAGATGCTTAATCAAGGTTCTTATCGCTATCGAGTATCTGCTAATAGATATTATCCCGAAGAGGGAAACTTTGTTGTTTTACCGCAGACGGGAGAACTGCAAGTAACGTTGCGCCCACAATTTGGTTGGGTGACAATAGATGGAGATACACAGATTTATGGTGCTTATGTCTTTGCGACAAACACGAGTACAGGCAGCACCTTGCAACTAGGAACCATACCTATAGATCGTGCAGAACTGAGTGCGGGTAAATATTCATTGATGATTCAAATGGATAAATACAAAGATTATTCCACAACTATTTCAATCGAAGAGGCATTAACAACAGAAGTTCGTCCCATCATGGAACCAAATTATTCCATGGTAACACTTTCTACATCAGAGTCTTCTGACATCTACATAGATGGTCATAGGATGGGTAAAGGTGTCTGGAAAGGGACACTAGAATATGGTGAATATGTAGTAGAGACACGCCAACAAAGCCACAGATCCGCATATACGTCTATAGTAATCGCTCCAGGTGATGTCAATGTTGCATACACGCTAAACAATCCAATACCCATGTATGGAACGCTTATTATCGATGGAAAACCGATAGATGCGAATATATGGATTGATAATCAACTTAAAGGTACGACCCCCATGGTGTTCAATCAGATTTTAGTAGGAGAACATCAATTACGTATTGCTAAAAATGGATATTCGGTCAATAAACAAATTATTACTATAAATCAAGGAGAAGATGCGTTGGTCTCATATGATTTGATGAAAATAGCTGGTGGGAAGAATGTCAAAGCTTCTCTTGCAGATGGAATAGCTAACGAAAATATGCATGTATTTACAGTAGCTGGAGTTACGTTTGCTATGGCAAAAGTGAATGGCGGAACTTTTATTATGGGGGCTACTGAAGAGCAAGAAGATGACATGAATAATGATGAGATTCCGATACACCAGGTATCAATATCCGACTTCTATATGGGACAAACTGAGGTCACACAAGAGTTGTGGATGGCGGTTATGGGAAATAATCCAAGTGCTTTCTCATCTAATCTTTCTAACCCAGTAGAAAATGTTAGTTGGGAAGATTGTCAACTATTTATAAAAAAATTAAATAATCTTACAGGACAGACATTTCGACTTCCTACAGAGGCGGAGTGGGAATATGCAGCACGAGGCGGAAGAGATACAATAAATTATAAATTTGCAGGAGATAGCATCGCATCGAATGTAGCATGGTCGGCAGAAAATAGCGGTGCCTCTACACATCTTGTAGCCATGAAAGCCCCTAACCAATTAGAACTTTATGATATGAGTGGTAATGTTTGCGAGTGGTGTCAAGATTGGTATAGTGAGTATGATATGTCAAAACAGAACAATCCGCATGGACCAGAGAGTGGAGCATACAAAGTCTATCGAGGAGGAAGTTGGTATTTTGATGCTAGATATGCACGAGTAGCACAACGAAACTATCATACGACAACATTTAGTAACTATAATATTGGATTTAGATTAGCACTTTCTCATATAGAAGATGAGAAAACTGGTGATGAACAAGAAATAGAGTTACAACCGATAGAACCCCTTATAATGGATTCCACCAATATGATTAATGTGAAGGGTGTTTCTTTTAGCATGATAAATATTGAAGGTGGTGAGTTTATGATGGGTGCTACGCAAGAGCAAGGCAATGATGCTAAAGGGGGAGAAAAACCGATTCGAAAGATTACATTGTCTAATTTTGCAATGGCACAAACTGAAGTTACACAGGCATTATGGCAGGCTGTTATGGGGGAAAATCCAAGTGCAGATACCACACATTTGCTAAATCCTGTTACTAATATCACATGGGGTGAATGTCATATTTTCATTTCTAAACTTAATGAAATGACAGGTAGGCGTTTCCGACTACCTACAGAAGCAGAGTGGGAGTATGCAGCACGTGGTGGACAAAAAAGTGAAACATTTAAGTATGCAGGTAGCGCAGTGATCAATGATATTGCATGGTATAACGCTAACAGCGAGGGACATATTCATCCAATTGGGCAAAAACAACCGAATGAGTTGGGGCTATATGACATGAGCGGTAATGTGTCTGAGTGGTGCCACGATTGGTTTGGAACTTATGAGGGAGAGGAATTGTATAATCCTCTAGGTCCAGCTAAAGGATCATATCGAGTTGTTCGTGGAGGAAGTGCGAATACAGCTATTCATACGCAGCGTGTTTCGTATCGAAATGGATATGCGATGACGGATAAATTTTCAGATTTAGGATTTCGATTAGTAGAAGATATTGAATCACCTACAGAGAAAACTAACAAAAAAATCAATATACCAATGCATGAAAGTATGTTGCGTTTTGATGTGAAGGGGGTGGCTTTTACCATGGTAAAAGTAGAGAGTGGATCTTTTGTCATGGGTGCTACTGATGAGCATGGTGAACTAGCCTACAACTGGGAAAAACCAGTACATTATGTTACTGTCGCTGATTTCTTTATTGGACAAACAGAGGTAACGCAGGAACTATGGAATGCTGTTATGGGATATGTACCCAGCAAATTCCAAAATGATCCTACCAATCCAGTAGAAACGGTTAGTTGGGAAGATTGTCAAACATTCATTACCAGACTAAGTGCTATCACAGGAGTCCCATTTCGCTTACCTACAGAAGCGGAGTGGGAGTATGCAGCACGGGGTGGAAAGCATAATAAGCGACTAATTTATGCGGGTAGTGCGAATGTGGATGATGTGACTTGGTACAAAGGCAATAGTTTAGGGACATCGCATCCTGTTGGACTTAAACGACCCAATGAATTGGGGTTGTACGATATGGGAGGAAATGTATGGGAATGGTGTGCTGATTGGTATGGTCAGTATGAAGCAAATTCGCAAATCAACCCAACAGGTCCCGAATCTTCTACAACGAATCGCCGCGTCATACGCGGTGGCAGTTGGATCCTAGATGCTACCAATTGTCGTGTGACAATGCGTACTGGACAACTGCTTTCAGATAGAAAAGTCGATATTGGTTTCCGCTTGGCTTTGTAAGTTTATTTTACGGGCATATCTTGTAGTCCCCAACCTGTGATAGTGGCGACATACGGAATAAATGCATAAGAGAATTTCTGATGACCAATGTAGTTCGGGTGAAAGTTAGCTCCCAAATCTTCATCGGTTCCTAAATGAAGAGATGGGCAACATGCCATAAAATGTACATTGGGCATAGGACAGAATTTAACCATATCGCGCATATAATCCAACAAGGTACTATGTGCTTTAGAAGATACACATAGCACAGGATGGTTTTCGCCGTAATTATTCTTGATATAGCGAATCAAACGGTAATAACCATCGCGAAATTTCTCGTAAGATGGTTGTAGGGAAACCGAAAAGTCGTTACCCCCTAAATAAATAACGGTCAATGCTGGACGAATATCCGATTTCGAAGCGTCCCAGCGCATGGCTTGTGTAGAATCCATATCGAAGGTTTGTAAATAGCGATCTGGCATCCACCAACCTTCGAATTTAGAATTATAATTGCGGGCAGCTCCCATTCCAGAATGAGCCACTACTACATGATCCGCACCAAAATAACGTGAAATAATCGCAGGGAACGAGCGAGCAGAATTTTCTGTCTCTGGAGTAAACTTCGCCAGACGACTAGTGTCCTCTACACCATAACCACAATCATAACTTGCTCCTATAAACTCCAATTGACGTGTGCGGATAGGCTCTGCTTGCAAAAATTGACCGTTTTTATCAGTCGCAAATGAGTGAATAGTAGTTCTTCCTTGTTCTCCTTCTGTACGTTTTTGCACTATTACTTGATGTTCTTTCTTCTTTGACTTTTTTAGGTGTTTAGGATCTATTAGTTCTATGATAGTATCCTCTCCTTCTACTGTAATCACACGGTGAGGTTCGGCACTCATCGGAGCGTCAATCCATACATTGTAATAATTCCGATTACTATCAGATGCTTTCATCGTTAATGAATTTCCCTTAAATGCGATGCGAAAATACACACCAGTCCAGTCGAAAGACACAGAACCATCTTTCGATAATGTACGTCCAACAAATGTAACACGTGAATCGGATGCAGGGATAATTTCTGCAAACCCATTGATTGTTAGCAGCATGAATGTTGCTATGAGTAAATGCTTTTTCATGTGATTGATAATTTATATTCTTTGTTGTAATGTTTTATATCCAGTTCTCTCGATCTAAATTGCGGTATGAAATAGCTTCCATAAGATGCGCCGCGCTAATGTTTTCCGCACCGACTAAGTCAGCAATGGTACGAGCCACCTTTAAGATGCGGTCATAAGCGCGTGCGGAGAGACCCAATTTCTCCATGGAATAAGCCAATAATTTATCGCTTTCAGCATCTAATAGGCAATAGGTTCGTACCATGCGTGGGGTCATTTGTGCATTGCAATGGATAGGTGTCTTTGCTGTTTGGTTGTATTCTAAGAAGCGTTGTTGTTGTACTATTCTAGCTCGTACAACGCGTTCACGAATAGTGGCACTATTTTCGCTGGGAGTTGTATCTTTTAATACCGAATAGGGAACTGGTTGGATGTCGCATTGAATATCTATTCTGTCAAGCAATGGTCCAGAAATACGGCTCATATAGCGATGAATCTGTGCGGGGGTACAAGTACATGGGTGAACAGGATTGTTTTCGCCATAGTGTCCACATGGACATGGATTCATAGCTGCCACTAACATGAATCCCGCAGGATAGTTGACGCGCATTTTTGCTCGTGTGATACATATATGTCTATCTTCCAGTGGTTGGCGTAGCACCTCTAAGACACTGCGTTTATACTCGGGAAGTTCATCTAGAAACAATACACCATTATGTGCCAAACTGATTTCGCCGGGCTGCGGATTAGTTCCGCCACCGACTAAAGCCACGTCAGTAATAGTATGATGAGGACTACGGAATGGACGTTGCACTATCAATGCGCTAGCCATACCGTTTTGTTCTTTGCGGTGAGTCATCATACCTGCCACAGAATATATCTTGGTCGTTTCCAGCGCTTCATCTAAAGTCAGTGGAGGAAGGATGGAGGACATGCGTTTAGCCATCATGCTTTTTCCTGCACCTGGAGGACCTACCATTAGCATATTGTGTCCTCCTGCAGCTGCAACTTCCATTGCGCGACGGACATTCTCTTGCCCGCGCACATCAGAGAAATCCAAGTCGGCAGAAAAGGCATGTGCCTGAAACTCAGATGCAATATCTACTTGAGTTTTCTCAAAAGATTGTGTACCATTTAATAAACGAACGACTTCTGATAAATGGGTAAGGCCATAAACGGCTATATCATTTACTACGGCTGCTTCTCTAGCATTTTCCTTGGGCAGAATAAGCCCTTTGAATCCTGCTTTTCTTGCGGCTAATGCAATGGGTAATACACCTTGAATAGGTTGTAATGAACCATCTAATGATAATTCACCCATGATGATATATTCTTCCAGCAGTTTAGTGGAGAGTTCTTCTTCCGCAGCCAACATGCCGATTGCTAATGGCAAATCATATGAGGCGCCTTCTTTTTTGATGTCTGCTGGAGCCATATTGATTGTTAGGGTGTGGCGTGGTTTGTGGTATCCATTGACCGTTAATGCTGCTATGATACGTTCGTGGCTTTCTTTTACAGCATTATCAGGCAGACCTACCAATGTGAATTCAAAACCAGGTACAGCGTGAACCTCTATAGTCACGATGACCGCATTTATGCCTTGTGGCGCCGCTCCATAGCATTTAATCAACATAAGAAAATCTCTGATTACAAGGGTAAAATAGTATCTTTCGACTTAATAACAGTATCTTGGATTAGAATTGAATCCACTGGCTGTTTCTTGGATCTCTTTTTTCGTGTGTTCCAATTGAAATCATGTTTGAATATCAAACCTAATCCTTGAACGGTATTTGCTTGTTTCAGTGAATATTTATCCACCGTATGTGTATATGCTTTCGCTCGCAGCTTACCATTTGGAGTTAATAAGTACTCAATGTCCAAATCGCCAAAGAAAGGACGATTGCTCAAGTCATTATAGCGGTAGCCAAAGTTGCCGTTAATAACTAACTGTCGAATAGGTTGTATTTGGAAATTGGCTTCATATTCTTGACTAGCTGTTTCTCCTTCTCCATCCGTGCGGAAATTAAAGCCCATGGTGAATATATCTGTCAGTTTACTCAACCAGGAGTTAATTTGTCCTGTGATTGTAGAAGATAACAAGGAATAGGTTTCGTTTAATCCTATTGTTTGATTACTTTGGAGATAATCTGCCGTATAAAAACGGTTGAATAGCAATAGGTATATGACTTGTCGCATTAGCATTTCTTCGGTGTTGATAATAGAATTTACTTGGCTCTGCATTGACTCGTCTGATTGTGGTAGTTCAACGGCAAATTTCAATATAGGATTGAACAACTTATCTGTCATATGTAAAACGCAATTTACAGGAACGGATGTGCGATTTGTGGCTGCTTGTGAAAATTCAGAACCAAATAGATCACGAAGCGATGCTGTAGTATGATAACGACCAGTAATATCTACAGTCGGTGATAGAGGGTCTCCATCCCATACTACATAACTACCTTCTGCAATATCAAACTTACGTCGAACGATATTACCCAAGGCATAAGAGAAATTGCCCGATTGCAACGTATAGGTTCCTAGCATCTGAACCTCTTCCGAAGAATCATCATATGTGATTTTTAGATTACCTTCACCTCGTCCTATAATACCATCATCGCCACCCAACTTGATGTTTATTTCTGCGGTAGGGGTTGCCTCTATTTGTAACGAAAGTTGCAGTTTGGTTCGCTTAGCCAATTTTGTTTCGTTTTGGGGTGGAGGAGAAGCCAGTAGATGCAAGAGATTGTTGGATGCACTTGGTTGTGTGAATTGCACGAAGGAGGAATTAGATGCTTCGGAGGCTGTATTTACACTCAAATAAAATTTTGTATTTGCTTCCGTGCGAGCATCTACCATGATTTTACATTCATCATCATTACCCTTGATATGTATAGAACCGCTGCCATATACTTTGCCATAAAATAAGGATTGGGCGGTATAGGGCAAATCCAGTGCTAGTAAATTATTTACGTTTGCATGTAAATCGTAGTGGAAGTCCTTGAAGTTGGTATGGGAAATGATACCATTAAATGTTCCTTGATGACCTTCTTTATCGTATAGAGCTACTTCAGGAATGCGAATGGCAGTAGAATCCAAGAATATGGAATCGCTGAAGTAGAATGTACTACCTATTTGAGGGATAGTCAATTGTGCATCCTTTGCGTATGCAGATGCTATTACCCAGGTTTGTCGTTTTTGTCCTGAAACTTGTACATCTCCAAAGGCGCGTCCCTGAATGTTTTTGAAAATACCGTGTGTCCAAAAGTCAATAAAACGAATATCTACACTATCGCAGTCAATATCCAACCCCCACCATTTATTTGCGGGAATGACTTTGCCTTGTACATCAATAACTTTGCGCTCTGTAGAATCAACAACTGTACCGTTGATAATAATATTTTTTTCTTTACGATCTAAATATGCCTGAGCAGTCAAATCTCCCAGATAGGTACCATTGAGACCTGCTTGAGGAATTGTTACTTCTGCCTCAACCATCGGGTGGGTAAACAGGCTGTACATCGTAGCCCAACCCGTTAGAGGTCCTTGCACTGAAATGGCATTACCTGCTGTTGTATAACTCAATAGGTACTGCAAATCTATATTTTGTAAGGCTACTGTAATGGAATCTGCCTCATTGGGGGATGCTGTGCCGTGTACGGCAATCGACTGATAATCTGTGTTTAACGAAAAATCACGTATATCTACTGTTTTAGAGGCTGCGGTGTATAGAATGTTAGCATCGTTGATGGTCCAGGCTGAATCATTGAGCACAATGTTGGTTGGATGCAGATGAACATTCAATAATGGGTGATTTGCATATTTTTTTATTAGCGAAGAAATATGGATGGTACCTGCATTACGTACACTATCAGTATTATCCAAGTGAATTTTCATGTCCACAGAATCTTCTAGGACATTAAGGTTGACTTTTATTTTTACATCGCCAATTTTTGCTGCTGTAGGATTGTCTTTGGGTAAACGGTTATACATATATACTGCCATATCCAAAGCATCGCGACTATTTTCAAGAGATACGGTTAGGTCCTCTATTTGGGTCCCTGATGTTTGTATATGGGGTACGTGGGCTTGTAGGCCAATCTGATTGACACGCTCGTTAATAAATCCCTTGATAGTTGGGTACGAAGGCAGGGAATAGGGTAAATCCAATAGATTACTAATGGTGTCTAATCCGCGGAAATAGGCATAGAAGTCCAAGGTGTTAGGGTGTTCGTTCTTCTGCTTGGAATGGGGGATGAGTGATGGCAAATAGGTGTTTAATAAATTTTGAATAGTATGAGGTAGTGTCCTGTATTGGAAGTCACCCGATATATTAGCCGTTAGATAATCCGATTGAAGACGCATGTAGCGAGTTGATTCTCCATCGTGTAATAAATTATCAATATCCAACTTGAGTTGCTCCATCATAGCTCGTTTATCACCATTACGCACATCTAATGTGTCTATAATCAAGTATCCAGTTAGATTGTCCAACATCTGTTTTCTTGAGCCAGATGTGAATAGACTAATATAAGTCATCGCATTTACCGATAACTCAGGATATTTATCCGTCAGGTTGATGGCATGAGGACGCAGATTAGCTATTCGAGCTGTGATGTCTAACCGAGTATCTTCTTCCGACCAGTCTGCTAAACCATTGAGTTGAAGTGTTATGTTTTCATCCAGGATGTGTAGTTGTCCACTTATCTCTTCAACTCCCATCACGCCATCAAAGTGTATATCGCGGTAAGTATAACCTTGATATTCTAAGCGATGTATATCTGCCTTAGCAACACATTCTGTAAGGCGTAGAGAATCCACTTTTCCATCTACATGGGCATGCATGGCTATTTTGCCTAACCCTTTATGGCGAAGTATTTTTCCCAGTTGGAAACCATTAGTGGATATGTTTCCGCGAAATGCAATATTTTGTAGCGTAGTATCTGCTCCTACGTTGCCATTCACTGTTACTGAGCCTA
This sequence comes from Paludibacteraceae bacterium, assembly GCA_045589755.1. Classification (GTDB taxonomy): domain Bacteria; phylum Bacteroidota; class Bacteroidia; order Bacteroidales; family Paludibacteraceae; genus Colicola. The sequence continues at coordinate 45,160 of JAZNPR010000003.1, forward strand.
AGGCGGTAGTGAATGCTCCATGTAGATTGAGGTGCTCCAGTCGTCCTTTGATAGCACCACGATAATGTACATGCCCCAGAGTGGTTAATGATGCAGGAAGATGGATGGGCTTTGTGCGCAATTGAGATAGAAAATCTTGTAATATAGCATAATTGCAATACAGATCATTGCAGTGGGCTTGTACAGATAGCGAATCCAAATTCGTAGGATGATAAACGGCTATGTCACCGTCAAAGATGCGTTGGTCTCTATACACCAACAACATTTCGTCGGCAAAAATGGAATCTAGGTCGCCATGCAAAGTGGCTTTGAATTCAGCATCCAATTGATCATATTGTGCATGTAGTGCGAGATGATTGATATGAATGTCCAATGAATCGCTACTGAATACGGGTAATGTCAAATCTAAGTGCAGTTGATCTACCAGCAACTCGTTGTAGCGGAAGCGTACATCTGTCAATTGCAGTTTATCCACATTTACGCGCAGAGAAGAGGTCGTGGTATCTGTCTGCTGCATCATATCCAATAGGAATTGGCAGTTGAGTGTAGAATCCTTCATGGAATGAAGGTTTATATAGGGGCGCTTCAATGCTATTTCGGTTAGGTCTAATCGGTCATCTACTAAACCAAGTAGGTTAATGCTAATATGGGCTTGTTCTACGAAAAGCAGGGTGTCACGCTGTTGATCGCTGATGTATAGACTATCAACAGTTAAGTGGTTCAGCGGACGATAATGAATGTGCTTAATGCTCACATCAGCACTAAGTTTTTCGGATAATTTTTCGGTTACTTGTCCTACTATGTAAGTCTGCACTTTGCTGTTGTACAGAGCCAAAAGTGTACCTCCGATAAGCAGTGAAAGAGTAATCAATACCACGACCAACGGTGTCAACCATTTTCTTGGTTTTGTTGTGTTGGTTGGCATAGGTTGGGTGTTTTCGAGGTTGTTATTCACACCGTCTTCGCTCGTTATATGGACATTGTTTTCTTCTTGCACGAAAAATCCCAATTAAAAATCGTGCAAAAGTACAAAAAAAAATGCACATACGCAAGTAAAGCAGGTAATATCTGCAAAAAAAGATAGATTCCTGTATATCTTTGTTTGGCGCGCGACAACAGGCATGCGAAACCTCCGCATACCACTCGGTTACCACTCTGAATTTCCTAGCGCCCCCATAAAAATTCCGCACAACCGATTTTCCTATCGATTATGCGGATTGCTAAATATTAGATAACTATCATGCTCCTTTAAAATTTCAGCGCCAATCCAATACCATTCTGGCTTGCTTGAAGATTCAATGTAAGCGCAGGTTGTTGACTATTTTGTGCATTGAACTTATTAATAAAGTTCCTGTCACGAGTATAACCTACGCTTAACAGCGGAATACCAGCCAAGACACAAGAACCAAAGCCTAGAGGCATGAATATTAAAGAAGCAAGCGCAAGCGTGGCATTGTCAAAAAAAGCGACACCAGCTCCTCCCATAATAAGTCCTCCAGCAAATAATCCCCAACCTGCATAAATCATTTGCTGGTTCTTCATATAGTTCAAATATGCCTCGCGGTTATTCTTGTACAAAAACTCACGAAATGCTTTTTCATCCATTTGAGTATCCCCGTAGGAATATTTTTTTACACCAAACATTTTTTGTTCCTGTGCGGTATGACAGATAAGTTCAAAATTCGTTTCTACTTGTGTCTCTACCTTCACTTCCTCATGAAACATTCTTTTCGCTAACTTTTTACAAGCATCTTGTATTTCGTTGAGTGTAGTTATTTCATGGTCAGATATGATAGTGCGTGCTGTTTCCACATCTAGGAGTTTAGAAAGAATAATTATTTGCTGACCAGATTTCGCCATTTCAGCAACTAAGATATAACTAGCACCTGTCATTTCACCCAAACGCTTGATTTGGTCGCTGCTCACCAATCCTGTACGTTGAAAACTCTGCTCGCTCATAATCGCATCTATATCCGTACGATCGTATGCTTCGTAACCAGAGATACTTGTAATGGCATCACTCAAATTACCGCGTAATAGTAGTTCATACGCATAATCTATTTGGTTTTCCTTATCTACCGTTTCCAAAATAGCCACGCGCTTCACTTGTGCAGATACTATTCCTGCCAAAAGCAAGAAAAAGAATAAAATAATTTTTGCTTTCATAATATAAATTTGGTTGGTATCTTAGAAATTCAAAGCCAAACCAATACCATTTTGACTAGATTGTACACTCAAGTTCACAACAGGTTTATTGGTCGAAGAATGGTTGTTGGCAACATATACGTCATTATTCAAACTATATGTTACTTTCTTCTTTTTAGCATAGCCTACGCTCACAATAGGAATAGAAGCTATAGTCGCAGCTAGTCCGACACCTAGAAAAGTCCAACCAGTAATATAAGCTTCTTCACTTGTATAATCTGCAGCGCACAAACATCCAACTCCTAGAACTATCGTAGACACTAAACCGGCACCCATTGTCCACCAACCTGCGGAGATTAGTTTTTTTCTTTTTACATAATCTGCATATATTTTTGTATTATTTCTATACAAGAACTGTACAAACTGTTTTTCATCCATTTGATGACCACCATAGGAGTATTTTTTTACTCCAAACATTTTTTGGGTACTTTTAGAGTTGATAACTAATTTCTCTTCCTCTTTCATTTTTGCGTCCATTTCTGGAATTTGAGTTGCGCTTGCTTTAGCAGCGACATCAGAAGATGTTTTGCTTGTAGGTCTGTTGCTAAAAAGTTTTTCTGACAATATTGTACAACCTTCTTGAATTTGATCTGCGGTTGTTCCCATCATTACATTATCTGTCATAATGGTACGAGCTGTTTCTACATCCAATAATTTGGCAGTGATAAACATGTTTTTGGTATCTACCACAACTGCCTCTGCTACAAGAATGTAGTTGGCACCTGTCATTTCGCCCAATCGCTTGATTTGGTCGTTGCTCACCATACCTGTGCGTTGGAAGTTCTGCTCACTCATAATAGCATCTACATCTGTTCGGTCATAGGCTTCATAACCAGAGGTAAGTGTAATGGCTTTGCTCAAGTTCGCGCGCAAGATTAGTTTATTGGCATACGATACTTTGTTTTCTCTGTCCACCGTTTCCAAAATAGCCACGCGCTTCACTTGTGCAGATACCATTGCAGAAAAAAGCAATAGAGTGAATAAAAGAGTTTTTGTTCTCATTGTTGTAATTGTTTAATAATTAGTATTTTAGTTATTTATTATTTCGTTGATTTGTGCTATCATGTCTTTACTCGCATCCGAATACGCCACTTGGGCTGCCTGTTCTATATTGTTTGTGTGAACGCCCTTTTTGTTCACATGTCCCACATAAATAATCTGCCCTTTCTTTGCTATCTCCATTTCTACATCTACCATAGCCACATAGGCTGTGTATTCTTTTATTTTTGTTGTTTTCTCCTTACGCGTCGTTCCCTGCAACTGAATTACCCAATCTGCCTCCGCCTCATTCGTTGTAAAAGTGCAACCAATATCCGAAAGCTGTTGCTTGATTTCGTTTATGAATATTGGATAATGGGTATCAAATACTTTAATATCTCCACCCACATATACAGTCACCGCATTTTTCAGTTGCTGTTGCAATGCTGTTGCTCGTTGTTTTAAGGCATTACTCTCCGTGAAAGCAATATCCTCCAATTCGGTACTATTATCCATACTCAGCACCACTTTTTGCTGTTGCTCCACATGTTCCAACTGTTCTATGGCTTTCGCTACTGCTTTGCGGGCTGCACCTTTTTCACTCTCTGCCAACAAACCCTCTGCTTCTTCTATTGCCATTTCCGCACGAGTGAGATTACTGATTATCTGTTTTTTCAGTGCACGAACTAAATCAGACTTTTTTATCCACGCAAAAGCATATACGACATGGCTTTTCGTATCATGCCAACTCTCGACGGATAGATTAGGTATATCTTTTATCTCAGCATGAATCGTAGTGGATTTCAACAAATCAGTTTTCAATAGCTCGCTGTACCCTTGTGTTCCATGTACTTGTTGATTCTGCATGTGGTGTAAGGTAGTAGATTCAACATCCGTGATAATACTAGCCACCACTTCTGCTCGCGCATTATCTCGCGTGCGTTGCAGAGCTACCTCTATCGATTCGGTATTGCTACATTCTCCCATAACCAAACTGCTCGCATATCTCTCGTTTGGAAATTGTGCCATACGATATTCCGCACTCATCCATGCTGGTGATGGAGCTACATCAGCAGCACAAACCATTGCCGCAACCAATATGCCGAAGAGTGATAAAATGTGTTTCATTATTGCGTTATACTTGATTTATCTTGTTATCTATTTTTTACTTAACATGTTTGACATATATACAAAAAGAAAAACGTGGATTCCGACTGTTGTCGTTCCACGTCATGAGGCTGTCGCATTGCCCAGAATAATCGAACCGACAACGCGAAGCCCACGCCGAATATAAACATTCTCCGTGCTATTTTTAGTTAAGGTACGCGTAGCGCATACCCATATACGCAAAAGACGTACCCAAATAGGCACAAGAGGGATAATCTATATCCCGTAGGACATCTACCGTTGCTAAGTCCTGATTATTCTTGAAAGTTGCGACATTTCATGACGTCAGAACAGAGCGCAATAAACGCCTTTGTAATATGTCTGCCAAGCAGTTAATAGTAATAATGAATAGTTAATATCTTCTATCAACCACTTTGCGACTGCAAAGGTAGTTAAAAAAATGTATATGTGCAAGAAAAGTTTACTTTTTTTTGCCATAGGCTACATTTTTTTAGGGATTTATATACCTATTGACACTATGTATTGTTTTCCCTGTCGCGCCAGGAAGTTGATTGGCGCGAAAGTTGTTTAAGTTGTTTTTTTTAATAAATAATTCTTGTTTTTTTAGTTGCCGTGTCAACTCGTATATAGTTCCCTTTTTTAGAATTGCACAAAAAAAATCGCCGAAAAAGCGATTTTTAGTTTATCCCGTTTTTATCTTTTGTTTTTTTGGGAGCTTTGTTTCCAATACCTGCAGAGATTTTGCAAACCGCATTTTTCGCACTTCGGCGTGCGAGCTTGACAGGTATAGCGCCCATGCAACAATAGCCAATGATGGGCTTTGGGAATGATGTTTTCAGGTATATGTTTGATCAACTGCTTTTCGCTATCCAGCGGATTTTTTGCGTTGGTGGTCAGTCCGATACGCTCTGCCACACGGAAGATATGTGTATCGACTGCCATCGTGGGCTGATTCCACCACACTGCACACACCACATTCGCCGTTTTCCTACCTACACCCGCCAATGTTTGCAATTCTTCGCGGGTGTCGGGTATCTGACCGTCATACACTTCCACCACACGCTTTGCCATTGCTACCAAATGCTCTGCCTTGCTATTAGGATAACTCACTGATTTGATGTACGAAAATACCTCTTCTACCGTTGCTTGAGATAGTGCTTCTACAGTCGGGTAAGCTGCGAACAGCGCAGGCGTGACCATATTCACGCGCTTGTCTGTACATTGCGCAGACAGCATGACTGCCACCAACAATTGATAGGCATTTTCAAAATTCAGTTCACTCTCAGCAACGGGCATGTTTGCTTCAAACCATGCCAATGCTTTCTCATATCGCTCTTTTATACGCATCACTTTTAATATTCTCCTCCCCTTGAAGGGGAGGTTGGGTAGGGTCTATTGCTCTTTGTAGGTTTTGCTTAGGTATTGTAGCACTTGAGTGGCTTGTTTTTGTGTGTCTGCGGTTTGGGAACTAATCTCGCGTTGTTGCAAGCGTAGCAGCATGACTTGATAGAGTAGTGTCAAGCATGCTTCTATATCACTCATGGTGGGAGTGTTGGTTTTGGCTTTCAGCAGGTTGAGCGCGGGAGTTAGGCGAAGCATGGCTGCACGATAAGTGGCTTCTTGTTGGAGAATATCTTCATGCAGTTCTTCTAATTCAGATAGCGCATTCTTGGCTAATTGCAAATGTCCACCTGACATAATGTTTTCTTGGTGCATCATGTTGTATAGGTCCTGCAATTCCTGATTGGCTTCTGCCTGCTGCGGGAATGCGCGTAGGTAATCCTCTATCTGCCAAAGATATAGGATGTATTCTGCAATATTATCTTTTTTCAAAATCATAGTCTAATCTTCTAACAAATCATCATCTTCGTCTAAGAGGTAGTCGTAGTCATCAGAGAAGAACTGCTCGATGTCTCGTCTATCTTTCTTGGTGGGACGTCCCGTTCCTCTATCGCGTCCGCTCTGGGCGGCATAGCGCGCCAATTCCAATATCTCCAACTGCTCTTTAGGGGTAATGTCTTGCAAGTACTCGGGCACCATCTTTGCTCCTAAACGGTTGTTGGCGAGTTGCAATATACGATAGGTGTAGGTGATAGGTCCTTTGCGAACGGTAAATATATCTCCCACATGGAATGAGCGACTAGGTTTAACTTCCGCGCCATTCATCTTTATACGTCCGCACTTACATGCATCGGTGGCAATAGAGCGGGTCTTGTATATCCGCATTGCCCATAGGTATTTATCTACTCGTACTTCCATGTTCTTGTAAACTGTCAATGGTCAACTGATTAGTTGTCAATCGGTAAATATATTGCTGAATGTATGCGCGAAGGTATGTTTCCAGTGCTTGTGTATCCGTGGTGTTGGCAATATTATGTTGCAACATAGGGTCGCAATCGTAGTGATAGACTGCTTGTACTTTTTGACCATCGAATTGGAGTAGCAGACTGTCCGAAAATAATTGATAGACAGGGTGATTGTAGCATACTGCATAAGGATGCTGTTTTGCCTCTGTGAGAGCATTCTCCCCAAAAGCAAAATAAGGTTTCGAATAACCCAGATACGCTAATACCGATGGCATAATATCCGTCTGACTGACTGCCCCTATACCGCGCAATTCTCCCTGATTCCATTGAGGCGAATAGAAGGCAATAGGCACTTCAAACAATCCTTTTGCGGTAGCATATTCGGGCAGTGTGACTTGATTGGTGTGGTCTGCTGTCAGCACAAAGAGGGTATTTTGATACCAGTCTTGTTGCTTAGCATAAGCAAAGAATTCACGTAGTGCGCGGTCGGTATATCCTACGCATTGGTGGATAGGTTGTGTCCCCTTGGGGAATACATTTTCATAGCGCTTGGGAACGCGGAAGGGATGATGACTGGATGCGGTGAAAACCGCTGTCATAAACGGTTCCTGCATTTGGCTCATGGTGCGAGCATAATACTGCAAAAACTCCTCATCCCAAATTGCCCATGTCCCATCAAAAGCTTCTATTCCATCGTATTCATCCATGCCATAGTACTGCTCAAACCCCGCCGAACGGGCGTATGCCTGAAAGCCCATGCTGCCATTGGGAGCACCATGGAAAAAGGCTGTAGTATATCCTTCATCGCGCAAACATGCTGCCAATGAAGACACGGCGTTGGTGGAATAGGGAGTAACAATATATGGCTCTATCAACATCGGAATAGCAGATAGCACCGATGGCATGGCATCTATCGATTTTCTGCCAGAGGCAAAAGAGTGGGTATAAGTTACACTATGTGCCAATAGCGAATCTAGGAATGGGGTATATCCCTCGTATTCAGTGATATGTTGGTTATAAAACCCGATATATTCTTTGGAGAATGACTCCAAGATAAGCACCACGACATTGGTTGTACCAAGTCGTCCATTTTCTTCGATTTTATCAGTATGGATAGGTGAGAAAATCTGTTCCGCTTGCTCATTACTGAAGTAGTGTGGATGTTGGTATGTGGTGTTCTCCAGCGACTTCATCAATGAGAAAGGCGTGTTGAGTAGAATGGCAGTTTCCTGTGGCGTGTTGGTGTACTGCAAGGCGTTGGAGATCGTGATAGGGCGGGTGTATTTGCCAAATCCACCGCGTATGCCAATAACTACGAAGTAGATTGTGACCACCATCAACAGACTTTCAGCCACGTAGTAAAACCACGCTTGACGGAGGTTGGCTATATGCCATCGCTTGCGCGTGCAGAGAATCAATAGGGCGATTAGTGTTACGCCAAACAGGGTAACATACCAATATTGTAATGCCGATTGACTAATGATACTCAGCAGGTTGCCTTCGTTCTGAAATTCTGTAAACAAAGTGCAGGTGGTTCTTCTATCCGTGAAGCGTACATAGACAATATCCATGCTATTGGCGATAATACCGAGGATATTGGGCACCCAAAATGACCATTTAGCCACGCCCATGTAGGTGCTACTATTGCGAATGTGGACGGGCAGCGGAATGATGGCTAGCAGTATGTATAGTGCGTTGAGATAGAGTAGGGCGGTCAAGTCAAACCGCATGCCTCCAAGCAACATCTCCAGCAGGTGAGGATAGGAAACATTGGGGTACATATCGATGTTTACCCCATAAAAAAACAAACGTGAGATGGTGTATAACACCAACACGAGCAACAAATTACATGCTGCCACTATCCACGGATGTTTTCTAATATTCATGCCTCTAAACTCTAAACACTAAACGATAGCGAAGCGTCCACTAAACACTACTTCCCATTATATAGGTTCATAGTCCTATCCATACCTTGCAAACAGAATGATGGAATAATATTGCACACCACTTTTAGACGATCTGGCAGTATCTTTTCTTCTTCTTCAGTCCATTGACCAAGTACAAAGTTTACCTGCCGTCCTTTGGTGAATTCATTGCCAATACCAAATCGCAATCGTGCATAGTTTTGTGTACCAAGCACTTGCTGAATATGCCCTAGTCCGTTATGTCCGCCGTTGCTGCCTTGCTTGCGCATGCGAATACTGCCAAAAGGCAGATTTAGGTCATCAACCAATACAAGCATATTTTCCACAGGAATTTTCTCTTGTTGCAACCAGTATCGTACAGCGTTACCGCTCAAGTTCATATAGGTAGATGGCTTCAGCAGTACTATTTCCGCATTCTTTACGCGACAATGCGCCACGAAACCGTAGCGTTTGTCTTCAAAAGCAATGTTGGACGCTTCAGCGAAAGCGTCCAACATTTTAAATCCTATGTTATGGCGGGTGTCTCGGTATTCGTCGCCGATATTACCCAGCCCAACAATCAAGTATTTCATTATTTCTTACCGTTAGCAGCTGCTTGTTGGCTTGCGCGAGTTGCTTTCACTTGTGCTACGCAAGCGTCTGCTGGATTCATCAATTTCAAACCTTCGCCCATTTCTACTGCACCTACATACAATTTCTTGCCCAAACCAAGGTTGGTAACATCAATCTCAACGCGGTTAGGAATTTGTGTATAGATACCGTTCACTTTCAGTTTCTTCATTTCCAATGACAACTTACCACCGGCTTTTACACCTTCTGCGTGACCTGCCAATTGTACTGGAATAGCTACGGTTACAGGTTTCTCCTCTGTTACCTCCAAGAAGTCAATGTGGAACAACTCCTCGCTTACTGGGTGGAATTGCAACTCTTTTACAACTGCCATTTTCTTGCTCTCACCGATTGTCAAAGCAACAGCCATAGTGTCTGGAGTGTAAATCAATTTGCGAACGTCATCAACGCTTACTGTGAAAGTTACGTTCTCGCCGTTGCCATAGAGGTTGCAAGGAACGAGGTTCTCTTTGCGGAAAGCCTTAGCTGCTTTCTTACCGTACTCGCTACGTGGAGTACCTACCAATTCAAAAGTTTTCATTTCTTTTATAAAGTGTTACTCAATAATAGGGCAGAATTCCCAGCCTTTAATCTTAGATTAGCACTAAACACTAAACTCTAAACACTAAACTACTGTTGGTGTGGCTGCCCGTATCCCATCACACAATTGAGATTTCTCTCAAAAAAAGCCCGACATGCGGGCTTCTTTGTTGACCAACCTGGAATCGAACCAAGATTTTCAGAACCAAAATCTGACGTAATAGCCTTTATACCATTGGTCACCGTTATACTTCCTTTTCGAAAGCGGGTGCAAAGGTACTGCTTTTTTTTGATATGACCAAATATTTCTGCAAAAAAGTGCAATTTTTCTGCATTTTTCTGCTTTTTGACCTCAAAATCCAGCCTTTAACCTCAAAATCCAGCCTTTAACCTCTAACCTCGACAATATAGTAATTCTTCTTGCCTTTTTGGCAGAGCAGATATTTGCCGTTGAGCAGCATGTCTGCGGTGATGGCCTTTTGTGGATCGGTGAACTTCTCTTTGTTAATAGAGAAACCGTTGGCAATAATCATCTTGCGTGCCTCACCTTTGGATGGGAAAATGTTGGTTTTCTCTGCGAGGAGGTCGAGTGGTGGAATACCAGCATTCAACTCTTCGCGACTTACCTCGTGTTTCTCTACACCGTCAAACACTTGCAAGAATGTCTCTTCGTCAAGTTTGCTCAACGCATCTTTGGTCGCATTGCCAAAGAGAATGTTACTTGCCTCTACAGCTGCCTCGTAATCCTCGCAGCTGTGTACCATTACGGTCACCTCTTCTGCCAATCGCTTTTGCAATGCACGCATATGAGGAGCCTCATCGTGCGCAGCAATCAATGCATCAATGGTCTCTTTGTCGAGGCAGGTGAAGATGCGGATATAGCGTTTCGCATCGTCATCGCTCACATTGAGCCAGAATTGGTAGAAGCGATATGGACTGGTATATTTCTTGTCAAGCCATACATTGCCGCTCTCGGTCTTGCCAAACTTGCCGCCGTCGGCTTTGGTGATCAGTGGGCAGGTCAATGCAAATGCCTCGCCACCACCCATCTTCTTGATAAGTTCGGTACCAGTAGTAATATTGCCCCATTGATCGCTTCCGCCCATTTGCAATTTGCAGTTCTTATGCTTGTTCAAATATACGTAGTCGTAACCTTGCAACAATTGGTATGTAAACTCCGTGAACGACATACCTTGGCTGCACTCGCCGTTGAAGCGTTTCTTCACAGAGTCTTTCGCCATCATGTAGTTCACGGTGATGAGCTTACCTACTTCGCGTGCGAAGTCAAGGAAGGTGTAGTCCTTCATCCAGTCGTAGTTGTTTACGAGTTCAGCTGCGTTCTCGCCCTCGCCGAAGTTGAGGAAGCGCTCCAATTGTGCTTTGATGCACGCTTGGTTGTGGCGCAATGTCTCCTCGTCCAGCAAGTTGCGCTCGGCAGACTTACCACTTGGGTCGCCAATCATACCTGTTGCACCACCAATCAAGGCGATAGGCTTGTGACCTGCGTTTTGCAGGTGCTTGAGCATCATAATGCCGCATAAGTGACCAATATGCAAACTATCTGCTGTAGGGTCAATGCCCAAGTATGCAGCAGTAGGCTCTTTCATCAATTGTTCTTCGGTGCCTGGCATCATGTCTTGCAACATACCACGCCAACGCAATTCTTCTACAAAATTCTTCATTGCTATATAAATAATATATATAAGGTGTATAAATTCGCGAAAAAATAGATCACTTTCTTACAAAAAGCCTGCAAAGGTACAACAATTTTTGGAAATATGCAAATTTTTTTGTGTATGTCAATTTTTTTTCGTACCTTTGCAGCGACATTTGTGGTCTATAACTAACTTTGGATACAAACCGTATCCGCTAAAAACCAATTTTAATAAGATGAATATTGTAAAAAAGGAGATTATTCTCCCTGATGGGCGTGTGATCACGCTCGAGACTGGCAAGTTGGCCAAACAAGCCGATGGCGCTGTGATGGCGACCCTTGGCAATACCATGGTTCTTGCTACAGTTTGCTCCGCAAAGACTGCGGTTCCAGGTACGGACTTCATGCCGCTTACCGTTGAGTACAAAGAGAAATTTTCTGCAGCTGGTCGTTTCCCAGGCGGTTTTACTCGCCGCGAGGGTAAAGCATCTGACTACGAGATCCTTATCGCTCGTCTCATTGACCGTGCGTTGCGTCCTCTCTTCCCAAGCGATTATCACGCTGACACTTTCGTAAATGTAACTCTCTATTCTGCTGACGGCATCGATATGCCAGAGTCTATCGCAGGTTTGGCTGCTTCTGCTGCTCTCGCTTGCTCAGATATCCCATTCGAGGGTCCTATCTCTGAGGTTCGCGTAGCACGCGTGAATGGTGAGTTCGTGATCAACCCAACCTTCGAGCAATGCGAGAAAGCAGACATCGAGCTCGTTGTTGCTGCTACTCTCGACAACATCATGATGGTGGAGGGTGAGATGAAAGAGGTAAGCGAAGCAGATATGCTCGAGGCTATCAAGGTGGCTCACGAGGCTATCAAACCACAATGCCAAGCACAAATCGAGATGATGGAGGCATTTGGTAAGACCGTTAAACGTGAGTACTGCCACGAGATCAACGACGATGAGTTGAAACAAGCAGTTCACGACTTCAGCTATGCTCGCGCATACGCACAAGCTACTGCTGCGGACACCGACAAGCACCACCGTGAGGAGATGTTCACCCAAATCCGCGAGGACTTCAAGACCGAGAAAGCCGAGTATATGGCTGCTCGCGCTGAGGCACTTGGCGTAGAGGTAGATGACATTGAAGCACTTGTAAATAAATACTACCACGATGTGGAGAAAGAGGCAATGCGTCGCTCTATCCTTGATGAGGGTAAACGTCTCGATGGTCGTACAACTACCGAGATTCGTCCTATCTGGTGCGAGGTAGCTCCGCTGCCAGGACCTCACGGTTCATCTATCTTCACCCGTGGTGAGACCCAATCGCTCTCTACCGTTACCCTCGGTAACAGCCGCGATGAGAAGATGATTGATGAGGCACTTATCCAAGGTTCTGAGAAGTTCCTCCTCCACTACAACTTCCCTCCATTCTCGACTGGCGAGGCTCGTCCACAACGTGGTGTAGGTCGTCGTGAGATTGGTCACGGTAACTTGGCTTGCCGCGCTCTCAAGAGCGTTGTGCCTGCTGATTTCCCATATACTGTTCGCGTAGTCAGCGATATCCTCGAGTCTAACGGTTCGTCTTCTATGGCTACCGTTTGCGCAGGTACTTTGGCTCTCATGGACGCTGGTGTGCCTATCAAACCAGTTTCTGGTATTGCTATGGGTCTTATCTCTGAGTGCAAGGGTACTAAGTACGCTATCCTCAGCGACATCCTTGGCGACGAGGATCACCTCGGCGATATGGACTTCAAGACCACTGGTACACGCGACGGTTTGACCGCTTGCCAAATGGATATCAAGGTGGACGGTTTGAGCTACGAGATCCTTGAGAACGCACTCGCACAAGCACACGAGGCACGTATGTACATCCTCGATAAGATCGTTGAGACCATGCCAGAGGCTCGTCCTGACCTCAAACCTCATGCTCCACGCATCGTAAGCTTCATCATTCCTAAGGATATGATTGGTGCAGTAATCGGTCCTGGTGGTAAGATTATCCAAGGGATCCAAGCTGAGACTGGCGCTGTCGTTTCTATCGATGAGATCGAAGAGGGCGGCAAGGTAGAGGTTGCAAGTAACAACCAAGAGTCTATGGATGCTGCTATCGCTAAGATCAAAGCTATCGTGGCTATCCCAGAGGTTGGCGAGGTATATCAATCTACAGTTAAGTCTATCATGCCTTATGGCTGCTTCGTAGAGTTCATGCCTGGTAAAGAGGGCTTGCTCCACATCTCTGAGATCGATTGGAAGCGCTATGAGACCATGGAAGAGACGGGTATCCAAGAGGGTGACAAGATCACTATCAAACTCATGGAGGTTGACCAAAAGACTGGTAAGTTCAAACTCAGTGCCAAGGCATTGAAGGAGAAACCAGAGGGTTATGTAGAGCCAGAGCGTCCAGCTCGTGGTGATCGCGGTCCTCGTCCAGAGCGTCGTGGCCCACGCCCAGAGCGCGGTGATCGTCCAGCTCGTCCTGCTCACAACCCAGAGGCAGACGGCGCCCGCTTGAACCGCCATTAATTAGTTAATAATTAATAATTAATAGTTAATATTTCGTAGTTGTTGATTGTTAAACAATAAAAAGAAAGACCAAGCAAAATGCTTAGTCTTTCTTTTTGGTTTGTATTGTAGTTTATAGTTACTTTTCTGTTGGATCACTAAGTATAGTTATTCTATGAATAGTCCTGGTGAGGTAATAAATCCCACTTCAGTCTTTTGGATTGAATTATCTTTGATGAAAAGTCCTATAGGCAGTCGGGATGTGATAGTGCTCATATAGTCTTTGGAGATGGTGATGATTTCTATTTCTGGTTGGTATATGCGGTAGAAACGTTCCTGAGCATCTTGATTTTCTACTGCGATACCAATTACCTTGTCAACTACATGTAATTGTTGAAATTGTTCCACATTGGCAAAGGAATTTTGGCAGTGTGGGCATGTGAAAGAAAATAAATAGACAATATAAGAAGAATCGGCTTCAAAGGGATAGATGTTCTTCAACTCTTCCATAATATTGCTTTTGTTATTTGTTGTTTTGGTAAGGGCAATTTTAGGTAACTTGTATGATTTACGCATACTTAATCCGCATACGAAACATGATAATGATGCAACTACTATGGTTATCAATGCTTTTGCCCAAACGTAGCGTGTTTTTTGGGGTGACTCTAAAATAGCAGGAATAGAGATGGCTATGAATAATGTATTTCGGGCAAATGTTATCCATGGCTTGCCGCCAAATAATGTCGAAAAAACGCCAAAGCATCCGCAATCTTCTATTCCTTTTTCTATAACTCCGTATGCAAAGATAATGCTGACAACAATCAAAAAAGCGTCTGCGCAAATAGCGCTCCATTTGGGATTTATGCGCAGAAGAAGTGCCATTCCCAATATGGCTTCAATCAAAATGATGATAGGTGCTCCTATACTGAACCATTGTGGACCATATTGTAATAGCATATCTGCAAAGGCTTCCGCATCCCAAGCTTTAGCATAAGCAGACACTAAGAACACCAATCCCAATAAGGTTGTCGTAATATAGGAAAAGTATCGCATAAGTGATAGGTATAAAAAAGACAGATTACTCCTTATTGAGCAATCTGTCTAGAATATGGTTAATTACTCGCAGCTCCAATTTTGACGATAACCCATGCTGTAAGCAAGACCATTGAGAAAATCTTCGTATTCGCCACAAGAGTCAATCATATCTTGATTTGACAAATCTACTTTTGTTAGTTCTCCAGAATAAAATTCTTCACATGTACATGTGCTTTGTTTGCAAGAAGACAATCCCAGAATAGCAGCAGCTGCTACGGCAATAAATAATACTTTTTTCATAAGAATTTAAAATTGAATGAGTTGTTTCTTTATAACGTAAATCGGTCAACTCGTTACCGAGAAACGTTTTTTTATGTATCTAACAAACGTACTCTTAATTGATATATGTGAATACGTCATTTATATCAGATAAACACTTTGCAAAATTACTAATATATTTTGACATATGCAAGGATTTGTGCAAAAAAAACAAAAATATATTAAGAAAAGGTACGTTTTTTTGATGCAATCGCGCCAGAATGATGTGATAATTGCTGTTTTTTCTTGTTTTAGCTATTATATACCACATATTTCTCGTTCTATTATTACCTCTTTTATTATGTCATTACTTTCCTCGCGCGCGCGTACAATATATATTATATACGCGTATGCGTGCGTATAGGCGTGTTTTGCCACATTGATGTGTCAAAATCCCAATACTGGTAAAAAACTTCCTAAAATATTTGGTCAATTCACCAAAAAGCAGTACCTTTGCACCCGATTTCGCGCTTAACGCAAGCGAGCGACAAACGGCAGCGAAACGCACTGAAAATGTTAATGCTGAAAATCAGCTACTTGCAAAGAAAGTGTAAAATTTATTGAAAAAAGTTACTTGAAAATTTGGTCAGTCCAAAAAAAAGCAGTACCTTTGTAGCCGATTTCGCAATGAACGCAAGTGAGCGACTAAAGACTGCGAAACTGCTTGAAAAATCGTAACGCTGAAAATCAGCCAATTACAAAGAAAAAGCAAAAATTATTGAAAAAAGTTGCTTGAAAATTTGGTCAGTCCAAAAAAAAGCAGTACCTTTGCAGCCGATTTCGCAAACAACGAAAATGAAGACGAAATCACGCAGTGATCTTTGAAAGTTTGATTAATCAATGATGTAGTACAAGAGAGCAGAAATGCTCAATTGGGAAACTGAAAACGTGTAATACGATTTTATTATACGGTTCCCGTTAATTAAGTACACAATAGATTAGGTTATTCTGAGCTAAAAATTAATTTCTTTTTACAACGAAGAGTTTGATCCTGGCTCAGGATGAACGCTAGCGACAGGCCTAACACATGCAAGTCGAGGGGCAGCACGAAGTAAGCTTGCTTACTTTGGTGGCGACCGGC
>JAZNPR010000004.1:0-9921 GCA_045589755.1 Paludibacteraceae bacterium
TATCACCCTCAACTTCGCTAATGGCGATATGGTGGGTCACACAGGCATATATGCTGCTATCGAGAAAGCAGTCAAAACAATCGATGAATGCGTGGATAAGGTGGTAAATACTGCTCTCAAGAACGACTACGAGATCATCATTATCGCTGACCACGGCAACTGCGACAATGCTATCAATGCCGATGGTTCGCCTAACACCGCTCACTCGCTCAACCCTGTACCATTCGTGTATGTAAGCAAGGACCACACCGACGCACAACTTGAAGACGGTATCCTCGCCGACGTGGCTCCATCCCTATGCCACATCCTCGGCGTAGAGCAACCAAAAGAAATGACTGGACATAACCTCATTAAGAATTAAGATAATCATTAGGCGAGAGGCGAAAGGCAATAAGGCGAGAGGCAAGGGATAGCGGCATAGCCGCATATTACTAGCCTTTAACCTTTAACCTCTAACCTCTAACCTCTAACCTAAAATATATGGCTTTACAATGTGGTATCGTTGGTCTGCCTAACGTAGGCAAATCGACCCTATTCAACTGCTTGAGCAACGCCAAGGCGCAATCGGCTAACTTCCCTTTCTGTACGATTGAGCCCAACGTAGGCGTTATCACCGTACCCGATGAGCGACTCATCAAGCTCGGCGAACTCTGCAAACCCGAACGCGGAGTGATTCCAACCACCGTTGAAATCGTGGATATTGCGGGATTGGTGAAAGGTGCAAGCAAAGGCGAAGGACTTGGTAATAAGTTCTTGGCTAACATCCGCGAAACGGATGCTATCATCCACGTACTCCGTTGCTTCGATGATGAGAACGTAGTACACGTGGACGGCTCTGTGGATCCTATCCGCGATAAAGATATCATTGACGCCGAACTCCAACTCAAGGACCTTGAGACGGTGGAGTCGCGCATCCAAAAGATAGAGAAACAAGTGCGCGTGGGTGGCGACAAACAAGCCAAAGTGGCACTCGACGTACTTCTCAAGTACCGCGAAGCACTCTCGCAAGGCAAGTCTGCTCGCACTGTGGAACTGGTGAATAAGGACGAGGAGCAAGTGGCGAAAGAGACGATGCTGCTTACTAGCAAACCCGTGCTCTACGTCTGCAACGTGGACGAGAACTCTGCTGTCAATGGCAATGCTTATGTGGAGCAAGTGCGCGAAGCGGTGAAAGATGAGAACGCACAAGTGCTGGTTGTAGCAGCGAAGATTGAGAGCGAGATTGCCGAACTCGAGACCTACGAAGAGCGTCAGATGTTCCTCGATGAAATTGGGCTTTCTGAGTCAGGCGTGAGCCGTTTGATTAAGGCAGCATACGCACTGCTCGACCTTCGCACTTTCCTCACCGCAGGTAGCGACGAGGTACGTGCTTGGACCTTCCGTGCGGGCAGCAAAGCTCCTCAATGCGCGGGCGTTATCCACACCGATTTTGAGCGTGGCTTCATTCGCGCAGAAGTGATAAAGTATGAGGATTATATCGCACTCGGTGGCGAGTCGGCTTGCCGTGCAGCAGGTAAATTGGGCATCGAAGGCAAAGAATACGTCGTGCAAGATGGCGACATCATGCACTTCTTGTTCAACGTGTAATTAAGGACTTTAAAGACTTTAAGGACCTTACAAGTAGAAATAACAATGTTTGATTTTCTAAACACTTGGCTCGCCAACGGCGGCTTTTGGGTAGCAGTACCACTGATTATTGTGGGCTGTGTAGCCCTTATCAAGGGTGCTGACTTCCTCGTGGACGGTGCTTCGGGTCTGGCAAAGAAATATGGCGTCAGCGATATTGTGATTGGCCTGACCGTAGTGGCTTTCGGTACCAGTATGCCCGAGTTTGTGGTAAACATGGTGGCAGTAGGGCAAGGAAGCACAGAGATTGCTATCACCAACGTACTGGGCAGTAATATCATCAATATCTTCGTGATATTGGGCTTTACTGCACTAATATTCCCGATTTCATCGCAAAAAGCCACTCGCCGTTTTGATATCCCTTGGAGTCTCTTAGCTGCACTGTTGGTGTTGCTATTTGCGGTGTACAATAGTCCGTCATGGTTGCAAATTGAGCATTTGTTCAATATGAACATCACTCAACCATCTATCAGCGATTTAGGGTCAATCAACGTTGGACAAGGTAAAGCGGGCTTCATCTCAGGTATCGGTGGTAGTATATTGCTCATTCTCTTCCTCATCTTCCTTTGGCATAATTTCAAAGGTATTGGTAGCGCACCACAAACAGAGAGCAACGAGGGCTACAAACCCATGTCTGCCAAACGTGCATTGGCATTGATTCTCGGCGGACTGGTGGGTTTGGTTGTCGGTGGCGAAGTGATTGTCAAGAGTGCTACCTCTATTGCGCACTCCTTAGGTGTGAGCGATGCGATTATCGGTTTGACGGTTGTAGCGTTGGGTACATCATTGCCCGAACTGGCAACCTCTTGTATGGCAGCATTCAAAAAGAACTGCGATATTGCGTTGGGTAATGTCATAGGTAGCAATATCTTCAATATCTTCTTTATTCTCGGTACGAGCGCATGCGTCAAAGCATTGCCTGGTTACCACGGATTGGAGATTGATGCGTTGATGGCTGCATTGGGTAGTGTCTTGGTGATGCTCTTTGTCTATCTCACCAAGAAACACGAGATCAAACGTTGGCACGGAGCCATCCTTCTTCTTACCTATGCCGCTTACCTCACATACCGAATAATTACTCTCTAAACAATAAAAACATATGAGCAAAATCCAACTTCCCGAAAACGCTAATCGTCCTCTCAAACCAGGCGAGAAGTACGAACCGATTCTCAAACCCAACCAAGAGTATCCCGAGATTACGCCTTATAGCATC
Organism: Paludibacteraceae bacterium; assembly: GCA_045589755.1. Taxonomy (GTDB): domain Bacteria; phylum Bacteroidota; class Bacteroidia; order Bacteroidales; family Paludibacteraceae; genus Colicola. Next base: position 2,840 of record JAZNPR010000004.1, read on the forward strand.
ATCATGGGTGTCATCATGGCAATTATTTTCTCGGCTGCCGCAGCGTATCTTGGTCTCAAAGTGGGTCAAGTATTCGAAGCAGCCATCCCTATCGCTATCATCGCAGTAGGTCTCTCCTCTGCCATGAAGCGCAAGAATGCCATTGGCGAGAATGTCATCATCCAATCCATTGGCGCATCGTCGGGTGTTATCGTGGCCGGTGCAATCTTCACCTTGCCTGCGCTTTACATCCTACAAGCGAAATACCCTGACATCACCGTCAACTTCATGCAAGTATTCTTATCATCCTTGCTCGGTGGTTGTCTCGGTATCCTCTTCCTGATTCCTTTCCGCAAGTATTTCGTACAAGAGAAGCACGGCGAATATCCTTTCCCTGAGGCTACGGCTACTACCCAGGTCCTCGTCTCTGGCGAAGGCGGTGGCAACCAAGCCAAATCCCTCATTTGGGCAGCTGGAATCGGAGGTTTGTATGATTTTGCAGTCTCCACGTTCGGCCTTTGGACCGAGCAACTCACCACCCGCATGATGGGTTGGGGCGAAGCCTTGGCGGCTAAGTTCAAACTCGTCTTCTCCATCAACACTTCTGCTGCGGTACTCGGTTTGGGTTATATTATCGGATTGAAGTACGCAGCCGTTATCTGCGCGGGCTCGTTCTTCGTATGGTGGGTACTCCTTCCTCTCCTCGGCAGCGTACCAGGCATGGAAGCTACTGACCCACAAAACCTCTTCCTCGACTATGGTCGCAATATCGGTATCGGCGCCATCGCTATGGCTGGTCTCATCGGTATTGTCAAGAGCTGGGGCGTGATCAAGTCAGCGGTTGGTTTGGCTGGCAAAGAGCTCGGCGGCAAGGGCAAACAAGTCATCGAGGCGTCTCTCCGTACCGAGAAAGACCTCAGTATGAAGTTCATCGTTTTGGCGATCGCAGTGGCATTGCTCGTGACCCTCGTGTTCTTCTGGCTCGGTGTGTTGGGCAATATCTGGCAAGCGTTGGTAGCTTTCCTCGTGGTGGCTGTCATCGCTTTCCTCTTTACTACCGTAGCCGCTAACGCCATCGCTATCGTAGGTAGCAACCCTGTCAGTGGTATGACCCTCATGACCCTTATCATCGCTTCTGTGATCTTCGTAGCAGTTGGCATGAAGGGTTCCAGCGGTATGGTCGGCGCTATGGTCATCGGTGGTGTCGTTTGTACAGCTTTATCTATGGCAGGCGGTTTCATTACTGACCTCAAGATTGGTTACTGGATTGGTACTACCCCACGCAAACAAGAGACTTGGAAATTCCTCGGCACGCTGGTTAGTGCTGCTACTGTGGGTGGTGTGATGATTATCCTGAACAAGACCTACGGTTTCGTAGGCGAAAACGCACTCGTAGCTCCTCAGGCTAACGCCATGGCTGCGGTCATCGAACCATTGATGAGTGGTCAAGGTGCACCATGGATGCTCTATTTCGCAGGTGCTGCTTTGGCATTGATTCTCAATTTCATGGGTGTACCTGTATTGGCATTTGCTTTGGGTATGTTTATCCCATTGAGCTTGAACACCCCATTGCTTGTGGGTGGTGCTATTTCATGGCTCGTTAGCCGCAAACGCGAGAAAGATGGCGAGAAAGCCGAAGAGATGGCTCAAGCTCGCAACGAGAAGGGCACATTGATTGCATCTGGTTTTATCGCAGGTGGAGCGTTGATGGGTGTAGTCAGTGCATTAATTAAGTTCTGTGGCGTAGAGTGTTACTTAGGCACTTGGGCTGCAAGCAACGGCGCCGCCCTCGTCGGCGTAGCCGCATATATTGCGCTCATCGTGTACTTCATTCTCGCTAGCAAGAAAACAAAATAAATTATTTGATTATAACATAGCAAAGCCGCAGATAACTGCGGCTTTTTTATATTAAATATAGACAAGTATGTCAACTATACTTTAATTATTTATTATGCTCAGTGTAAGAGAGGAGAGAGAAAGATACTTTATAAGGATAACCTTCATGAGCATTAACGCTAGTATGATGAACATAATTATTTTGCCACTCATAGATAAGTGTCAAGTATGACAAAACATAAAAGACTCCTTAAATAATAAAAATAGAATTAATTAAAGATATCTTTATTATTATAGGTATAGGATAACGTGTAAAAAATTTATATTAAGTTTATTTTCAGTAATTTAACGTGTTCAAAAACTAGGATAAACGTTTGATAAAAAATGATAACTTTTGGTTTTCAAATTTCATAAACAAGTTATTAAAACTATTGTTGATAACTTGTTTATAACCACTTTTTAAATTTGAAAATGAGTAAGATAGCCACAGTAAAAACTATCATAAGCGCAAAGGCAAATGGATAGCCTAATTTCCAATGTAATTCTGGCATAAAGTCGAAGTTCATACCATACATGCTGGCAATTAAGGTAGGTGGGAGGAATACCACATTCACCACGGTGAAGATCTTGATAATCTTGTTCTGTTCGATGTTAACAAGACCGAGGAAAGTATCCTGGAGGTAGTCAAGACGGTCGAAACCGAAACGTGTGTATTCGAACAGCGAGTTGATATCCTTGATGATCATTGTGAGGCGAGGTTGGAGCTCCGTTGGGAAGAAATCGCACTTGAGGAAGTTGCTAATCACACGTTGTTTATCCATAATGTTCTGACGGATAATGGTGACTTTTTCCTGCAAGTCCTTGATTTGGATCAATACTTCTTCATCCACTTGGTCGGTGGCGTTGATTTCACCAGAAAGTTTGGTGATGAGGTCGGTGGTATCCTCAATCATATCCGCATCTTTTTCGACACGAGTCTCCATGAGTGAAACGAGCACGTGGTATCCCGTTGGGAAGTTGCGGGTATTCATGAGCATCTTCTTGACAGTCTCGTTGAAGCTGGCGAGTTCGACGTCGCGAGTGGTGACGAGAATGCTGTTTTTGAGGATAAAGTTGACAGGTTCTGTCTCGAAGTTATCGCGCAGGAAGTTGGAGTTGGCTACGATGGAATCGTCTGTTTGGATATAACGAGATGACATCTCGATCTCTTCCATCTCTTCGTCGTCCTGAATGTCAATTTTGAGGAAGTCCTCGAGTACGCCCTCTGTTCGGTCGCTTACGTCCAGCAGGTCGATCCAGATAATATCGGATTTATCAAGACTGGTGAGGATGTTGACGCTGCGGCCTACCTTGATTTTGTCTTTGTCTTTATCTTTGTAGAATATTTTTAACTCTGCCATGGCTACACTAATTTTGAATGGTTACTTTGAATTTTGAATTAGTTGGGTGAGGGTTATGAATTCCTCTACACTGAGTTGTTCGGGGCGCTTCGTGAAAATAGGGTCGTTGAGGATAGGATTTTCCTTGCCGACTAGTCCCATCAACGAATTGCGCATCTGCTTTCGGCGCTGGTTGAAGGCAGTCTTGACTATATTCTTAAATAGCGCCTCGTCGCAGCCCAATCCTTGGCGATTATTGCGTGTCATGCGAATAACTGCCGATTTGACTTTCGGCGGAGGGTTGAACACATGCTCATCCACGGTGAACAGATATTCTATATCGTAATATGCTTGGAGCAGTACGCTGAGAATGCCGTATGCTTTCTTGCCTGGTTTGGAGGCAATGCGCTCGGCTACTTCCTTCTGAATCATACCTGAGCAGATAGGGATACGGTCCTTATTATCAAGCACCTTGAAGAAAATTTGACTACTGATATTATATGGATAGTTGCCTATTACGCAGAATTCGCCATCGGGGTAGATGATATTAAGGTCGAGTTTGAGAAAGTCGCCCTCGATAAGGTGTAACTCAGGGTACCACTCTTTGAGGTACGCCACACTCTCCCTATCAATTTCGATAGCAGTAGTTTGGAGATTAGGATTTTTGAGGAGATACTGCGTGAGCACACCCATACCTGGACCGATCTCTAAGACACGACCCTCGCTAATGGTCTCAGCAATTCGTTGGGCGACACTCAGGTCCTTCAAGAAATGCTGACCCAAAAATTTCTTGGCTCTTACTTGTTGCATTTTGCTGATGATAGTCGTCCATAAATGGTTGTTTTTGGTTAATAATATTCGGCAAAATTTGCATAGTCGCAAATTTTTGAGTACCTTTGCACGCCGATTTGTTTATTTTCGGCTGCAAAATTACAAATTTTATTTCATAAATGCAAACATTCGCTCAAATAATCACCAAAATAGTCGATTTTTTCTATCGGCCATTTCGTAAATATATCCCTCAACAGCTATTTCGCTATGCTGCTTGCGGCGGTGGCAACATGGTGTTAGATTGGGTGTTGTACTTTGTTTTTTATAATTTTGTGGTGGGGCATGAGTTGGTGTATATAACTTTGCCTTTTGCGTCTGAGATATGCCTTACTCCTCACGTGATGACACTGTTGATAGTGTTTCCTATTACGTTGTTTACGGGATTTTGGCTGAATAAATACGTGACATTTACGCAATCTTCGCTGCGTGGATATAAGCAACTTTGGCGATATATTCTGATTGTGATAGTGAACTTGTTGGTGAACTATTTAGGGTTGAAGTTGTTTGTAGAAGTGTGCGGTATCTACCCTACTCCATCGAAGATGATAGTGACGATTATCACCGTGATTATCAGTTTCTTTGGACAAAAATATTTCTCCTTTAAGAGATAATTATAACTTTATTCGCAATAGTGCGTGTACGTCCGTGCGCGTACTTTTTTTATCGTGTTCTATTGCCCAAGCATTTTGATATATGGTCTCGCTCACACGCAGATAAAGAGAAAATATATCATTGATTTTGTAGCGTGCATTGAGCCAAAAACGCCCACCTAATCCATAAACAAAAGGAATAGCATAGGCATATAGCACGTCGTTTTCATAGATATATACGCGATTGTTCCATTCCTGTGCGTCAAATGCTTGCGCCCGAAGTTGCAATACGATGGGCACCTGAGAAAAGCGGTACTCCACATCTTGAAGGAGCGACCAACCATATGTCCACTCTCCTTCTGCCTGCACCATATTGCCATCCGCTTGCGTCTTCATCTTCCATTGACCAAACTCATACACCATATTCCATCTGAGCGAATAAGTATCTTTTTCGTCTTTGCGTTTTACCCGAAAACGCGTATGCATTCGGTAATCTTTCTGTGGTATAAAATCAGCTTGTGCCATGGTCTCGAAACCTGTTTTCCACACATCTCCGAATGCCGACAACTGCCAGTTTTTCAATCGATTATATTCCACTCCTAAATATCCGCCATGCTCATCCTTCATCCTCGACCATGAGCACAACGAATTGGCATACACATTATCAAATTCAGGCGAGTAATACCTGTATATCGCCAACAAATTCACATCCGATATGGGTCTATATCGCACACCTGTTATTACGCCCACTCCCCATTTATTTCCATGACTTGTTGCGACTTCACCCCAAATATCCACTTTACCCATATTCCACCTCGCATTCACACCCATCACTCCGCTCGCCTCTCGCCTTTTCACCTCTAAACTGTAGCTCGCTTGCGAGCGTTCTCTAAACTGCGACGAATTCGTCGCCTCTATTGTCTCCACCGCCGTTACACCCACTTTCAGCCGATTCCATCGGCCTGTAGCATTCATTCCCACCACATGATTCCATGCTTCCTCTTTGCCTTTGCGAAGCGAATAAAACGCACTCACATCTGCCCAACTGCTCACTTTAGCCGTAGCACCCACACCATGAAAATAATCATAACTATCGCCTACAGAGGTAAATTTCTTTAGACCCTCATCCGTTGTAGCAGTTGACTGAATATAGGCACTTTTCCCCCGTTTGAACGGACTACCAAGCACCAATCCATACCCAAAACTCGCTTGGTAATTGCCAGCGACTACAGTTTTCATCGGTCCAACATCCTTCAGTTGGATATAACCTCCATAATCAATATCTTCCCAAGGAACACCTGTTGAACGCCCAATTGTTACACCAGCTTGTATATGATTTTGATAATTAAATCTGTATCTCAATTTCGCATACATTGGATCACCCTCAAAGTCTTCGATATTGCGTATATCTGTTCGTAGGGTAATTTCATGATTAGCATAGTGAAATATCTCACGAAAATACAACTTTTTGTCCTCCTTGGTATCTCCTACATAGACAAAAGGCAGCAGATTACGAATTTCATAATCTTTCAGACAATCAATAAGTTGTAGTTCGTATACATCTTGAAATGGTTGTTGATATTGGTATAATAAAATGGCATCAATCTGTTCATCACTCAAAAACATCAACCGACTCAACTCATCCGCATTCGTATGGTTCAAATTGATAGGATTGGCTGCTATTTCTAGCAACTGCTCATTCCAATCTTCCATCGGCGTTTGTTCTTCTTCGCAAAGTTGATTGTATATGTCTTCTAGCACATCATCTATGCTGAAATCATTACCATATGCCGTCATCACTACACATAGCATAGCTGACAATAGTATTCTGCGAATCACTTTCATTTCACCTGCAAAAGTACTAAAAATAACGCAAATATCCCAACAATTGCAAAAAAATTTTGTGTTTACACAAATTTTTATTATCTTTGCACCCGAAAATGAAACCAAACAAACCATACCTCCGTATTTTTAATACGCTGCTCATCCTTGCGGCGTATGGTTATTTGGCATATCGTCTCATCATTTTCGACGATTATTCATCATTTCTCGACGCCTTTCGTACCAGCAATATCGGTCTGTGGCTCACCCTCATTGCCACCCTTCTGCTTATGCCTGTTAATGTAGTAGCAGAGGCGGGCAAATGGCGTTTGCTGCTGCGCAAAACCGAACCCATGACCATCTGGGGCGCCCAACGCCAAGTCTATTACGGCTATGTCGGCGCTTTCATCACTCCATATCACGCAGGCGATTATCCCGCTCGTGCTATGCTCCTCAAGGACAAGAGCAATTTCTCCGCCGCTGTCGGTCTTGGTCTTGTCGGCACAGTGGCTCTGCTCGTTGTCGAACTCATCTTCGGCATTCCTGCCACATGGCTCTTTGTCAGCTACCATCCTGCTATACCGATGCAGTATTTCGCTGTAGCCTTCATCGTCTTGGTGCTCCTGCTCAGTTTCTTGCCTCACCT
>JAZNPR010000005.1:0-25465 GCA_045589755.1 Paludibacteraceae bacterium
AGAATGTAGTATCTTTGCATCCTCTTTCAAAGAGTCAACCTTTTTAGGACTCCAGTCAACCTTTTCAGGAAACGAGTCAAAAAAGTACGTTTTTTAAGATTATATATCAGTAATCGAGTCAACCTTTTTCAGGTTTAGTCAAGGTTTAGTCATAACAAAAAGCATTTTTGTAAGCGAGGAGTTGAGTCGGAGTTCTCTCGGTCGTCTCTCGGTTGTCGGTCGGTGGAATCGGGCAAGGTATAAGAGGTGTAAAAGAGACGGCAATCTTAACAAACAGCCTTTTTTGAGTTTCGGCGTTCTTAGGTTCATCCTTGGTTTGTCTTAGGTTCGTCCTTGGTCTTTAGCACGGCACATATCTATAAGGTACAAAGGAAGAAAATCTTAATAATTGTACTATACAACAAGCGCATCGCCATGAGGACAATGCGCTTGTATGTATGAACTATGAGTGATAAGTTACTCTAGAACATTGAGGGCTTTGCCCACTTTGATAAAGGCCTCGATACCGCGGTCGAGTTGCTCGGTGGTGTGGGCTGCGGAGAGTTGGACGCGGATACGCGCCTGACCTTGTGGCACTACTGGGTAGTAGAAGCCTGTCACATAGATCCCCTCTTCTTGCAATGCTGCAGCAAACTCTTGGCTCAAACGCGCATCGTACAACATCACGGCGCAAATAGCCGACTCGGTTGGCTTGATATCAAAGCCAGCGGCTTTCATCTTGGTGATAAAGTACTCGGTATTCGCGTGCAAGCGGTCTTGGAGTTCGTTGCTGCGTGTGAGAATTTCGAAGGTCTTGAGGCCTGCTGCTGCAATCAACGGAGGAATAGAGTTGGAGAAGAGATATGGACGGCTGCGTTGGCGAAGCAAGTCGATAATCTCTTTCTTACCTGTGGTGAATCCACCTACTGAACCGCCAAAGGCCTTGCCCAATGTACCAGTGATGATCTCAATCTTTCCACGTAGGTCATAACGCTCGGTTACACCGTGACCCGTTTTACCCACCACACCTGCGGAGTGGCTCTCGTCCACCATCACAAGGGCATCGTATTTCTGTGCGAGTTCGTAGATCTTATCGAGTGGGCAGACATTACCGTCCATAGAGAACACGCCATCGGTAGCGATGATACGGAAGCGTTGTGCTTGCGCTTTCTTCAGTTGCTCCTCGAGGTCAGCCATATCGCCATTGGCATAGCGATAACGCACTGCCTTGCAAAGGCGCACGCCGTCGATGATAGAGGCGTGGTTGAGCGCATCGGAGATGATGGCATCTTGGTCGGTGAGGAGTGGCTCGAACAAACCACCGTTGGCATCGAAACAAGCTGCATAGAGGATAGTGTCCTCAGTACCGAAGAAGTCGGAGATGGCTTGCTCGAGTTGCTTGTGGGTATCCTGCGTACCGCAGATAAAGCGCACAGAAGCCATACCATAACCGCGAGCGTCCATGCGGTCTTTAGCGGCTTGGATCAATTCTGGGTTGTCTGCCAAACCGAGGTAGTTGTTTGCACAGAAGTTAATGACATCTTTTCCGCCTTCCACTTGGATAGCAGAGGATTGAGGGGTGATGATTACGCGTTCGTTTTTATACAATCCTGCCTCTTTAATGTCAGACAGGATTGTTTGTAAATGTTTCTGAAATTCTCCGTACATATCTTTCGTTGAAAGTTGATAGTTTAAAGTTTAAAGGCACGGATTATACAATACCTTGCTCGAGCATAGCTTGTGCCACCTTCATGAAGCCAGCGATGTTAGCGCCCTTCACATAATCGATTGTGCCATCGGCTTGGCGACCGAACTTCACGCATTGCTCGTGGATAGACTCCATAATGTGGTGCAAACGTGCATCTACCTCTTGTGCAGTCCAAGAGAGGTGCTCGCAGTTTTGTGTCATCTCCAAGCCCGAAGTAGCCACACCACCTGCGTTCACGGCTTTACCAGGAGCAAAGAGGACGCCATTGTGTTGGAAGTAGTGAATAGCACCAGGTTGGCAACCCATGTTACTTACCTCGCAGCAGCACCAGCAGCCATTAGCCTTGAGTTCCTTAGCATCGTCCTCGCTGAGCTCGTTTTGGAATGCACATGGGAGAGCGATATCGCAAGGTACAGACCAGGCTTTCTTGCCTGCGGTGAAGTGTGCTTGTGCGGGGAACTTATCCGCCATGTCTTGCACCTTGTTGCGGTTGCTTGAGCGCATAACGAGCATATAATCAATCATCTCAGCGGTGATACCCTCTGGGATAGCGCATACGCCGTCAGGACCAGAGATAGCCACCACCTTAGCACCAAGTTCGGTAGCCTTTTGTGCAGCACCCCATGCCACGTTACCGAAGCCAGAGATAGCCACCGTCTTACCCTCGATACTTTTGCCTGCCTCGTGCAGGAGGTGCTCAGTGAAGTAGAGAGCACCATAGCCCGTTGCCTCTGGACGGAGGATAGAGCCACCCCATGTCATACCTTTGCCAGTGAGCACGCCAGTGTGGTATTGGCGAGCCAACTTTTGGTACATACCATTGAGGAAACCAATCTCACGACCACCTACGCCTACGTCGCCTGCAGGAACGTCGGTATCCACGCCGATATTGTGCCAGAGCTCCAACATGAAGGCTTGGCAGAAACGCATGATCTCTGCATCCGATTTGCCAACTGGATCGAAGTCAGAACCACCCTTTGCGCCACCCATAGGGAGGGTTGTGAGGGCGTTCTTGAAGGTTTGCTCAAAGCCTAAGAACTTGAGCATGGATGGGTTAACCGCTTTATGGAAACGCAATCCGCCTTTGTAGGGGCCGATAGCGGAGTTAAATTGCACACGATAACCGAGGTTGGTTTGCACCTCGCCTTGGTCGTCCACCCATGTTACGCGGAAAGTGAAAATACGGTCTGGTTCGACCATACGCTCCACGATCTTGGCTTTCTCATACTCAGGATGTTGGTTGTACACTTCCTCGATTGATTCTAAAACTTCTTGCACAGCTTGCAAATATTCTGCTTCGCCTGGGTGCTTTGCAGCAAGTTGCTGCATGATGTCCGTTACTTTCATTGTAGTATTATTTTATGGTTTGTTGTTTATCTCAAATATCGGAATCGGGTGCAAAGGTACTACTTTTTTTGCAAATACACAAAGAATGTGGTGCCTTTTTCAGATGTTTGGAAACATATTTTTCCACCACTTCCTTCCACAATGTTCTTCGAAATCGGCATTCCGAGACCTGCGCCCGTGTTTTTGGTTGTAAAGTTGGGCACAAACACTTTCTCTTGCATTTCCGCAGGAATACCTGGTCCGTTGTCAGAGAAGGAAATTTTTATCCATTGTTTGTCTGGATTGAGTCCCTCCTCCTCTATGGTCTTCTTGTTGGCTTTTTTCAGGATGATAATAATATCGCTATCAGGGCGTCCTTCCATCGCTTGAAAAGCATTACGCACGATATTCGTAAATACCTGCGTAATCTGCTCAGCATCCGCAATGGCCATCACACCATGCTCCGGGCCCACGTAACGGATTGGTATATCAGACGGATTATTGCGCATCATGGTGATGAACGCATGCAGTTTAGCCGCCACATCCACTTTCGTAGGATTCACTTCTGGCATCTTGGCAAACGATGAGAAGGACTGAGCAATATGACTCAAGTTATCTATTTGGTCAATAAGCAACTCTGTAGAGTGGTTGAAATAGTCATCAAAGCGCTCGGTTCCCTTGGTGCGTTGCAACTGTTGCAGGGTGAGTTTCATCGGGGTAAGTGGATTATTAATCTCGTGCGCTACTTGACGTGCCATAGTACGCCATGCCATCTCACGCTCCGAACGAGCCAAGCGCTCGGTGGATTCTGCCAATGCATCCATCATCCGATTATATTGCGTAACAATCTCGCCCACCTCATCCGAAAACTCATAATCAATATGCTTGCCTTTTTCACCCAAATGATATTTTTTCAATTGCTCACTAACGACACCCAACGAAGAAGTAATCATATGCGATATGCCCCATACTATCAAAATAGCAATTAAAAGCAGAATGATATAGAGGGGCAACAGTTTTACCATAAAATTTTCCACATGGGCTGTCATCTCACTCTGCGATATAAAGCTAGGCACAGCCACATAACCGATTTTAACATAATTACCATTGATAAACTCCGTATATGCCGACAAATATCTCACGTTACCAATCTGCTCATGTTGTACCATCATCGTATTGCCAGAGAAGAATGGTTCTGGCGCTACATATTCAGGCAGAAGTCCCATATCGAACAACTGTGGAGCGGAAGTACCAATCAACCGACCATTCAAGTCATAGACGTGGATATCCGTTTCGTACACAAAACTCATATCCCGCAAATCAATATTCAAGGACGCGGTATTAGCAGAACTCAGCCCTAAATCCCAGAAATACATATTTTGCAATGCCATCTGCACATACTGTGCCTTCTTGCGCAATCGCAATTGCTGTGTTTCTACAAATAGTCGTTGTATATATTCCACCGACAACATAAATATCGACAACAATATCACCAAGACCAAGGGCGTGAGAACCATCTGAAACTTTCCACCTAACTTCATCCTGCGGAAACCGCGATATTTCACCAAACTGATTACTGCGATAAACAGCAAGATACCAATTAGCAATCCCGTAATGATATAATACATACGCAGCTTGGCTTTCGCAGACGCTTGATCCTGTTGATCTGTAGCCAGAATAGCTTGATAAGAGAAGTTTTCTATCACTTCATCGCTTGAACGCACTAATTGCTGCTGAATCTTTTTTTCAACAGAAAACAAGTACAAACCGTCATATGAATAAATTGGCACTTTCTCCTCTCCTCCTTGATGGAAAGTCAATCGCCACTCTTCATCGCCACGAAATGGGGCAATAAAGAAGTTGTGTAACATAGGAGAAGTGACAGAATAGTCATACTTTATAGGAATCGCTATCAAGATAGAATAATCACCCACTTGTATCTTTCGGCAGATACCTTGTGCATTATCCCATTGAGCAAAATGCCACTGATCCTGCACCTGTCGTACTATTATCTCCGAGGCGCTTAACCACGAATTAGACCAATACAACAATTGATGCCCCTTATAGATATAGCATAGAATACTTTTATCAACCTGCGAGCATTGCCATATTGAATCAAAATTATTCGCTTCTATGGCTTGAATTAACTGCTCAACTAGTTTATCAGCTTTATGTTGCTGCTTGTGCAATGTACGCTGCAACGCACTACTTTGAAACGAAAAACTATCACATGCGCTTAGCAGCACAAGCATGCTGCAGCTCAATAACCATATCAATAATTTTCGTTTCACGCAGCAAAATTACAAAAAATCTGTGATATGAACAACTATTTTTGCACATATTCATTTTTTTTTGTAATTTTGCAGCGTAAATTGTAAATCGTAAATCACAAATGGTAAATATCTTCACATCTTTATTATTGGGATTCTTGATGATTCTTGACCCTTGTACCCTCTTCACGAGTATTGCTGCCATTGGGTACATTGATAAGGAAATCAACAACCGCCGCAAGGTGCTCCTCAATGGACTAATGTTCGTATTGGGTAAATTGGCAACCTATATGCTCTTGGCGATACCTTTTATTATGGGAGCGCGCACGGAAGGCATCAAACATTTCTTGCATCATTGGGGCGAACCTATGCTGGCTGCATTCATGATTATTTGCGGCGTGCTGTTGCTCTTCACTGGGCGCCATCACCATGAGCACGACCATGGCGTGAGCAAATGGTTGAAGAACGTGGACAGCCAAAGCAGCGGTTTTTGGTCATTTATGTTGGGTATCTTCTTTGCTATTGCATTCTGCCCTCACCGATTAGTCTATTTCTTCACAATGATTGATATTGCCATCACCCTACCCTTCTCATGGAACTGGCTCCTGCCTGTCGTTTTTGGATTGGGAACAGGATTACCTATCATGATTATCGCATGGCTTATCTCATATAGTGCCGTATCCATCAACACGCTTACCAGCAAGCTCCACGATATAGAAAAATGGGTACGCTATATTTCGGCAGTGCTGTTTATCGGATTTGGAATCTATCTGTGTGTGCATATTGGCTTGCACGGCATAGAATGTTGTTGTCATGAGCAGTCCATTCTTTCGCTTTAAGCAATTCACGGTTTGGCATGACCGTTGCGCCATGAAAGTAGGCACCGATGGTGTCCTCCTCGGCGCATGGTGTCCATTGCCATCACAAGAACTATTTCACGCGCGCGTGTTAGACATAGGTGTAGGTAGCGGACTGATTGCACTAATGATAGCGCAACGATTACATCAAAGGGAAGGCACATTCTCCGTATTGGGAATAGATATAGATCACGATGCAGTAGAGCAAAGTCGTATCAACTTTCTACAATCGCCGTGGGCAGATAGTCTGACAAGCCAAGCATGTCGATTACAAGATATGCAAGCGGAACAAACATTTGACTTGATTGTCAGCAACCCACCCTACTTTCAGGACAGCTTAAAAAACCCTAACACACAACGTGCTACGGCACGCCATACCGACACGCTGAAGTATGATGAGTTAATCATACATTCAGCACGATTATTGCACAAAGATGGTATATTAGCATTGGTTTTGCCATTCGAAGCAGAACAAGAGATTTTGGCTTTAGCAGCAGACTACGGATTATATCCCATGCACATTACCTATGTGCATAGCAAACCTGGCAAGCCCGCCAAACGCCTGCTCATAGCCCTCTCCCCCATATCCAATAACCAATATCCAATAACCGACACCATGTACATCGAATCGGAAAATGCACCCCGAAGTGATGAATACAAAGAACTGACCAAAGATTTTTATTTATAACCCATAACTAAACAAGCAATGAAACTCGGAGACAAAATGCCAGCATTTAGCGTGGCAGATCAAAACGGAAACATCATTACCAACGACCAGTTGGTAGGTAAGAAAACCATCATTTACTTCTATCCCAAAGATAGCACTCCAGGTTGTACTGCGGAGGCATGCAGTTTGCGAGACAACTACCAACGCTTCTTGGCTGAAGGCTATCAAGTTTTTGGTGTGAGCAAGGATAGCCAAAAATCGCACCAGAACTTCATCGCAAAATATGAATTGCCTTTCCCTCTACTTTCTGACCCTTCTACGGAGATGTTGCAGGCTTTTGGAGCTTGGGGCGAGAAGAAAATGTGTGGCAAGACTTGTGTCGGCACCTTGCGCAAAACGTTTGTCTTTGATGAACAAGGATTGCTCACGCAACTCATTGAGAAAGTGGACACCAAGAACCATGCTACGCAGTTACTAAGATAAATAACGGAAATTTCATTCCGATTTGTATCGGTTTTTGCATATTTCATAAAAAAGCAGTACCTTTGTAGTCAATTTGCAAAAATGAAACCAAGACATATCGCATATATCATCTGGACAATAATTGCGCTGTTAGGAGCAGTTAGTTGGATTGTGCCCAACAACGGTTTCTCTATCGGCAAATGGACACTGCGATGGCCGACTCTGGCGGAAGCATTGGATATAAGGGGAACTGTTGATAGTGTACAGTTATCCGTAGATACGCTATTGCTTGCCGAAGCAGATTCAATAATATTTGAAAGCGAAGATACACTTGGAAAGAAAGATACAATTCCCCCTCCACCAGTAATTCCAATAGTGGATGTGGCAAACATAGATACTCGCGCATACTTGGCTGCTTTCTATGCCGCATTAGATAGTACAAACAGCATGCCTGTACGGGTGGTACATTATGGCGATTCGCAAACAGAAGAAGATCGTATTACTAACGTATTGCGTGAGCATTGGCAAAAGCAATATGGCGGTGGAGGTGTAGGTTTGATACCACTACATCAGACAATCCCCACACGCACGATTCGCCAGTGGTTGTCAATCAATAATGTGGTACAAACCGCACAAGGTGGCCCCAAACGCTACTTGGTATATGGTCCGCGGTCAATGCGTTTGAATAATGATGATTACGGTGTGATGGGACAAGTCGCGGTAATGGATAGTACACTAGTAGCAGGCAGCGAAGATATTGTGATGAACATTGAACCCATTGATAAAAAATACAAATCGCACAACTATTTCAATCGAGTTCGCCTTCTCACTGATAGCGTAAGTAGCTATGTCATGACGCGAGATACAATTCTACACTCTGATACACAGTCATACATCACACCACTCTACACACTTCCCGACAGCACCACCAAATGCGAAATTCATTTGCAGGGGAAAGGCAAAGTATATGGCATCAGTTTAGAGACACCAACAGGCGTAATTGTAGATAATATCCCCATGCGTGGTTGTTCAGGCAATATCTTTACCAAAATAGATAGTGCTTCACTTAGCGTTTTCTACCGCGAAACAAATACAAGACTGATTATCTTGCAGTTTGGTGGAAATATGATTCCACAGACAGAAAACCCTTCTACAATTAGCGGGTACGTGAGAAGCACGCTACGCCAGCAAGTTCGCTATTTGCGTGCTTGTGCACCAGAGTCTGCAATCTTATTTATCGGTCCAAGCGACATGTCCACTCGCATTGATGGCGAGATGGCTACTTATCCGCTGGTGCCATACATGGATAAACTACTAAAGAAAATGGCTGAGGAAGAGCAGATCGCTTATTGGAGCATGTATGATGCAATGGGCGGAAAAAATAGCATGGTAAAATGGGTAGAGATAGGTTTGGCTGGTAGCGATTATGTACACTTTACTCGCGCAGGAGCTAATAAAGTTGGACGATTATTGTACGATTGGCTGATGGCATATCCCGATTCTCTAAACACTAAACACTAAACTAGAAAATGAATTTTTTCTCCCACATATTCGGTTTTAATAGCGAGAGTCCACTGCTATTCACTCAGTTCTATTTCTGGGCGTTCTTTGCTTTGGTGTATGCGATGTTTGCGATAATCATGGAAGTGGGTACGCAAAGCGCACAGGCGAGAAGGCGAGAAGGCGATAAGGCGCAAGGCAGGAATACGCGTTTGCACCTCCGCAATATCTTCCTCATGGCGGTGAGTTGGTTCTTCTACTACAAGACCAGTGGACTATTCCTGCTGATACTAATCTTTGTAACAATCAGCGATTGGCTGATAGCAAAGCGTATCTACGCTTGCCAATCCTCGCCTATATCCCATAGCCCCAATGGGGCGTCCAATAGCCCACAGAGTGGGCGTCCAATAGCCGCAAAGAGTGGGCGTCCAATAGCCGCAAAGATGTGGTTGGCGTTGAGTGTGGTAATTGACTTGGGACTGCTGTGCTATTTCAAGTATGCGTATTTCTTCACCAATGTGGTAAACAACCTACTCGGAACAGAGTTTGCAGTCTTTGACATCTTCGCTTATATTGGCAACGGATTTAGCGAGAGTGGACGCTTCATGGTGGATAAAATTATCCTGCCAGTGGGTATATCATTCTACCTATTTCAAGTAATGTCCTATACAATTGATGTATATCGTAGGCAAGTAGAGCCTGTGAAAAATATCTTGGACTTTGGATTCTATGTAAGTTTCTTTCCTGGCTTGGTAGCAGGACCAATCGTACGCGCCAATGAGTTCATTCCACAGTTATACAAGCCCTTCAGTTTGAGTCGCCGTCTCTTCGGATTGGCAGTATTCTGGATTCTTAATGGACTCATCAAAAAAATCATACTGAGCGACTATCTAGCAGTCAATATAATCGACCGTGTATTTGACAATCCATTGCTTTTCAGCGGATTTGAGAACTTATTTGCGTTGTTTGCCTACTCCTTGCAAGTGTATGCCGACTTCTCAGGCTATACGGATATTGCCATCGGTATTGCAATGTTAATGGGCTTCTATCTCCCCCAGAACTTCGATTCGCCCTACAAGTCGCGTAACCCGCAAGAGTTTTGGCGCCGTTGGCATATGTCGCTCAGTCGTTGGCTGAAGAGTTACCTATATATTCCATTGGGTGGCAATCGCAAGATTTTTGGAAAAGACATCAAAAACAAAATCACAGCTGGCAATATCAATTCATTCATCACCATGCTCTTGGGAGGATTGTGGCACGGCGCAAGTTGGAACTTCGTCATCTGGGGTGCGCTAAACGGTGCAGGGATGATTATCTATAAGATTTGGGCAAAAATCAACTGGAATATCAAGATGCTGTTTATGACATTGCTTATGGGTTGCCTATGGGTAGCTCATGGAATGCTAAATGCTCCTATTTGGAATTTGTTCTTTGTGTGGGGTATAGCGTTATGGATAGGAACCGCAATCCGTTACGCCTATTGGTGGTACGAACGTATCCAAATGAAACGCAACAATTTGCTCTCGCCTCTCGCCTATCGCCTATCACCTTTCGCCAATAGCATCTCCACTGCTTGGGCAGTTGTACAAACGTTCGTATTTATCACCTTTACGCGCCTTTTCTTCCGTTCGGGTAGCAACCTCGATCCCGAAATAGCCAACCAACAGGCATGGGAAACGGCCAAGAATATGGTAAATCAGATTGGTGGTGCATGGAACAGCAGTATTATTCCCGATTTCTTGTGGGAGTATCGCTTTGTAGTGATACTGTTTGTGTTAGGTATGGTGATTCACTGGCTACCAGGCCGCGTGAAGCGTTGGTATAGAGTACGTTTTGCGCTGTTGCCAATATGGGCAATCATACTGATAGCAGTAATTACAATTATCGGCGTATATCAGTTTGTAACCGCAGATTTACAGGCGTTTATCTATTTCCAATTCTAACCTTTAAAACTTTTAGAATTTTTCAACATGGTAATTGGTATCACAGGTGGTATAGGAAGTGGCAAAAGCACGATTACAAAGCAATTGTGCAAAATGGGTTATGCGATATATGACACCGATAGCGAAGCCAAACGCCTGATTGTAGAAGATATCACAGTGCGTCAACAGATAGAACAACTCCTTGGCAAGGAGGTTTATGCAGATGGTGTGTACCAAACCGCATTGGTAGCACAGCGCGTATTTGCAGACAAATCCTTGCTAGCCCAACTCAACGCTATCGTTCACCCCGCAGTAAAAGCAGACATACTACGTTGGGTACATACTATCAACCATTCTACACCATGTTTTGTTGAATGTGCTATCCTCTATCAAGCGGGCTTTGATGCATTATGCGATGTAGTAGTAGTGGTAACAGCGCCTGAAGAGATACGCATTGAGCGCGTGATTGCGCGTGATTATTCCTCAATAGACAAGGTGCGTGCACGCATGTGCGCACAAAATATAGAGCAAGACATCCTACGAGCCGATTGGGTGATCAATAATGATGGGAAAACACCTATTCCGACTCTCTGCGAAGATATTATCCACCATATTCTTCAATAATCAAAATAGCAAATACAAAAAACAGCGGATATCTATCAATACTATCACGATGGAACATTAAAAGATAAACACATTTTTTTCTTCGCAAAAATCAATTTTATTTGTATATATGCATTTTTTTTTGTACCTTTGCGGGTCAAATTCATATAATTTAGACAAGAAGGTGCAAGAATGATAGATAACCAACTCATATTCAGGAGTTTTGCCAGTGGTAGCAGTGGCAACTGCTATTTCTTGGGTACCTCTAAATGGGGTATCCTAATTGATGCTGGCATTTCGGCACGCACCATACAAAAAAATCTGCGTGAGATGGGGTTGGATTATGCCAATATCATGGGTGTACTCATCACACATGACCACGCAGACCATATTCGTGCTGTAGGGACATTAGGAGAACGAGTACATTTACCTATCTATTCTACCCGAACCATTCATGACGGAATTGATCGTAACTATGGCGTACGCGAGAAGCTACGTACTTCACAGCGGTATATTGAAAAAGGCGAAAAGTGGGAACTAAATGGTATGATTATTAACACTTTTGGTATTTCTCACGATTCTTCTGAATGTATTGGCTACGTGATAGACTTTTTAGGACAGCGTTTTGTGATTGCTACGGATTGTGGGCAACCAAATTTAACCATGGAATTATATCTCAATTCTGCAAATCATATTGTCATAGAGGCCAATCACGATGAATCACTACTCCTAAATGGTCCCTATCCAACCTTCCTTAAGGAACGTATCCTCTCACCCAAGGGACACCAAAGTAATGTGACTTGTGGCAAACTATTAGCAAAGAATTGGCATGCTAATATGCGCAATATCTTTCTATGTCATCTTAGTCATGAGAACAATGATCCAACAATAGCGTTAGAAACAATAAAAGAGCTATTGCTAGCAGAAGGAATAATGCCTGGAGAAGATTTATTCATCACACCTTTGGACCGACAGAAACCTAGTCCAGTATATGTACTAAACGATAATATCATTACTCAAAAACCTTCATAAATTATGGATAAATTAGTTATTATCCCCACCTATAATGAGAAAGAAAATATTGAAGCTATCATCACCGCTGTGATGAATCTTCCTTTGAATTTTCACGTTCTGATTATTGATGACGGTTCACCAGATGGTACAGCACACATTGTCAAGATGCTAATGGAAGACCGCTACTCTGATCGTCTGCATATCATCGAACGAGCAGGGAAATTGGGACTTGGAACTGCATATATCACAGGGTTTAAGTGGGCTATCGAGCATAAATACGATTATATATTCGAAATGGATGCCGATTTCTCGCACAATCCAGATGACTTGCTCAAGTTGTACGATGCATGTGCTAACCAAGGTGCAGACGTGGCTATCGGTAGCCGTTATGTGAGTGGTGTAAACGTAGTGAATTGGCCTATAGGACGCGTGCTGATGTCGTATTTTGCTAGCAAATATGTGCGTTTCGTATTAGGCGTGAACATCCATGACACCACAGCTGGATTCAAGTGCTATCGCCGCCAAGTATTAGAAACCATTGAGTTAGACAAGATTCGTTTCAAAGGATATGCCTTCCAAATTGAAATGAAATACACCGCTTACAAATGCGGATTTACCATTAAGGAAGTGCCAATTATTTTTATCAACCGCGTATTGGGTACAAGCAAGATGTCGGGCGGAATCTTTTCTGAGGCATTGTTGGGTGTAATAAGATTGAAGTTGGGTTCATGGACCCGCAAATATCCACAGAAAAACGCTTAGGCGTTTTTCTATTTTAGTGAACGCCGTTTTTTTAACGGCTACTATTGATAGATTAACAGTTAATAGATTTTGAAAAAGTATATATATATATTAGGTATTTTGATGACTGTGCTAGCATCATGTACCACAGGGGCGAAGGATACCGATACCAAAGGAGCAGAGGTTGCTGCTATTCGCTACGAATGGGGATTACCCATTGATTCGTTTCGCATCGATACTTGCATAGTCAAAGAAGGGGAAACATTAGGAGGAATAATGAATCGTTTAGGTGCGACTCGCCAACAGATAACTGGAATTACTCTCATGCCTCGCTCAGAGTTTGACGTTCGCACCATTCGACCAGGAAAAACATATTACGCGTTATTTCAAGCAGACACTGCAGGTATAGAACAATTACTATACTATGTATATCAACCCAGTATTAGAGAAGCTATAGTGCTACATTTGACCGATTCAATGCATGTAGAACGCTTCGAAAAGCCTATTATTCATCGGAAACGTGCTGCAGAAGTAGTAATAGAAACTAGTCTATGGAATGCTATGGCAGGCAATGGATTACCCACTGAATTGGCTTTGGAGCTCAGCGATATCTACGCTTGGACGATTGACTTCTTCGGTCTGCAAAAAGGCGATTCGATTCGCGTATATTACGACGAGCAATACGTGGACAGTACGCGTATTGGCATAGGTAAAATTTATGCAGCCGACTTCTATCACGCGCGCCATTGGCAAGAGGCTTACTGGTTTGAACAAGGTGATATACACAACTATTTTGACAGCGAAGGCAATAGTCTGCGCAAGGCATTCTTGAAAGCGCCACTTAATTACAAACGAATTTCTTCTAAATTTACCTACGCCCGCAAGCACCCCATCTATAAGGTTGTTCGCCCACATACAGGTGTGGATTATGCAGCACCAATGGGTACGCCAGTAGTTAGCATTGGCGATGGTGTAGTGACGATGAAGCAGTACAAAGGTGGCGGTGGACACACTGTAAAGATAAAACACAACTCTACATACACCACTGCGTATTTACATCTCTCAAAATACGCCAAAGGCTTGTCAGTAGGAAAACACGTTCGACAAGGCGAGGTGATTGGTTATGTAGGTAGTTCGGGTTCTAGCACAGGTCCTCACTTGGACTTCCGCGTATGGAAAAATGGCAGTCCTATTGATCCACTGAAGATGCAATCACCTCCTGCAGAACCAATCCCCACACAATACAAAGATACCTTTGCAACGGTGGTTGAGTATTACCGTCAATTACTCAGAAATAAGTAATTCATTTTTCCTATGATTAGCCTGCGCAAAATAGAGCCAACAGATATTCCTTATCTCTATCAATGGGAGAACGATGCACGTATGTGGGCGGATTCCAGCACACATAATCCACTCTCTCAAGCTGATTTGCGCGAATATATAACTTCTTCTACGGGTGATATTTATCGCGATGGACAACTACGATTGATGATTGACAACGAGGGAGAAAGTATTGGATGCATAGACCTATTCGACTTCGACCCCCGCAATCGCAAAGCTGCAATAGGCATGTACATTGCCCCTCATGCCAGAGGTAAAAACATGGGTACACAAGCCGTTAGATTATTAGAAGAATATGCCTTTGGTTTTCTAAAACTAAGAATGTTATATGCTATTATTGCCATAAAGAACGTGGCATGCTCTTCTATATACAAGAAAGAGGGCTACGCCCCCTCCTCTATTCTTCGCGCTTGGACGCTAGAAGATGATGCCATTCTCTGGCAAAAAATCAACGAGGAATTAATCGTTACTATTTAATGAAACAAACCAAATAGTCCTTTTTTGCGTTTTGGTTCCTCCACCATATTACCTGCAGGTACAGGTCGATGACAATTACCACTCATAACCATTTTATAAATCACTCCCCAATCAGGTATTCCACCCAAATTACGGTCATCAATAAACAACTCTGCTTCTAACTTGCGCGCACGGACAATATCGGCATTCTCCTCTGGAAAATTGCTATTGACCGAATAAAACTCTAACCCCTTAGAAGCACAATAGTCAATCGCTTCCTGAAGCAATTCGCCCTCGCGACAAGTCCAAAGAATCAACTGATGATGACCTTCCTGCTGCAATTTCTTGAGTGTCTCTATCGCAAAAGGAATAGGCTTACCAATACTTGGGTACTCATGGGTGACGATAGTGCCGTCAAAATCTACTGCAATAGTCATAATCGTGTTCGGCAATCTCGCGCATTGACTGACGCTCTGCGTCATTAGGCGCTCGATGCCTCCACTCTTACCTCGAGCCCACGAGGCTCTTGGTAGGTTTGCGGCTAACGCCGCTAAGAGCGAGGCTCCTCTTTACCGCGAGAGGGGTTAAATGTTATAGAATTAGTATTGTTCTTGGTTAGGGTCTTGTGTTTGTAGTTCGAGTTCCATTTTGCGCTCGGATGGTTTGGTAAAGTACCAACCGATAGCAGACACAGCAGCAACCCACAACATAGACTGATAAGCTCCCATGAGATAGAATGCAGCGATAGCAAATACCATAGCATTGCTAACCAACAAAATACGAAGCGTAGCCGCTTTCTTGTAGCCCAATAATTTTTCTTCTTCATTTTCTAACACACTAAGTTTAGTGCACTGCTTTTTGCACAGATACAAACCCAATGGTATTGTTACAAGTGCATCCAAAATAACCATATATTGGATTGCTTGCCCTAGAGTAGAGAGCGAATCTATGGGTTGTACATAATCTTTCATAATTAAAAAATAAGCCAACGTTCCAGCCAACAATGTTAGCGCCATGATGCCATAGTAATACACATTAAGTGTCCGAATGATTTTTTGTTCCATTATCCTTTAAATTCTATTCGATTTATAATTGACCGTCCGAGCGTTATCTCGTCGGTATATTCCAGTTCATTGCCAATAGCTACACCTCGCGCGATTTGGGATATTTTGAGACTATCAGGCGAAGAGGCAACAGCACTATTAGGCGAAGATAAAAGGTTCTGCAAGCGGCGATAGATATAGAAGTTTGTGGTATCGCCTTCCATCGTAGTAGGCATAGCCAAAATCACTTCGTGAATATCTTCGGCTTCAATACGTGCTACCAGCGAATCTATCTCCAAATCAGATGGACCGACTCCATCCATAGGAGAGATGACACCCCCTAACACATGGTACAAACCATGATACTGCCCTGTATTCTCAATCGACATCACATCCTGCACGTTTTCTACCACGCATACCGTATGCTTGTCACGCTTGTGGGACTGACAAATAGGACACACCTCTTGATCGGATATGGTGTGGCAGATACGACAATAGTGAGCATCAGCCTTCAGCATTTTGAGCGCATCCGTAAATACCTCTACATCCTTTTCAGACTGGCGCAAGAGATGCAATACCAATCGCAATGCGGTTTTACGACCAATGCCAGGCAACGATGCAAACTGATCCACGGCGTTGCCGAGTAATATGGATGGATATTGATTCATTTTTTCTTTTTTGCCCAGCGGGCTGGTAACATTCGATAAGGGTACTTTTCGCGCATGTTTTCTGCATTGGGGCAGTCGAATCGGTGAATACGAATCCCTTTGAATATACTGATAAAGCCAAAAATAGGGTCACCAGGTTGCGGATTACAACACTTAGCCAGATTGTAGTCCACACTCTTGACGTCTATATCCACCTCCAATGCCAAAGCCTCTTGTTGCTGAGGCGTGAGCGGTTCGTAGGTAGAACGTGTGCCCTCGTAATGGGGTTCGTCCAGTGCTAAGAAGACCTCTTTGATACGCAACAAATCCTCCTTGCCTAAAGCAATGGACTGATACAAATCGTTGGTCACCTTATACCCCAACTTGAGTGCTAAACGCGAAATATCGCCTTCGATATAGTCTATCTTCCAGTTCTTGAAACGCCTCTCCAGCATCTCGCGTCCCTCTGCTGCATTGCGATACTCCACCTCTTTGAGCGCCTGACGAATCTTATTCTTCGCACGGTGCGACACCACCACATTGAGCCAATCAGCAGAGGGCTTCTGGTTGGGCGAGGTCATGATTTCCACTTGGTCACCGTTTTGCAGTTTCTGGCGAATACTCACATTCTGATTACGGATACGTCCACCCATGCAACGACACCCCACATCGCTGTGAATAGAAAAGGCAAAGTCAAGCACCGTTGCTCCCGCTGGTAGTCGTTTGAGGTCACCTGTAGGAGTAAAAACATACACGCTTTGATTATCGGTATTGAGGCGATTGCCATCCACGCCTTTATACGCCCAGTGCGCAGCTACACCCTTCTCCGCCACCTCATCCATACGGCGAGTACGAATCTGTATCTCTACCCACTTATCCTCTGGTCCCAACACGGTAGTGTGAAGACTCTCATAGCCATTTTCCTTCGGCACGCTGAGCCAGTCACGCAGACGTTTGGGATTAGGCTTATACATATCCGTGATAATCGAATACACCTGCCAGCAATCCGATTTCTCGCGTTCCAAAGGTGAATCGAGAATAATACGAATTGCAAAAAGATCATATATCCTATCTACATCACAGCGCTGAGCCTGCATTTTATTGTAAATGCTGTGAATAGATTTTGGTCGTCCTTTTATGGTAAATAAAAAACCAGCTGACTTCAGTTTCTCTTCGAGTGGAAGAATGAATGAGGAGATGTAGGCATCACGTTGCGCCTTTTTCTCATTAAGCGCGTGCGCAATGTACTTATAGGTCTTGTAATCCAAGAACTTCAAAGACAAGTCCTCCATCTCTGTTTTGATGGCATATAGACCCAAACGGTGCGCCAAAGGCGCATGCAATTCCTTGGTCTCACGTGCCACATGGCGACGACGATCAGTATCGCCCTCCTTGTCCATCGCACGAAGTTGATCTAGCCTTTCGGTCAATATATTGTACAAAACTTGATTACTATTTTCGTTTGACATAACCCCCATATTACAATTTCGGGTGCAAAGATACAAAAAAAAATGTACATACGCAAGAAAAAACAGGAAACACAAAAAAATATTTGCATATATGAAAAAGAATTAGTAACTTTGCAGCGGATTTGGGTAAATAAAGTCCATTAACTTGTAAATTTAAATAAAATTAATATGAACGTTACAAAAATTATCATTCGCACCTTGCTTGTTATTGGTGTTATTTTCATGGCATTTATTTGCGTGAAGAGTGTTGTCACACCTATTCAGTTTGAAGAGGAGCGCGCAGTGCGCGAGACTCAAGTCATTGCTAATCTCATTAGTCTGCGTACTGCAGAAGCTCAATTCCGTTTGGACAAGGGCTATTTTACTGCGGACCTTGACTCGTTGATTGATTATTTGAAAACGGCTCCTAAGAAAGAGGTCCTAAAAGAGGGTTCTCTCTCTGAAAAGCAATTGGAAGATGGTATGACCGAATTCAAAGCAAGCAAAATCCTTGAGCGCGCACGTTTGAAAGCACAACGCAAAATG
The DNA here is from genome assembly GCA_045589755.1 of Paludibacteraceae bacterium. GTDB lineage: Bacteria > Bacteroidota > Bacteroidia > Bacteroidales > Paludibacteraceae > Colicola. The sequence continues at coordinate 18,531 of JAZNPR010000005.1, forward strand.
AAATTCCAAGGTCCTGATAGTCTTACCCAAATCTACAATTACGTATGGGAAAATGACCGTGAGGTAAAAGCGGAAGGTTTGCAAGGTTTCCGTCGTGATACCATTCTTACAAACATGATTCAATCACTCTACAAGGGACAATATACTGAAGAGAATATTGACAAAATTGTTTACATTCCTCATACTGACAACGTAAAATTTGAGGTTGAGACAAACAACAATTATGCAACTTCTCAAGGTATTAAAGTTCCTATTTTCGAGATTCGTGCTCACTATAGCACCTACTTGCACGACTTGAACAAACAAGAGTTGGTTAACCTCATTGATAAAGAAGAGAAATTAGACCACTATCCAGGTTTGAAGGTAGGTTCCGTAGATGCTCCTAACAACAACGCTGGTAACTGGGAGTAATATTTTAGGTTATAAGCTATAGGACGTTCTGCGGACTATAGGTTATAGGCAAGACATATGAGAATTATTTCGGGAACATTTAGGGGGCGTCGATTGATGCCCCCTAAAAATATCACAGCACGTCCTACTACTGACTTTGCGAAGGAGAGTTTATTCAATCTCCTTCAAAACCGTATGGATTTTGAGGGAGTGGACATGCTAGATTTGTTTGCAGGAACAGGTGGTATAGGACTAGAGTTCGTATCACGCGGTGCTCGCGAAGTGACAGCTGTGGAGATGGCACATACACAACAGAACTTCATCATCTCATGCTGCAAACAATTAGGAGTCAGTAATCTACATCTCATTCGCGGCGATGTGTTCAAGTTTGTGAAGACATGTCACGTACAGTACGATTTCATCTATGCAGACCCGCCATACAATTTGGACTTATTACCCACTGTACCCGATTTGATTTTTGAGCAAGGGATTTTGAAAGCGGATGGCTATTTCGTGTTAGAACACTCCAAGGCGCACGATTTCTCACAGCATCCCCATTTCCTAGAGCAACGCGCATACGGTAGCGTACATTTTAGTTTCTTTCAATAAACAACAAAAAAGAGGTCAACTTTGACCTCTTTTTTGTTACGTATTTTATATTCCGACTCCTGAGTTTTGTATTATTCCATTCCTCGAATTTTCTTCTCCCAGTTCCAAGCACTCAGGAGAACTTCTTCGATAGGCGTATCCGCTTTCCAGCCCAAGACATCGTTTGCCTTGTCAGGTTTAGCCCAAACTTGCTCTATATCGCCTTCTCGACGGCCAACAATCTCATAAGGTATATCTACGCCAGTCACTTGGATAAAAGTGCGGAGAATCTCCAAGACACTCAGTCCGCGTCCTGTTCCGAGATTAAACACCTCTACTTGCTCATTTGCTTTACCCAAAAGCATGCGTTCAACAGCTTTCACATGGGCTTTCGCCAGATCCACCACATAGATATAATCGCGGATACAAGAACCATCAGGGGTATTATAGTCATTGCCATACACCTTGAGTTGCTGGCGCAAGCCCGCAGCTGTTTGGGTCACAAATGGCAATAGATTTTGGGGTACCCCATTAGGCAATTCACCTATCATCGCAGATGGGTGAGCTCCAATAGGATTGAAATAGCGCAAGATAGTGGCATGCAGCGCAGCATTGGCATGAGCCTCATCGCGAATAATCTCCTCGTTGATTTGCTTGGTATTGCCATAAGGTGAAAGGGCAGCTTGAATAGGAGCTGTCTCGTCCACAGGCAAATGCTCTGCTGATGGCTGGCCATAGACTGTACAGGAACTTGAAAACACAATATGGCGTATGCTATGTGCTTTCATTTGCTCCAGCAGCGTAACCAGCGACATCAGGTTGTTGCGATAATACATCAGCGGTTGCTCCACCGACTCGCCTACGGCTTTGCTGGCAGCAAAGTGAATCACTGCCTCAATGTCCGTATAACGATTCATCACATCAGCCATGGCTACTGCGTCATTGCAATCCACTTGCTCAAAATCAGGTTGCTTGCCTACAATAGCAGCAATACCGTCCAACATCTCTTTGTTGGAATTACTCAAGTTATCCACAATCACGACATCGTAGCCCTGTTGCATCAGTTCAACCACCGTATGCGAACCAATATATCCTGTACCGCCTGTTACTAAAATGCGAGCCATTTCAATTTACTATTTGACTATGTACAATTTACAAAATTAGAATAATGGACTTGGATAAACACCTGCATCTACCAGGGCTTGAATCTTGCTCACCACCATCTCGCGGTCGTCTGCATAAGTGACACCAAACCATTTAGCAGGCGTATCCAGCACCTCGCAAGTGGCTGTACCTGCATTAATCATATCATTCACCAGCGTTGGGATATAGAACTCCGCCTTCAATTCCTGTGCGTTCTTAGTTAAGAATGCTTTGAATGCCTCCTCTGCATAATCAAAATACTCAGGGGTAAAGCCCCACATATTCATACTAACTGGTGTATCAAATGCGATCTCAACATCCTCGCCGTTCTCACCTTTGTAGCAAATATGTCCATCTTTATTCTCGATGGAAGTGCGCTCTACTACATCTGTCAAGAAATTATTCGCATCGGTGCTGCACACGCCACGGCTCACACTGCCGTGCTCGCTCAAAGTATTACCCACGCGATAACCTGCCATGCAGTACTTGCCCTGTTGTCCCTCTACTTCGTTCAAGAATTTTGCCATAACCTCGAATGACTCCTTGCCATAGAAATCATCGGCGTTGATAACCATAAATGGCTCATTGATAATGCCTTTAGCCATCAACACAGCATGGTTGATACCCCATGGTTTGGTACGCTCTGGATTACGTGTAAAGCCCTCTGGCAAATTGTCAATACCTTGGAAGCAAACTTCACATTGTACATGGTCAGCATACTTGCTGAGCACGATATTACGAAAATCTTCTTCAAAATCTTTGCGAATAACAAAGACCACTTTGCCAAAACCGGCACGCATAGCGTCGAACACGCTATAGTCCATGATTGTTTCGCCGTTTGGTCCGAGACCATCCAATTGTTTCAGTCCTCCGTAACGGCTACCCATACCAGCCGCAAGGATAAAAAGAGTAGGTTTGTTCATTGTTCTAAGAATTTATATAAGGTTAATTATTATTATTCGTTGGATATTTCTATTCTGCCATGACGTTTACGGTGTTTGAGCCACAGACCATAAATTTCAGAGCAGTTGCTGGCTGTAATAAACGCCTTGATATTATTATCGCGGATATATGCCATGAGCGAAGCAAATTCTTCTTGTGTGAGAAGCGACTGAATCTCTTTGCTTTCTTCACCTGTATAACCACCTTCCACCGTGTAGAGAGAGCAGCCGCGAACCAAATCTTCCACAATATATTTACGTATGCGCGCATGCTCACGCGAGATGATACATACGCGTTTTCTGCGATCAAGCGAAGCGGTAAAATAGTTGATCACGATACCATTGAGCCATGTACCAATCAGACCAATAACCACCATACGGAAATCGTTGATAAAGAATGCGGTACAGCAAATCAATGCGCCGCCAATGGACACGGACATGCCAATATCGAAATGCATAAACTTGTTGATAATCTTCGCCAATATATCCAAGCCACCCGTAGAGGCATTCACACGAAACTCAATGGCCTGACTGGCAGAAAGCAGCAATACAAAACAGATGAGGTCAAACCACACATCTCCCATTCCCAAACCAGCGGACATCACAGAATCCTTCACCTGCTCCAGCACCTCCCCTGCTCTACTCAGCAGATAAGGGTTGCCATTCACATCCAGCACTGTTTGTCCTGCTTGCAATTGCGAAAGAACATCTGGATTCTCAATCACACGGTGTGTGAGATTGGTGTATGGATAAATTCGATCCCAAAGCTGTGTGAGTGGACCAAGAATCATAGCCGTATAAACCGTCTTTGCTCCAAACTCATTACCAATGAGCAAGAAAGCAAGAATCAGCAAAAAGGCATTGATACCCATTACCAAGTAAGAAAATGTGTCAGCATCGCCGCCAATGAGGGTATTGATCACGATGCTCAGACCCGAGATCGTACCAATAATCAAATGACTGGGCATCAAGAAATAATACACTGCCGCTGCACCAATTGTAATACCAATGGTCATGACCACCAATTCTTTCCAGAATTTCCAAGTACCAAGCGCGTGCCAAAAATCAAGTGCCAGATTCTTCCAATACTGTGCAGAAAAATACTGCTGGAGATATGCATTCATGGTTGTTAATGTGTTATTACCAGTCGGGCGGTACGTCGTGTCGTCTGACTGAGTAAGATGGTTCTATTTTCTTGTTCTTTTTTCAATATTTCAGGCGTTGTACCACGAATCGTGAGCAAACGCAAATTATCGTTCCATGTGACAAGATATGCATCTTGCAGTTCCTGGATGGCACGTTCCACAAAACGGTTGTTATCCACACACACCGAGATAGTGACTGCGCTGGATTGCACCAACGACACCGTCAAGTGATGGCGATGGATAATCTCAAATATATGACTCAAACTCTCCTCTAACACAAATGCAAAGTCTTTGGCTCGCATAGTGATAAGAATCTGATTCTCGCGCCAGATATACACAGGCACAGTCACTGGCTGTGCGTTTTCACAAATAATGGATCCCTCCGCCAACGGATTGCCAAAAGGCTTGACATAGAGCGGAATTTTCTTGTTTTCCAGTGGGCGAATAGTCTTTGGGTGAATCACCTGCGCACCGCTATACGCCAATTCCACCGCATCGTGATAAGAGAGTTGGTCAATCTTGATGGTGTCGGTCTGTTTGCGCGGATCCGCATTGAGGATACCCGGCACATCCTTCCAAATAGTCACCGATTCGGCATCTAAGAAATTACCCAGCAATGCTGCCGTATAATCCGATCCCTCGCGTCCTAAGGTAGTACGCAGGCCTTCTGCTGTTCCACCTATAAACCCTTGTGTAACAACCACCTGCGGACGCTCCACCCTATTCCACCCAGCGCGAATCACCTGTGCAGAATGTTGCCAATCCACTTGCGCCTCGCGATAAGTGGCATCGGTACGAAGCAATTTGGGGATATTCCACCATTCGGTGCGAATACCATTTTTAAGCAAATATACCGCCACAATCTGCGTAGACAGGATCTCGCCCAGACTGACTATCTGGTCGTAGTTCTGGTCATATGTCCACTCTGCGTTGTACGTAGGCATCAGGGGCATACGCACATCCACATTGGGCTGCAAACCCAACTCTTGCATCACATAAACATGGTGGTCAAAAACGCCGAGCCACTCCTGCTCCGCCGTTTGTTCGTCACCTTGCGATAGTGCAGCCACTACACGCTCCAACGCATTGGTAGTCTTACCCATGGCAGAAACCACAACCATCAAATCATCACTCGTTTGAGCCACGATTTCCCGTAGGTTGCGAACGCCATTGGCATCCTTTACCGAAGCACCACCAAATTTATATACACGCATATTCCTCTAAACTTTCAACAGTAGCCGCTACGCGATGTCCTCTAAACTAAAGATTCGCCATTTTGATGGCAGTCACCGCACCTTCTACACCTTTGTTGCCCAAACGACCACCTGCGCGGTCCAATGCTTGTTGTTTGTCCAAAGTGGTGAGCACGGAGAAGATGACAGGACAATAACATACTGTACTTTGCCCCGTCCACATAGTGCCTTGAGCATTGAGCATGGTTACTCCCTGAGTGACAGACTGGCATACATAATCGAAGTGCGGAGTATCACCTTTAATGACACATCCTATCACGATTACGGCATTTACGCCGCAGCCTTTCAAGAAACCGCCGCCTTTTCTACCGCTGACAAACAACGCTGCGCCATAGGTTAGTTCCACGGTGCCTGGCACATGCATCACGTCGATATTCTCCTCACGCACGCCATGTTTGATTAGCGTATCAATAGCGCCTTGTGCCAGTTTGTGAGTGATTTCGCTATTCCAGTCTGCTACTACAATAGCATAACGCTGACGTGCAAGCACATCAGCGTTAGGCAATTCGTTCGCATTATATTGCGACAAATCAGTTGTCATACAAATTTACAATTTGACAATGTACAATTTACGTACAATGCGAAATTATTTAACAATAGCGATATATTTCTCGATGTCTTGTGCCTCTGTAGAGGTTGGATAATCGTTCTTGATGGTCTCAAACGCTTTCTTTGCAGCGGCGTTGTTGCCGAGTTCCATTTGAACGAAGCCCAATTTCTTCAAACTCATAGGAGCAATCAACTCGTTGCCTGACTTAGCCGCAGCAGTAAACGCCTTAGCCGCCTTAGCATAGTCTTCCATTTGCACATACGCATCGCCCAAGAGTTGCAAAGCTGCTGGCTCAATATTCAAGTCATTAGCATCAAATTTAGCCAAATACTCAGCGGCAGCAGCATAATCGCCCAATTGATAGTAGCAAACGCCTGCATAGAGAGCAGCCAACTTGCCTGCTTGCAAGCACTTGTTGTCATTAGCAATTGCCTCAAAACCAACGCACTCAGCGTCATCGCCATTGAGAGCCAACTCATAGTTGCCTTGTGTGAAATAAACCACTGCTTTTGCAGTTTCGTTGCTTGCTTCAGCAGCTTTTGGCTTAATAACATAGGTATTCAATGCCAATACACCTGTTACCACCAATGCAATAGCGATAATAGTCCATGTCAGTTTGTTTTGGTTCGCTTCAATCCAAGCACTGGTAGTGTTGAGAGCCTCTTGTACGTTCTCCAAGTTTTGCTCTTCTTTCTTAAAATCTTTCTTTGCCATATTGTTTTTTATTTATTATTTCAAAATTAACGTGCAAAGGTACAACAAAAATTGCATATATGCAAGAAAAATGAGTGAAAATTTATTTTCTGACGAAATTTTATTGCATATAGGCTGCATTGAGCGACCGTAGCTTCGAGGTGGGCGAGTGAGTTTTGACGAACGAGGTCGGTGTCCTCAAAGGTACACAGGTGTCGTTCAATGCGAGGAC
>JAZNPR010000006.1:0-20586 GCA_045589755.1 Paludibacteraceae bacterium
TGACTGAAAATAATCATCCAAAACTTGTTGTTTGAATGATGCAGAATAACGATTTAGAGTTCGCTTCATAAAACTTGAATCTTAATAATTGATACTTTTTATTCATTTTATGAGTAAACCTATTTCAGTATAAGACATTAAGATTGCCCCTCTCCCACCAGTCCAGTGCTCGGCGTTAATTCGCCGAGTAATCCCCGTCCTTTAAACTGAAAATGGCAAAAAACTCGCCATTTTCTTGCATATCTCCTAAAAATTCCGTAACTTTGCACCAAATATAACAAAAGCATCATATACTATGGCTAACATCAACACAGCAGATATTGGATTTGAGAAAGAGATTTGGAAAGCAGCCGACCTCTTGCGTGGCAATTTGGATGCATCGGAATACAAATCGGTGGTGCTGGGCTTGATTTTCCTCAAGTACCTCTCCGACCGTTTCGAGGCGAAATACAACGAACTGCTTGCTGAAGGCGAGGGCTTTGAAGAGGATAAGGATGAATACACCTCCGAAAACATCTTCTACGTGCCACAAGACGCGCGTTGGTCGATTATTGCCGAGGCAGCGCACAGCAGCGAGATCGGTATGGTCATCGACAATGCCATGCGCCAAATAGAAAGAGAGAACCTTCGCCTCAAGGGTATCTTGCCCAAGAACTTCGCACGCCCAGAGTTAGACAAACGCCGTTTGGGCGATGTGGTGGACCTCTTCACCAATATCCAAATGCGCGAGCAGGGCGACACAAAGGACATCTTAGGTCGCACCTACGAGTACTGCCTCTCTAAGTTCGCCGAAGCGGAAGGTAAACTCGCAGGCGAGTTCTACACGCCTGCATGTATTGTCCGCACATTGGTAGAGGTGTTGCAGCCCTACCACGGTCGCGTCTATGACCCTGCTTGTGGCTCTGGTGGTATGTTCGTGCAGTCGGCTAAATTCATCCAACGCCACCAAGGCAATATCAATGACATCTCTGTTTTCGGTCAAGACAGCAACCCTACCACATGGAAGATGGCGCAGATGAACCTCGCTATCCGTGGCATCGAGGCAGACCTCGGTAAGTTCAATGCCGACACTTTCTTCGATGACCAACACCCTACGCTGAAGGCCGACTTTGTGATGGCTAACCCACCTTTCAACCTCAGCGATTGGGGCGGTAACCGCTTGACGGGCGATGTGCGTTGGAAGTATGGTACGCCACCCGATGGCAATGCCAACTTCGCATGGATTCAGCATATCATCCACCACCTTGCCCCTTCGGGTCGTGCAGGTGTAGTCTTGGCTAATGGCTCACTCTCCAGCCAGACTGGTGGTGAGGGCGATATACGCCAACGACTGGTAGAAGCCGACTTGGTGGACTGTATCATTGCCATGCCTTCGCAGTTGTTCTATACTACAGGTATCCCTGTGTCTATCTGGTTCTTCAATCGCCGAAAGAAACAGCAGGGACAAACGCTCTTTATTGACGCACGCGAAATGGGTACTATGGTTACGCGTAAACTCCGCGAACTGACTGAGGAGGACATCATGCGCATAGCCCAGACCTATCAGTCTTATGCCGCAGGCACGCTCACCGATGAAAAGGGCTTCTGCGCAGTGAAGAATATCAAGGATATTGCCGAGCAAGATTACATCCTCACGCCAGGTCGCTATGTCGGTATAGCCGAGCAGGAGCAAGATGCCGAACCCTTTGAGGAGAAGATGACTCGCCTCACCACCGAACTCGCATCCCTCTTCGAGCAATCCCACACCCTCGAAGCAGAAATCAAAAAGCAATTAGAAAGTATTGGGTATAAATTGTAAATTGATGATATTATGGCACTCTTTTCTGAAAGATACGGATATACAAAGGCTTCAGATGTAATCATTAGAGAGAAAATTACACCTGAAATACAGAATGCTATTTGTTCTTGTTATGATAAATTACCTGATTTATTTAATGAGGTAATAGCTTATTATCAAGATGCAAAAGCAGAATATAAAAACTTAGAAGAATATTTATGGGTGTATTTTTTAAATGAACGTGCTGCAAACTTTTCTGATGGATATAAATACCACGTTGTAGCAACTGTATATATAGAGGATAAATCTAATGCGTGGTACAAAAAGCTAGATATAATTGAAAAGACTATTCAATATTTGCGTAACTTTGATGCTAAGAATCACAAATTATATCCAGTAGCAAGTCACTTTATAAAATTATTAAATTCTGCGTTTGAGCGATTGAATTTTGCATATAGAATTATTAATGATGAGATTGTAGAAATTACATCTGAACAAGAAATAAAAACTATTGAAACAGCGATTGACAATTCTGCTCGTAATGTTAAAATGCACCTCAATCGTGCATTAGAGTTATATGCACAACGACCAGATGGCGATTATCGCAATTCGATTAAAGAATCTATTTCTGCTGTAGAGGCATTTTGTCGAGAGAAAACAGGCGAAAACACATTAGGCAAAGCGTTAAATAAATTAGAAAAAAATGGAATAGTTTTTCCTGATGTACTAAAACATGCTTTTGATAAATTATACGCATATACCAATCAACCCGATGCAGGTATTCGTCATGCATTGATGGATGATACAGGAGTTTATACTCCCAAAGCAGAAGAAGCTATTTTTATGCTAGTTTCATGTAGCGCATTTCTCAACTATCTTAATAAGAAAGTATAATGATTGAATGGATCAAACATATAATAGAAGAACTGAATGACTATGCAGGTCTATTCTCCCTCTTGGCGGTAATCGCTGCAATTGTTGTCCCTTGGATTATATACAAAAAGACTGCAAAAAGTCACAAACAAGAGATGATAAACGAATATAAGGCTCGCAAGGGACAACAGAGATTCCATCTGCCTCATGAAATGAGAGAATCGTATATTAGAGAGGAAACATTAAGGCGTAATATTGAATCAAAGTAAACTTATGAACTGCAAGATCGTTCTTTTAAAAGACTTAGTACTTGGAGAAAAGGGTTCCTATGGTATAGGTGCGCCTGCTGTTGATTATGACCCTAAGAAATATACTTATTTGCGAATAACTGATATTAATGATGATGGTTCTATCAATACCAATGGATTAAAATCGGTTGATGCTGAAGATGCATACAAGTATGTATTACAAGAGAATGATATTGTTTTTGCAAGAACTGGAGCTAGTACTGGAAAAACATATTTTTATCAACCGCAAGACGGCACTCTTGTATATGCAGGATTCTTAATCAAATTTAGTATAGACCCTCGAAAGGTTAATCCAAGATTACTGAAATATATCACACACTCACAAGAATATTACAATTGGGTACGTTCTTTTGACACAGGAGGAACAAGAGGCAATATTAATGCAGTTACTTTTGCCAATATGCCTATAACTCTACCTAATCGTGCTACACAAGATAAAATAGTCGCTATTCTTTCTTCTCTTGATGATAAAATCGAATTAAATCGCCGTATCAACGCCAACCTCGAACAACAAGCCCAAGCACTCTATAAATCATGGTTTGTGGACTTTGAACCTTTTGGCGGTAACATGCCAGAAGATTGGAGAGTGGGAGTAATTTCTGATATTGTAGATTTACTTAATGGTTTTGCCTTCAAATCATCTGATCTTGTAGAAAATGGTTTGTATAAGTTAATAACTATAAAAGGGGTACAAGATGGCAAAATGTCATTAGATGGTGCAGATTGTTTAAATGTGATTCCACCCAAAATGCCTCAATGGTGTAAATTAAAAAAAGAAGATATTCTACTATCATTAACAGGAAATGTTGGTAGGTGTTGTTTGGTTGATACTGAAAATTGTTTATTAAACCAACGTGTTGCTAAATTGCACCCAAAAGAAGAATATAATCGATTGTTTGTATATGCACTATTCCGTCAAGAAGATATGAAAGCACGAATGATTAGTATTGCGCGCGGAACTGCACAAATGAATCTTAGTCCAATAGAAACCGGTAAGCTTCCACTAATTATTCCCTCTAATGAGGTCTTGAAGGATTTCGGAAATCGATTTAATAACATTATACATACATTGACAAATAACATCGTTGAGTCATCATATCTCGCACAGTTGCGCGATACTTTATTACCAAAGTTAATGAGTGGAGAGATAACCGTTTGATAAATACAAATCATATGAATTGGGAATCTATTATATCAATAACCATTGCTGCTATTGGAGTTGGCATTTCGATATTGGCTTTCATCGAAGCGAAGAAAGCCAATAAAGCTGTATTGCAACAAAATAGGGAAAAAGAATTAGCAGATATAGACAAAGAAATAGTGGAGATTAATGCTCAAATCGCAAAATTGAAAGCAGATGGAGAGGAAAAGAATAGTCATATATATGGATTTTTTCCGAATCCCTATCAAGGGACTATAGATACTCTTAAGCAACGGAAGGATAGTCTATTAAACCGCAAACAACAGATCAAAAATCAACTAAAGTAATCATACACACCATTATTTCGCTGAACAACCACCCATGAACATCCGAGTGGTAACGGAGTGGTATCGGAACTGACAGCCAACCACATTTAGCCCACAGAAAGCCCATAGATGTCCCACAGATGTCCTATGGTGGTCCCGAAACCTGCGGGGAAAAATGCACACACTATTTGCATAATTCAAAATAATTCACTTATGTGCCAGCGAAAAATCACAAAATCTTATAAAATACCACCGATAATGTGATTTTTGACATCCAAAATATAGCCGATAATGTGATTTTACTCGTTTAAATAAATGAATAGAAACTATTTACATAGTATTCTTCTGCAAAAAAGATACAAACTATTTGCTCAAATCAAAATAATTTACTACCTTTGTGCCGAAAATCATTGGCAATACAAAAAAAAACGACGTAAATGCGAATACCAAGACAGCAATACTTAAATAAACTCATTGCTAGCGAAGGCAATGGACTTATTAAAATCATAGCAGGAATACGACGCTCAGGTAAGTCATTCTTGCTCTTTGAATTATTTCATCAGTATTTGATTGATAAAGGAATAGAACCAAATCATATCATTGAAATTTCGTTGGATCATTGGAAAAGTAAACCTCTACGAGATCCTGACCTTCTGCTCAATCATATTGATAATCTAATACAACCAGATGGCAAACGCCATTATGTCATTTTAGATGAGGTACAATTGGTCAATGATTTTGTAGAAGTGTTACTTTCACTCATGCAAAATCGTCAATTGGATATCTATGTGTCTGGTTCCAATTCTAAATTTCTCTCCTCAGATATTGTAACTGAATTTCGAGGAAGAGGAGAAGAAATACATGTATACCCATTATCGTTCAAAGAATATTTCGAAGTCGTGGGTGGCGATAGAAACCAAGCATGGAAAAACTATTACACTTTTGGCGGATTGCCTCAAATATTGCAATTCGAAACAGATGAAAAGAAAATAGATTATCTGCTTAATCTATATGAACTTACATATTTTAGAGATATTATTGAACGGAATCATCTGCGCAATCCTGATGGAATGAAACAAGTGATACAGGTCTTGGCATCAGGTATTGGTGCGCCAACCAATCCGAAACGTATCAGCAATACTTTCCAGACGATTGAACATATAGTAATCAGCGACAAAACGATTGGTAACTATATCCAGTATCTTGAAGATGCTTTTATAATAGAGAAGGCACTACGATATGATGTGAAAGGTAGAAAATATATTGGCGTAGAAACTAAGTACTATTTTGCTGATATGGGATTGAGAGGCGCAATACTCAACTTTAGGCAACAAGAAGAACCTCATATCATGGAAAATATTATCTACAATGAACTGCGTATGCGTGGTTATCGCGTAGATGTTGGTCGCGTAGATACGTGGGGAAGAGATGACAATGGAAAAACGATTCATCAAGCATTGGAAGTAGATTTCGTTGTAAATAAAGGTGCAGAAAGAATCTATATCCAATCTGCCTACCGCATGCCTACAGAAGAAAAGGAAAATCAAGAAAAGCGTTCATTACTCAATACGGGAGATAATTTCCGCAAAGTGATCATTGTTGGTGATGATATCAAACGTAAAGTAGATGAACAAGGTGTTGTAACGATAAGTTTATTTGATTTCTTATTGAATTTAACTGAAGTGTAAACATTTAAATTCAATTACATCCACTATGAGCAAAGATACCTTCAACGAAGCGAACTACGAGCAAGCGATTATTGAGTTGTTTACACTACAACTCGGGTATGAGTATATCTACGGTCCAGATATAGTGCGCGATTATACTGAGCCACTGTTCCTCGACCGACTACAGCAGTCGCTATTGGCTATCAATCCTGCTCTGCCTGCTGTGGCTATTCAAGAAGCCATAGATAAGATTCGGCAAATCGACACGGGCTCACTTGTGCAACGCAATGAGGTATTTACCGATTACCTGCAAAACGGAGTAGATGTCAGCTATTTCGACGGCAATGAACAACACTCCGCATGCGTTCGGCTCATAGACTACGACCACCCATTGCACAACAATTTCGTAGTGGCTAACCAATGGTCCATAGAAGAACATTCCGTGCGCCGAGCAGATATCATTGTCTTTATCAATGGTCTGCCATTGGTGGTGATGGAACTCAAATCACCCTCACGCACCGAAACCAATGTATCGGAAGCATACGCCCAACTGCGCAACTACATGCAAGAGATACCATCGCTGTTTGTCTATAACGCATTCTGCGTGATGAGCGATCTGGTGACATCCAAAGCAGGTACTATCACTTCGGGCGAAGACCGATTCATGGAATGGAAGACAGTAGATGGACAAACCGAAGACAACCACTTCGCTAATTTCCATGTGCTCTTCTGCGGTATGTTTGAGCAAGAGCGACTAATCGAAATCCTGCGCGACTTCATCTGCTTCTCCAAAGAGGAGAAACAGAGTGCCAAGATACTGGCTGGTTACCACCAGTTCTATGCCGTGCGCAAAGCCATCACTTCTGTCAAAGAAGCCACTACCACCAACGGCAAAGGTGGTGTGTTCTGGCATACACAAGGTAGTGGTAAGTCCCTCTCGATGGTGTTCTTTGCCAAGTGCCTACAGCGTGCGCTATCTTCGCCTACTATCGTGGTCATTACCGACCGCACGGACCTCGACAACCAACTCTTTGGGCAGTTCAGCAAGTGCGCCGACTTCTTGCGCCAAGTGCCCGTACAAGCCAAAAGTAGAAAACACCTCAGCGAACTGCTGGACGGTATCGAAGCCAATGGAATATTCTTCACCACCATGCAGAAGTTCGAGGAGGGCGAAGAACCACTATCCCAACGCAGAAACATCATCGTGGTGGCTGATGAAGCCCACCGCAGCCAATACGGACTCACCGAGACCATCGACAAACAAACAGGCAAACTCAAGATTGGTGCAGCGCGTATGGTGCGCAACGCCTTGCCTAATGCTACATATATCGGCTTTACAGGCACACCTATCTCTTTCAAAGACCACTCTACACGCGAGGTGTTTGGCGATTATATCGACATCTACGACATGACCCAAGCCGTCAAAGATGGTGCCACTCGCCCCGTCTTCTACGAGAGTCGTGTGGTCAATCTCAAACTCGATGAAGCCACCCTGCAACGCATTGATGCCGAATACGACCAAATGGCAGAAGAAGCCGAAGAGTACGCTATCGAGAAAAGCAAACGCGAACTGGCGCGCATTGATTCGCTGTTGGGTGCAGATGAAACCATCAACTCATTGGTAGATGACATCCTTACCCACTACGAAGATTACCGCCAATACGAGCAGACGGGCAAGGCTATGATTGTGGCATACTCACGCCCAATAGCCATGAAGATCTATCAACGTATCTTGCAACTGCGCCCACTGTGGACAGAGAAAGTGGCAGTAGTGATGACATCGGGCAACCAAGACCCCGAAGAATGGCGACCAATCATCGGCAACGATACCCACAAAAAGGAACTTGAGAAACGCTTCAAAGATAACGATAGCCCACTCAAGATAGCCATTGTAGTGGATATGTGGCTCACGGGTTTTGATGTACCATCGCTGTCCACCATGTATGTATTCAAACCCATGGCAGGACACAACCTCATGCAGGCCATTGCGCGCGTCAATCGCGTGTTCGGCGACAAGCAGGGCGGTTTGGTGGTCGATTATGTGGGTATAGCTGCTGCGCTCAAGCAGGCGATGAAGGAGTACACCATTCGCGACCGCGAGAACTACGGCGATACTGACATATCCAAAACAGCATACCCAGAATTTCAAAAGCGACTCGAAGTCTGCCGCGATCTGCTACACGGTTTTGACTACGCAGCATTCTTCGGCACATCCGACCTGCAACGTGCTAAAGCCATCAGCAGAGGTGTGGACTACTTGCAGTCTGCCGACAAACAAGAAACCAAAAACCAGTTTGTCAAACAGGCACAACTGCTCATTCAAGCACGCTCGCTATGCCATAGTCTGCTCAGCTACGATGAACGCCTACATTCGGCATACTTCGAGGCAGTGCGCACACTCATTACACGCGTAGAGGGCAGAGGAAAAATATCCTTACGGGACATCAACGAACGCATCAACGCCCTGCTCAAACAGAGTATCAAAAGCGATAGCATTATCAATCTCTTTGCCGATGTGCAAGAGGAGTTCTCTATCTTCGATGCGAAGTTCTTGGCTGAGATAGCACGCATGAAAGAGAAGAATATCGCTATCGAGATACTCAAAAACCTCATCAACGAGCGCGTGAAACATTATCAGCACACCAACTTGATACAAGCTGAAAAATTCTCCGAACTGCTAAATCGCTCACTATCCAACTACCTCAAAGGTATGCTCACCAACGAAGAGGTAATCCAAGAATTATTGCACTTGGCAAATGATATCTCCGAAGCAGAAAAACAGGGCAATGAACTGGGGTTGAATAGCGAAGAGAAATCTTTCTACGATGCACTCACCAAACCCGAAGCAGTACAGGATTTCTATACCAACGAAGAACTGGTGGCGATGACCAAAGAACTCACCGACATGCTTCGCAAGAACCGCACCATTGATTGGCAGAAGAAGGAGTCCGCTCGCGCAGGCATGCGCCGACTGGTGAAACGCCTCTTAAAGAAGTATAACTACCCACCAGAGGCTACTGAGAATGCAATGGAGATTGTCATCCGACAATGCGAACAATGGACTGACAACAATAGCGATATACGCCCATCATTGCAGGAGCAAAAAATAGCAACCGAACAACCTGTATCCTCAGCAGAAACGGAAACACAACCACTTATATTAGAGGAAGTGGATGAGGAGCAAAAATACATTGCCTATTATCCTGTGTATTCAGTACGGGCTGCTTGTGGTCTTTTCGGTCATTATGAGCCAGCAGAACATATCGGTTGGATGCAAGTGAATGGTTTTGGCAAGAAAGACTGCAATAAGTTTATTATTCAGGCAGTCGGTCACTCTATGGAGCCACGCATCCATGATGGCGATTATTGCCTCTTCCAGCGTTATCAAGGTGGCTCACGCGAAGGTAAAATCATCCTTGCAGAGCATCAAGGTAGCGTAGATACGGAGTATGAAGGTAGTTATTCTATTAAGGAATACCATAGCCAGAAGAAATACAACGAGTTTGGTGAATGGGAACATGAGTCCATTGAATTGCACCCACTGAATCGTGCTTACCACTGCATCGAACTATCTGCGGATGACATAGAAGACTTTTGCATCATTGGCGAGTTCATAAAGGTAGTAGAAATATAATCCTCTATCATCTTTTACCACTACCTTCGGCGCAAAACTCTTTCCGCGCCGAAGATTTTTGCAACATATTATTAGGAAGTGTTCTCATAAAATACAACAAACTCTTGCATAATTCGTGATTTTTCACTACCTTTGCGCCGAAATTGAAAAATGTGAACCACATTGAACAATTTTGAACAATACTGAACAATTTTGAACAATACAACAATATGAAAGCCTTAGTAAAACGTTATGCCGAGCCTGGGCTCTGGATGGAAGAGGTGCCAATGCCTCAAGTAGGCGTGAATGATGTGCTCATCAAGGTCACCAAAGCCGCTATTTGCGGTACGGACCTGCACATGTACAAATGGGACGAGTGGTCACAAAGCCATTGCACACCGCCCTATATCATGGGTCACGAGTTCGTGGGCGTGGCAGTCGAAGTTGGACCTGGTGTTCGTGGCGTAAAGGTCGGCGATCGTGTAACTGCAGAAGGCCATATTGTTTGCGGTACTTGCCGCAACTGCCGTCGTGGCATGGGTCACGTGTGCGAGAACACTATCTCAGTCGGCATCATGGGCAAGGACGGAGCCTTTGCAGAGTATGTAGCTATCCCTGAGAGCAATATTGTGCATGTACGCCCTGAGATTCCAGATGATTTCGCGGCTATCATGGACCCATTCGGTAATGCGACACACACCGCATTGGCATTCCCACTTTTGGGTGAGGATGTGTTGATTACAGGTGCAGGACTCATTGGTACCATGGCAGCAGGTATCTGCCGCTATGCAGGTGCGAAGAATATCGTCGTGACTGACCTCAACGAGCAACGCCTTGAGATTGCCAAGAAGATGGGTGCTACTATTACCGTCAATGGCTCGAAGGGCGAGACCGTAGAAGGCGCTATGAAGCAATTGGGTATCCGCGGCTTCGATATTGGCTTGGAGATGTCAGGTGCACCTGCAGCGTTTAATGATATGATTGCGCATATGTATAAAGGTGCGAACATTGCTCAATTAGGTATTTTGCCAAGCAACACGCAAGTCAATTGGTCTGATATCATCTTCAATGCGCTGACTATCAAGGGTATCACTGGCCGCCGCATGTGGGAGACATGGTACCAGATGGAGCAGATGTTGTTGGGTGGTTTGGATTTGAGTCCAGTGATTACCCACCGCTTCCACTTCGATGACTTCCAAAAGGGCTTCGACATTATGTGCAGCGGTCAATGCGGCAAAGTGTTGCTGGAGTGGTAACGGAAGTGGTATCCGAACCGATAGGATGCCTAAAAAATAATTGAAACTTATTAAAAGATAGCCCTTCTCAGCGATGAGGCTATCTTTTATTTTTTCCATAGTATTCGTGTGAAAAGAAGCAGCACGGTGAAAATCTCTAAACGACCAATCAGCATAACGAAACTCATTACCCATTTAGCTACCATAGGGAAGTCTGCATAGGTTCCCGCAGGACCAAACTGACCGATACTGATACCAACATTGCCAATTGCCGAAACAGCAGAACCAATAGCCTCATCGAAATCTACACCAGTCGCACAGAAAATCACCACTGTGACAGCTATGATGAAGACATAAAAAATCAAGAACGCCATGATGTTGTTGATGGTCTGCTGCGGAACGGCCTTCTCGTTGAGCTTCACAGGGATAATCGCATTTGGGTGAATACGACGTTGGAATTCAGCTATACCGTTCTTCATAATAATCGCTAAACGTACCCATTTAATACCGCCTGCTGTACTACCAGCGCACGCACCAGTCAGCATCAGGAAGAATATGACTACCCATGCCACTACTGGCCAATACATATAGTCGGAGATGGTATAGCCCGTAGAGGTCATCGAACTAATCACCGTGAACAAACTATCGCGGAAAGCGCGCTCCATCTCGACACCTGACCAACCTGGGCGAGCAATATACAGCCCTAAAGTCAGCAATACTGCAAATATTGCTACTGCTACACTATACCAACGCAATTCCTCATCTTGGAAGAAGTTGCGTGCTTTGCCACGCAATAAGTAGATAAGCAGCACGAAATTGATACCCGATATGAACATAAAGAATGTCACGGTATAATGGATAGCTGCGGAATCATAGAACTCTAGACTATTGTTATGCGTCGAGAAACCGCCCGTAGCAATTGTAGAGAACGAGTGACACACCGCGTCGAACACATCCATGCCACATAGCCACAAGGCTAACACCTCAGCAGCAGTCAGCAATACATAGGTTGTCCACATCATCTTTGCCGTGTCAGCAATGCGTGGCGACACTTTCTCGTAGGTCAAACCTGACACTTCAGCTGCGTACAACTGCATACCATTGAGCCCAAAAATAGGAAGGATGGCAATAGACAGCACAATGATTCCCATACCACCAATCCATTGGGTTAGCGACCTCCAAAAAAGTAGCCCATGAGTAATCACCTCTAGGTCTGGGATAATAGTAGCTCCCGTAGTGGTAAAACCCGACATACTTTCAAACCATGCGTCTGTGAAACTGGGTACTTGTCCGCTGAGGTAATAGGGTAGCAATCCAAAAGCGGAGAAGACCACCCATACCATTGCCACAATCACATAGCCCTCTCTCTCCCCCATGCGCGACTCAGCATGACGCCCAATCAGCAAACCAATCATGCCTACCAATAAGGTAACGACGGTAGAAAGTAGAAAGATATCGCTATCTGCCTCGTTGTACCATAGACTAACCCCCAGTGCCATAGTCATAAACACCGATTCGATGAGCAACAAGGCACCCATCGTGCGAAAGACCATTCGGGTATTGAAAGTACGAGTCATAATAGTTTCGTATCGATTGTTGACAATTTATTTGAAGAATTTCTCGAGTTGGCGGATTACTTGGCTTTTACAAAATACTACCACTTGGTCGCCTTGCAAGATTTGCGTATCGCCGTTCACGAGGATACCTTCTCCTGCGCGCACGATGGCACCAATATTGGCATCCTTAGGCAGTCGCATATCGCGAATCTTACATTTGGTAATGCGGCTACCCTCCTCCGCCATAAATTCCACTATCTCTGCATCTGCACTGGTCAAGTTGCGCACGTTGAGTACGCTAGCATCTAGTAGCATTTGGTAGATATACGAAGCGGCGATAGTCTTTTTGTTGAGAACTGTACCAATATCCAAACCCTCTGCCATGGTAATATAATCTATGTTCTCCACTTCTGCGATGGTTTTTTTAACACCAAAGCGTTTTGCAGCCATACATGCAAAGATATTCGCTTCGCTATTATCTGTTACTGCTACAAAAGCATCGGCATCCTCTATCCCCTCATCTTTTAGCACAGCCATATCGCTTCCGTCTGCATTGATAATCAATGCATTATTGATTTTTTCACTGAGGTGGTAACATAGTTCTCGATCAGCCTCAAGTATCTTGATATTGAGGTCATCGGGGAGGTTCTGTACGGTTTTTTGTGCAATCTTTGAACCGCCAAAGAAGATGATATTGCGAATCTCATGTTTTTGTTTACCAAGATGCTCGCGTAGTATTTTCATGTTGTCATGTGTGCATACTGCATAGACCATATCATCTACTTTTATTTCATCTTGACCAGTAGGAATGATTGTTTCTTGTCCGCGTTTGATAGCCACTACTCGGTATAATCCGTGATTGAAGAATCCTGACATAAATTGCTTGCCAATCACTTCCGCTCCTTCGCGTACTTTCACCACGCACATCTCCAACGCTCCACCACATAGAGTCAGATGATAACGCATCCAGTTGGTTTTGAGCGAAGCGGTAATCTCCTGCGCTGCAAGTAGTTCTGGGTAGATGAGGTGGTTGAGTCCCATCTGCTCGAAGAGGCGTTTGTTCTCAGGAATCAGATACTCGTAGTTGTCAATGCGCGCTAGTGTTTTCTTTGCTCCCAATTGATTAGCGAGCAGACTGGCCGTGATATTATCTGATTCTGATGGAGTAACTGCGATAAAGAGGTCTACATCTTTTACTCCAATGCTTTTCAAATCATGAATAGACATCGGACTACCCACTTTGGTTAGCAGGTCATAGTTTGCATCAAGGTCGCCAAGACGGTCTTGACGGTCGTCAATAAGACTGATGTCCATATCTTCGCGTGAAAGGAGCTTCGCCAAGTGGCGTCCTACAGCTCCAGCGCCTGCAATAATGATTCGCATATACCTTCTTTGTCTAATTTCAAGAGTTGATACAATTCTTTGGTACTTCCGTGCTCTACAAATTGGTCGTTTACACCAAGTCGTATAAGCTTAGGAGGCCTAAATTCTTCCATTGCAATAGCTTGATTACTAGCAGTGTATAGGCTCGTTATGTATTCCGATACGGTACTACCCAATCCGCCATCAATCATGCCGTCTTCTATGGTGATGATTGTTTGGAAGTGTTGTGTTATTTCTGCTAGGAGAAGTTTGTCGATAGGCTTTAACCAGCGCATATCGTAATGTGCAAAAAGGTTGCGTTTTCCCATCTCCATGCTATTGATAGCATCTATGACGGTATTACCAATAGCTCCAATGCTTAACACGGCTACTTCAATTCCTCGTTTTATGCAAACTCCTTGTCCAAGTACGACAGGTGCATAACCAAGATGATTGATGCTACGTCCTCGTGGATAACGGATGGCGATAGGACCATTGTAGTCTTTGGCTATTCGCATCATTTGCTTGAGGTCCGTATTTGTCATTGGGGCACCGACAATCATATTGGGTATTGGACGTAGGTACGCCATGTCTAGCAGACCATGATGCGTAGCACCGTCATTTCCGACGATGCCTGCACGATCAATACAAAATACTACATGCAGTTTAGGCAAAGCTACATCGTGGATAATGTTGTCATAGGCTCGCTGTAAGAAACTGGAGTAGATATTGCAGTACGGTACCAAGCCTGCTTTTGCCATACCAGCGGAGAATGTGACAGCATGTCCCTCAGCAATGCCGACATCAAACACACGGGTAGGCAACTCGCGTTGCATGATATTCATGCTACAACCACTTGGCATAGCAGGCGTTACTCCAACGATGCGTGCATCTTCCCTTGCTAGTTGGAGCAATTGTTCGCCAAACACTTCTTGCCATAGTGGCTCTTGTTTTATTTGCTCATCTCCATCTCGTATAATTGCTCCTTTTCTTTCACCTGTCTCAACACTAAACTCCCCTGGAGCATGCCAAGTCGTTTGGTCATTTTCAGCAGGTTGGTATCCTTTGCCTTTTTTGGTGATGATATGTAGTACTTTAGGTCCTTCGTAGTCTTTTATCTCATTAAATATGCGTACAAGATTTAGCACATCGTGTCCATCAGCAGGACCAAAATAACGCAAGTTGAGTCCTTGGAATAGGTTGTTTTCTTGTTTGGTCAGTAGGGCTTTTAAGTTATTCGTAAAGCGTTGTACACGTCCTTTGTTATTGTCATTAATCAAGTGCATTTTGCGTGCTGCGCGGTATCCCCACCAACGCCAGCGATTGTATCGTTTGCTCGTAGTCAAATCTACTAGGTATTGCGTAAAACCACCTTTGAGAGGGTCGATAGCCATATTATTGTCATTGAGTACAATCAGCAGATTATTCTTGAGCATAGAGGTATTGTTTAGTCCCTCGAATGCTAATCCGCCCGTCATAGCACCATCGCCGATGATTGCAACTACTCTTTGTCTTTTGTCTTCCGTTTCTCGCTTTATTGCTTCGTTGCCAATCTCAATACCCAACGCTGCGGAAATACTATTGCTTGCGTGTCCAGCGACAAAAGCATCATATTCGCTCTCCGCAGGAGTGGGGAAAGGAGCGAGCCCCTTAAATTGTCTGTTGGTGTGAAAACGTAGGCGTCTTCCAGTTAGAATTTTGTGTGCATATGCCTGATGTCCTACATCCCAAACGAGTTGATCGTTAGGCGTATCAAAGACATAGTGCAATGCAACAGTTAGTTCTACAGTTCCTAACGACGAACCTAAATGACCAGGATTACGGCTAAGCTCCTGAATGATTAAGTCTCTTACCTCATCGCATACTTGTGGGAGCGCATCAATAGGTAATTTTTTTAAGTCAATAGGATAGTTAATGGTATGTAAGTATTTATAATCCATTTACTGTTTAATATACAATTAGCCCGCAAAATTACACAAAAAATCGTACATATGCAAATTTTCACTCTTTTTTCTGTTACTTTTACCACTTTTCTATAGTTACTCTGTCAAATATAAATTGGATGATATGTCCGTTGTGAAACTCTATAGCAGCTATGTGGGATTAGGACGCCTGCGCACTAAGACAGAAAGCGTGGGGCATGCTATACGGCGGTGCTACTGAATAAAATGTAGTAGTTACAGGCATTTCTTGTGTGGACTCAACGCCTTTACGTTTTTACGATATCACTTCTTCACGGGGTCGCAAGTTAGCTCTATACCTAACTTGCGGAAAATCTTGCGGTCCACCTCGGAGAGCATTACCGTGGAGTGGACTTGACAACCAGCCAATTGGGGTAGGGCTTCCAAGGTCTTGCGGCAGTTCTCATCGTGTAAGGAGAGGACAGATAGTGCTACCAACACTTCATCAGTATGCAATCGAGGATTGCGCCCTCTGAGGTAACTGATTTTGGTGTGTTGGATAGGCTCAATCATCTCCTGAGGAATGAGTTTTACATCGTGGTCAATCCCTGTGAGGTACTTTGTCGCATTCAGCAAGAGTGCTGCACTCGAACCGAGTAGGGGAGAGGCTTCGGCGGTGATGATGGTACCGTCATGCAACTCGATAGCTGCTACTGCCATCGCACTATTGCGCTCTTTGCGTTCGTTGGCTGCCACCGTTGTGCGTCTGTCTGCGGTACTAATACCCACTTGTTTGAATAGACGGGCAATACGATTGACTACTGATTCGCTGATGTCACCATTGGCAAAATCGTTCAATGCATGGTAGTAGCGGCGGATAATCTCCTGTTTGCTGGCCTCACAACATGCTGCGTCATCATCTATGCAAAAGCCCACCATGTTTACACCCATATCGGTAGGCGACTTATATGGATTGTGCCCATAAATGCCTGTAAATAAGGCATCTAATACAGGGAAGATCTCCGTGTCGCGGTTGTAACTAACTGCCGTCTTGCCATATGCCTCTAAATGGTATGGGTCAATCATATTCACATCGTTGAGGTCGGCTGTGGCTGCCTCGTATGCCATATTGATAGGGTGCTTGAGGGGCAGGTTCCACACAGGGAAAGTCTCGAACTTGGCATATCCTGCTTGATTACCGCGTACATGCTCGTTGTATAGTTGCGAGAGGCAAACTGCCATCTTACCACTGCCAGGACCAGGAGCCGTGACAACTACGAGTGGGCGAGTCGTCTCGATATAATCGTTTTTGCCAAACCCTTCTTCCGAGTCAATGAGTGCTACGTTGTGGGGGTAGCCGTCAATCGTATAATGATAATAGGTGGTGATACCCAGTCGCTCCAATCGTTGGCTGTAGTTCTGTGCCGATACTTGACCGCTGTAGTGGGTGATAACCACGGAGTTAACAAGGAAACCTCGAGCCATAAACTCCTCTCTGAGGCGCAATACATCCACATTGTAGGTGATACCCAAGTCTTGACGCACTTTGTTCTTCTCAATATCGGCAGCAGAGATGACGATGACAATCTCCATGGTATCACGGAGTTGCGTGAGCATAGTGAGCTTGCTATCTGGCTGAAAACCAGGTAGTACGCGACTGGCATGGAAATCATCAAAGAGCTTACCCCCGAGCTCCAAATAGAGTTTGTTGCCAAACTGCGCTATACGCTCTTTGATATGCTCCGACTGACGGAGAATGTACTTTTCGTTATTAAAGGGTTCAGTATTGTTCAACATAGTTCAGTATTGTTCAATGTTGTTACTCTTGTGGGTTGGCACCATCGAAGCAGTAAGTGCAGACTTTGCATTTCGGTAGTCCGATGGCGGCGATGAGGTCCTCTATCTTGGTGTATTTGAGGGACTTGAGCGCAAAGCGGTCGCGCAAAGCACGGATCATGCGTTGGTACTCCAAGGAGTCCGACGTCGCATATGCCTTGATACGCTCTGGATTATTGGCTGCTTCTTCACCCTCTAAATCCGCAATAATACGGCGGGTGATGAGTTCCATGTCCGACTTCGATGTGGTGAAGTTCGTGAATGGACAGCCATACATGATAGGCGGACATGCAATACGCATATGCACATCTTTGGCTCCTGCTTCGATAAGACAACGGGTGTTGTCGCGGAGTTGCGTGCCACGCACGATAGAATCGTCGCAGAAGAGCACACTTTTTCCACGTAGGATAGAGTAGTTGTGAATGAGTTTCATCTTAGCAACGAGGTCGCGTGTGGCTTGTTGCGATGGGGTGAAAGAACGTGGCCAAGTAGGGGTATATTTGGTGATGGCACGTTGGTAAGGCACGCCCGAAGTGTGCGAATAACCAATCGCCATAGCAATACCTGAATCAGGAATACCGCAGACAATATCGGCTTTCACATCATCGCTATTACCCATAGCATGACCGCAAGCATAGCGCACTTGCTCTACATTGCGACCTTCGTAGTCGGAGGTGGGGAAACCGTAATACACCCAAAGGAAAGAGCAAATCTGCATCTTGTCGTTAGGTTTACGCAATTGCTCCACGTGGTCTGCATATACGCGAACAATCTCACCAGGGCCCATGAAATACTCCGTTTCAAAACCGAGATTGAAGAAAGAGGATGATTCGCTGGCAATAGCAAAAGCATTATCGCGCTTACCTAATATAATAGGTGTGCGTCCCCATGAGTCGCGAGCAGCGATGATACCATCTTCGGTGAGAATGAGAATACTGCATGAACCTTTGATTTGCTTGTACACATTCTCGATTCCGTCCACGAAGTCTTTGCCCTGTACGATGAGCAAACCTACTAATTCAGTGGGGTTTACGCGTCCGCTACTGAACTCTGTGAGGTGCATGTTTTGATCCAACAAATGATTGACTAATTCATCCATATTGTTGATCTTGCCGATGGTGCTGATAGCAAAGCGACCAAGGTGCGAGTTGATGAGCAAAGGTTGTGCATCGGTGTCGGAGATGATACCAATGCCTGCGTTGCCACTGAACTCGTGTAATTCATCTTCGAACTTGGTTCGGAAGTGCGAGTTTTGTATGTTGTGAATGCTTCGTTTGAAGCCCCTTTCTGTGTCGTACGTTGCCATACCCGCTCGGCGTGTACCGAGGTGGGAGTGGTAGTCGGTGCCGTAGAAGACATCGGTGACGCAGGAGGTTGTAGAAATTGTACCAAAAAATCCAGCCATGTTTTCTTGTCTATAACAACAACGATGATTATTTTATTCAACAATATTTTATTTTTTTGACGACAATATTGACAATATTCCGCTCGAATCAATATCCCTCGAGCGGCAAGGA
The DNA here is from genome assembly GCA_045589755.1 of Paludibacteraceae bacterium. Classification (GTDB taxonomy): domain Bacteria; phylum Bacteroidota; class Bacteroidia; order Bacteroidales; family Paludibacteraceae; genus Colicola. Next base: position 19,113 of record JAZNPR010000006.1, read on the forward strand.
TATTATACTTCAATTATGAACTAATTAACAATTGCCCTCTTGAGCGCGGCAGGAGTATTGATTGCCGCGCAAGTTGTCAGTATTGTCGTTTATATTTTGATATTGTTGTTTATTAATAATCCGTGTAGGTTATTTTGTTAAATAGTCGGTCAAATTCTTCTCAATACGAGCGGTGAGGTCTTCTGCAGAAGCGTTGAGGACGAGTTTTTCGCCTGTGATACCTTCGTATAGCTCGATATAGCGGGCGGTGATACCTGCCACTACTTCATCGGTCATCTCTGGTACTTGCTGTCCCTCTTTGCCTTGGAAGCCGTTGTCCATCAACCACTCACGCACAAACTCTTTGGAGAGTTGCTTTTGTGGCTCACCTGCCTCAAAACGCTCCTCATAGCCCTCTGCGTAGAAGTAGCGGCTAGAGTCTGGAGTATGTACCTCGTCCATAAGAAGGATTTGATCGCCATGTTTACCAAACTCATATTTGGTATCCACGAGGATAAGTCCTTGTTTAGCAGCAATCTCTTGTCCGCGAGCGAAGAGAGCAAGGGTGTATTTCTCCAATTGCTCGTACTCTGCCTCTGGGATAAGTCCTTGAGCGATAATCTCTTCGCGAGAGATGTCCTCGTCGTGTGCACCAATCTCCGCCTTGGTAGTAGGGGTGATGATTGGGGTAGGGAACTTCTCGTTCTCGCGCATGCCCTCTGGCAATTGTACGCCGCAGATCTCACGCACGCCGCTCTTGTAAGCACGCCATGCAGAGCCGCAGAGGTAACCGCGAACGATCATCTCTACTGGGTAGCCCTCACAACGAACACCTACGGTCACCATAGGGTCGGGAGTAGCTTGCTTCCAGTTAGGAACGATGTCAGCCGTTGCATCAAGGAACTTAGCTGCGATTTGGTTGAGGATTTGGCCTTTGAATGGAATACCCTTTGGCAGGATTACATCAAAGGCAGAAATACGGTCGGTGGCTACCATAGCGAGGCAGTCCTCACCGATAAAATATACGTCACGCACTTTGCCGTGGTACACATTGATTTGACCAGGAAAGTTAAAATTGGTTGCTGTTAAAGCTTGCATTGTTGTATGTTTTTTGTTCGCTCTTCTCTCGGTGATCTCTCGGTCGTCTCTCGGTGAAGATGGCTGTCGTTGCCGTCCCGTTGCCGTGTCGTTGCCGTGTTTGTCTCGAAGGAGACAGGTAAGAACCAAGAAAGATACTATAGTTTATTTACACCTTAATATATTATTTATACTCATCCCACGATTGGATAGCGAGGTCGTTGACATCTACAGTGCAGAAGGCGTTGATGAACGCTGCTGCAAGGCGTGCATTGGTGAGCAATGGCACATTGAGGTCAATAGCCGCACGACGAACATGGTAGCAAACATCGTTTTGTGGGTCGGTAACGATATCCTTTGGTACACTCACTACGAACTCAATCACACCTTCGCGCATGAGGTCGATAGCTTGTGGGGT
>JAZNPR010000007.1:0-30802 GCA_045589755.1 Paludibacteraceae bacterium
TCCAATTACCGCGGATAGCCCCCTTTAATGCACTTTTTGTGCAGGAACAAACAAACCTTAATGTACCAAAAATAGCGCGAATCACCCCCTTTAAGTACCTTTTTTTGCACGAAAAATAAAGTTAATACGCACAAAATCAGCATTTTAACGATTTTTGCCTGCTTGAAAGGTCTAAAAATGGCTATTTTAGGGTAAAATGAAAGGTGCAACCCTATAAGAGCTGCACCCTATTATAATATATGGAAATTTTTCCTACTCGAAGCGGATTGCACCGAGGACTATAGACAGAGAACGGATCTCTATTTTGGGCAATTCAAAGGGCGGATAGTTTGGGTTATCTGATTTGCAAATTACACTATCTTGGTTCTCATCACACGGAAAGAGGCGCTTCACCATAGCACCCTGTTCGGAGTCAATCACATAAATCTTGCCCCATTGTATGAAATGGTATGAGGTCAGCTTACGGCATGCCAGTATGTCGCCACTGGAATACTTAGGGTACATGCTGGAACCACTCACGCGGATCATAAACTCAGCATTAAGTTGCTGAAATTCGGGTACCAGATAGCGTTGGCAGTCGTGTATCCGTATGGTAGGCGAATCAATTCCGTTGAAGCCAGCCACCGCGTCCACCGGAATAAGTGGGATACCCGCCTGCGTATGGCAGGTGGTAGGTTGGTTCGTCCTTGGTTCGTCCTTGGTTGATCCTTGGTTATTATCAGGGGAGGATAATAGCATATCCCCCTCACCTGTTAGGAGCCATGTTTTACTGAATGTCGGATATTTTTCCAAGATTAACGCAACTAAGTCTGCACTTAGTTTCTTGGTTTTCCCCCTTTGAAGGTCATACAACTTGGTTAGTGAGTATCCGAGAATATCGGAAAATTCACGTGTGTTAAGCTTTAATTCGGACAAAATTGCCCCTAAAATGTCCTTAGATTCCATAAAAAACACAAAAAAATACACAAAATAGGAAAAAAATCCTATAAAAATTTTGTCATGTCGGAAAAATTTCCTACCTTTGCACAGTTTTTACAAAAACGGTAAAATCGCGACAAAGGTAGTAAAAAAAATTGACATATACAAGAAGTTGTAAATTATGAGACGAAAAATTGTTTTGGAGTACGGTGCAAATAAGAAGTTAATCGCTCGTTTTGGAGTGAGCGTAAAGACCGTGAACAATGCTTTGAACTATCGCCATAAGAGTAAGCTGGCCGAGAAGATTAGATATGTGGCCGTGCGTGACTTTGGCGGTGTAGAGATAGAGATGAAGTAATAACCCTAAAAATATAATCAGTATGGATCCTAAGTATTTGGAAAATTTGAATGACACAGAATTGGCTGACCTGTTCACATTGATGTGCGAGGCTCATCAGATTATGAAGGATGTGGTAGCTCGTACAGGTGAAGACCGCTTCTGCAATGAGATGTATGTATCAACGATGATGAATGAGTTGGCCGTGTTCGAGGCAACTCGCCGTCGTGAAGTAGCAAAGACCCGGCAAGGGGACTAAGGTATGTAGGAATACCACCCACCGAGATAAGACAGTAAAGAGGACTGCAAAGTATATTTTGTCAAGGCTGGATTTTCGAACTCGCTTCGGTGGGATTTTGGGAGGTAGCTCAGATGGTAGAGCCAGTGGCTAATTTGATTAAGTGCCACCACGTCGCGGGTTCGAGTCCCGCCCTCCTGACCAAAGTAAAACTAATTAAATCGTAAGGATTATGAGAGCAAGAATTATTAACGGAGTTTTTTGGGCTGTGATAGCTGTCAGTTTGATTGTGTATTGTGCAATTGAGTGGCACAATAACGGTTGTGGCTGGGAGAGTCTGGCATGTATGATAGCCATGTATGGATCATGTTTGTGTGGTTTGTGGTTTGCTGCTGACCAAACAATCAAGGAGTATCAACAAGAGCGTAAACAAAAGTAAATAATTATATGGAAGCGGTAGTTCATATAAACAACAGATTAGGCATTAGCATGCAGTGGTTGTTAGAACATAACATAGCAACTACAGGTGTGCTACAAAAGCGTGAGCAACGCGGCAAGTTGGTTGCATTAACGCGCGGTGGTCGTGGTGTGCAAAAGGTGTATGAGTACAAGACCATGCCCGAAGATATGAAGCGTATGATAGACGAGCGATTAGATGTGTATCAGGGTGTATGTCGTAACATACTGGAACCTTGTATCGAGCACAGTGCAGAGATTAGTCAGTATTTCGACGAGTACAAGACCGCGAAAGGAGCTCACTTGCCTAACTCAAAAGAGGCTCCAGTTCGTCAGACCTACTATTACAACGCAATCGTGTTGGAGGGTATCATTCGCCTACTTGCAGACGGCAAGCAAAAAGGTCAGAAGATTAGTTGGTCACAGGTATTGGACGCGTTGTGCAGTTTAGATCGATTGGCATACCCATTCAGTTTACCAGAGAATGAGCGCAAACTGAAAGAGCGTGTGAAAGAATACCAGCGTGAGGGTTTGGAGTGCCTTATCCACAAGAACTACCGCCGTGTGGGTAGTGGCAGCACCAAAGTTCACGCTGGTTTGCAATCGGACATGCTCATCAGCATGATAGCAGAGCACCGCAATTTTGACTGTGAAGAGATAGCCAAGGTATATAACGAATGGGTGCGCATGCAGAAGGCACAAGGTATGGACAATGCGGAGCAATGGAAAGAGATTACCGGCAGCACCGTTCGCCTATGGCAAAAGAAGAGCCGCTTTATCACTACAGCAAGCAAGCACGGAGGTGCAGCCTATCGCAATTCATTGGCCTATACCGTGAAGCGTAGTGCTCCCACCAAGGCAATGTATCTGTGGGTATTGGACGGTTGGGATGCAGAGCTGCTATATCAGAAAAAAGACAGCAAAGGTCGCACCACATATCATAACCGCGTAACACTGGAGGTGATATTGGATGCAGCCACCAAATACCCTATTGGTTATGCTATAGGAATCACCGAGAGCGCGGAACTGATCCGTGAGGCATTGCGCAATGCAGAACGCCATGTGGAAGAGCTAACAGGCAGCATGCTCCGCCCTCATCAGATCCAATGCGACAACTTCGCTAAGAAGGCAATGAGTGAGACCTACGAGGGATTGGCAACATTGGCAGTTACTCCAGCTGCTGTGGGTAACGCTAAAGCGAAAGTGATTGAACCTTGGTTCCGTCAGTTCAACGACAAAGTTTGCAAATATGCGTTCAACTGGTCCGGTCATGGTGTAACCGCCAACAAGAGCGGTCAGCCAAATTTGGATATCACGCTCAAGGACAAAAAACAACTGCCAACCTTGGAAGAGTTGGTCACTGAGATTAGCGCGCTGATGTGGCGCTATCGCCAAGAAGCATTGCCAGCGTATGTAGAGGCAATAAACGCATTGCCAGCGTCGGAGCGCGTGGCATTACCAATGAAGCAATACCTACAGTTGTTTGGTGAGCAACGCGAAGAGAAATATAGCTTGCAAACTACAGGTATTAACCTGCGCGTATTGGGCGAACGCCACCAATACGACCTGTTGGCAGATCCTGATGATGCAGTTGCCATGGCAGAGGCAATACGCTTCCGAGAGAACTGCTGGGAGAAATGGAATGTGAAATGTGATCCATGCGATTATAGCCATATTTTGGTGTTCAACGACAAAGCTACAGAGGAATATGTATTAACCGTGAAGGATGTGCAACCAATGGCACTCAAAGACCGCAAGCCGGGTGATTATGAGAAACTGGCAGCGGTATGGAAATTCAACAAAGCACTGGAGGCACATATCGCTAATACTCTGGGCGGTCATCAGGAGCGTGCTATGGCAGCCCTTGAGTCAACCGACCGCCGCGAATATGAGATGCTGAGCAAAGCACTGATTACAGATAGCAACGGTCAGCACAAGGATAATAAATACCGTGCAGAACGCGAATTACACGCTGCACCTGTCAATGCCTTTGAGGTAGTAAGAGAGGAATACACAGAAGATAGATATTAAAATCCGAATAATAACCCTTTAACAAAATATACTTATGGAAAAGAAAATCACTGAAATTCGCAAACGCGATATTCGCAATGCGCTCGTGGACTTTTGCGATCGTTTTGGCGGTCAAAGCAAAGCAAGTAAAATCATGGAGGGCGTGAGTAGTGCCACCATTAGCCAAGTTATTAACGAGAACTGGGAACTTATCAGCGACGACATGTGGCGCAAGATTGCCAGCCAAATCGGTTTGCAAGACGAAAAGTGGGAGACCGTAGAGACCACCAACTATAAAGATTTGCACGAGATCCTTGGCGACGCTCAAGAGAACCAGCTATGGATGGCTATCACCGGCAACGCTGGTACCGGCAAGACATACGCATGCAAGCAGTACCAACGCATGCACAATGAAGTGTACTTCTTGAGTTGTGATCCTGATTGGGCTAAGCGTGATTTCTTTGGCGCGTTGCTGCGTAAGATGAGTATCCGCCCTGAAGGCTTGAGTCTTATTCAGATGAAGCAAAAGGTGGTACTGCAAATGTGCACGAAAGAGTGCCCAATCATCATTCTTGACGAGGCAGACAAAATGAGCGATGTGGTACTCAATTCGTTCATTACCCTATACAACGACCTGCAATATAACTGCGCGGTGGTAATGATTGCCACAGAGCACCTAAGCAAACGCTTTGACAAGGGCGTGCGCTATAATAAGCGCGGTTATAACGAGCTTTGGAGCCGTGTGGGGCGTAAGTGCATTGCATTGCGCGGTGTGACCCAAAACGACATTGTAGAGATTTGTCGCCAAAATGGTGTGACAGATACCGACGCTATTAACCGTATCATCAACGACTGCGAAGGCGATTTGCGCCGTGTGGAGCGTCGTGTATATGCAGAACTCAAGAGAGCAAAACGACAAGCAGCTAAGTAAGTACTATGGGACGCAGAGCATTAAGTATAAAGAACATCATTGACTACAACCCAAAGACATTGGGCTTTACGGGGCGTTGGTTGGCGGCTATGGGTGATCCAGAGCCATATGGCAGTTGGATTATTTACGGAGATAGTGGTAATGGCAAAACGCGCTTTGCTGTGCAACTGGTGAAGTACTTAATGAGCTTTGAGGGACTGCGTATCGCATATAATGGACTGGAAGAGGGACTGAGTGCAACATATCGTCGTGCGGTGATTGAGACTGGATTGCAGATGGAAAATCAAAGTAGGTTTCTCTTCTGGCCTCGCCTCAATCTTGATGACATGAAGGATGCATTGAGCCGCAAACGCAGTCCCAATGTGATAGTAATTGATAGTGTTCAATACCTCGGCATCACATACGAAGAGTACAAAAAATTGATACAAAAATATCCGAAGAAACTCTTTATTTGGATTAGCCACGAAAAAGGCAGTGAGCCAACGGGAGTTGCCGCAGTGAAAATCAAGTACAACAGTGATATCAAAGTGCGCGTACGCAACTATTATGCAACGATCGTTAGTCGATATAAGGGCGAAGAGGTCTTTGATGTATGGCCTGAAAAACATATCAATAAAACTAAGTAATATGGAGACAAATTATAGCCAAGAGTGGATTCGTGCCAATCGTCGGTTTTATGCCTTGGCACGCCAATGTAATCTGAGTCGCGAGGATGTAGCTGCTACTATCGCAGGCAACTACAAGAACCGTATCAGCACAAGTGAGCTAACCCCACGCGAACTGCATGCACTATGCGAGGCACTGCAAAAGCGTGCGGCAAGCGACACTTTCAAGGAGAAAGACCGCTGGCGCAAGCGACTGATAGCAGCCGTGCGTAAGTACTGCGAGAAAATGGGCTATCGCACCGATACAGAGTATGTGATTAGCGTTATACAGCGCAATGGAGAAAATATCAACAAACTACCTTTAGACCGCCTCAGAAGCCTTTACAACGCATTCACCAAGCGTGTTAAAGATATTGACCGCGTGAGCGAAAAAGAGCCCCAGAATATCATTCCATTAGGAACATGGAACTATAAGAACTAAATACCGTTTAACAACCAATTAAAAACCGATTAAATTATGGCAACAAGACAAAAAAAGACCATTATTCAAGGTGTAACAACCGAGATGGCAAACGAGGCATTTGCGACCTATGCAAAAGCGGACGCACAGTATCAAAAAATCATGTCGGAAATCGAGCTGCAATGCGCTCGTATCCGCGAGAAAAAACAAGAGGAACTGACTGCATTGGCGGCAGAGCGCGATGCTGCTTTTGACACGCTCCAAGCATTCGCTACCGAGAACCAAGCAGAATTATTCGCCAAGAAGAAAAGCCTTGAGATGGTGCATGGTACTATTGGCTTCCGCACTGGTACTCCCAAACTCAAGACCCTCAAGGGCTTCACATGGGCAAGCGCAAAGAACCTCGTTAGTGAGTTCCTACCTACATTCATTCGTACCACTGAGGAGATTGCCAAGGACAAACTATTGGCGGACCGCGATGTGGAAGGCATGACCGAGAAAATGGCTCAATGTGGTATCATGGTAGCGCAAGACGAAACCTTCTATGTGGAGCCTAAGAAAGAAGATGCGTAATGATTATGGCAAGTGCAGCACTATGTGAAACCAAAGAAGAGTTTCGCGAGTTTATCGACAACTACAACGGCGAATTGCGAGTAGAATCGCGCCGGGCGTGGGACGGAGATAAGTTAGTGGCAGTAATAGTGTAAGGCATACAATTTGAATTAGCGATGGCATTCTCACGAAAGAATTTCTTATTACGGGTAAAAGAGGTAAATGAGTTGTACAAAGAGAAACAACGCATTGGCTTGAGTACTGAGTATATCTACCGTACTTTTATCGAACCTCAATACCATATCAGTCGTTCTACATTGTACGACTGGTTGGCTATTCCGTATGAGAAACAACTTCGTGAGATAGCCGAAGCGGATGCCAGAGCTATTGAGTGGGAGAAACGCCAACAGACAATCAATTTTGAAGAACAATCCTAAAATTTACTTCGTATGAACTTTTTTGAAGTGCAAGTCGTTTACACACGACAAACAGGCGAGGACAATCCTTGCACAGTGAAAGAATCCTATTTGGTGGAGGCCCTTACTCCGTCCAGCGCAGAGAACAGGGTAATTGAGGAAATCAAACCTTTTGTCAGTGGTCAGTGCGATGTGCTGCGTATTATCCAGCGCAAGTTCTATGACCTCATTCCTAACTCTGAAGGTGATTATTGGTACAAGGCTCGTGTGGAGATGATCACCATTGAGGATAGTGGCAGAGAGACGCGCAAGGGTGTGATTGTGTATGTGCAAGCCTCATCCGTCAAGAAAGCAGTCAAGCAGCTACAAATGAACCTTGAGCAATGCGATTGTGAGTTAGTCAGCATTGCTAAAACGCAGATTCTCGAATTATTCAGGGATGTATGAGAACAGACTGGGATAAATTAAGAGCTGGTGATGTTGTACAAACTCGCAACGGTCAGCGTTTCGTCATTGGGCAGGTCATCACAAGAGACCTGCCTATTGATTTTAATATGGGGCAAAGACCATGTGTGATAGCAGCCAGTACTGACCGTTTCGAGGATGATATGTATGCTATGTGGTATTTCTTATTCTCGGATGGAAACCACTTCACCAATCTACAAGACGCGGTAAGTAACAAGCGCGATGGACATGGTAATTTGATGTCCTATTACACTGGTTGTATTCCCTCGCAATATGACGCGATAGGTTACTACAAAGGTTATGTTCAACAAAGTTTATGGTAAAAAAATACAGATATGAGAAAAATTATGTTTAATGACAAGTACGAACTTACAAGGGCTGTGCTTGAGGGTAAGAAAACGATGACAAGGAGAATAGTGCCACAAGGTTTTCTTGGTAAAGTAAGGAAATATCAAGAGAAGTATTACGCTGAAACATTAGATCATATTTCTGCGGAAGATGCCATTATAAATATGATTGGTCCAGAAAGACTATTTTGTAATTCATTCAAAATAGGTGAAGTCGTAGCTGTTACTCAATCATATAGACAAATTGAGAAAGAAATTGAGAAGGAAGGCTATCCTTTAGACCTCAAACGAGAAAAGAGGATATGTGCAGGATATGCCAATAAAATGTTTGTGCGTGCTGAAGATATGCCCCACCATATTAAAATCACAAATATGCGAGTGGAACACCTGCAAGACATCAGCGATGAGGATTGCTTGAGAGAGGGTGTATTTGAAAAGAAATTAAAATATACTCCTTATGGTTATAACCCCAATAGGATGTATTACACATTTGATGGTATTGGTTATTGTTTCAACGATGCAAGAGACGCGTTTGCAGTACTCATCAACAAAATATCAGGCAAAGGAACATGGGAAAACAACCCTCTTGTATGGGTGTATGAGTTCGAGTTGGTAGATTAAAATAGCGAAGTTATGAGAGAAATTAAGTTTAGAGCAAAGGAAATAGGCTCTGAGGGTAAATGGAGAGTCGGTGATTTGCACATAACAGCCACCAAACCTCATATTCATAGTTTGTCGAACAAGTATCTAATCAAAATTGAAACCATCGGTCAGTTTACTGGTCTTTGCGACATAAACAGCAAAGAGATTTACGAGGGAGATATTATTAAATCTTCTCATGGTACAATTCACTATATCGTTTACGATAATAACCTTGCCTGCTTTAAGGCGGTTGTAGCCCGATATAATCCATTAGGTGAATATTCAACTTTATCAAAGGGTTGGGTTGTGCAATTCAATAAAGAGGTCATTGGAAATATCCACGATAATCCAGAACTATTAAAAACAAAAGTAATATGAAAAAGTTTGTAGTTACAATTTTTAATTTGCGTCACCACGGTTTTAATAAAGTAAATATTGCATTTACTAATGAGGAACTTGTTACGCTTGATAATGTATATCAAAAGGTGAAAACAAAACTAAACACAGAACAATTCATGATATTATCATGGTCACCAGTTGACGAATTTTCTTAATCTACAAGCAATATGGAATTTATCTTTAGCAAACAGGACTGGAAAGACAAAGACGGCAAAGTCGTTGTCACACATATAGAGGTTATGGAATCAAGCGGCTACGCTCATTGCAGAGTATCGCTCTATCCAAACGAGAACGCTCAAATTCTATCCAATGTATATGTGGAAGACAGATGCCGTCGCACAGGTATTTGTACCGAGATGCTCAATGCTATCCAATGTGTACTTAAACGCCCTTATACCATAGTCTATGTGGACGAATGGGCACCAGAGTATGTGCGAAACATGTATCGGAAACGAGGATATGTTATCCAGCAAAATTAACAAACAAAATGTGTTACGAAGATTGCTTAATATACTTCCGCATTGAAGATTGCTACAAATACAATAAAAGCACCTTTCACGAGGTGCTTTTATTGTGTCAATAGCTTTGCTGTACATGTACCCGATAAACTTCTGTGTTGTCTTGCAACTCACCGTGATCATGGTCGCTGCCAGAACTAATCCGTGTGAATGCTCCAATGCTATATGTCGGAGCTATTTTCCGAATGCGTGCCAGAACTGGAGGTATCTTATTGTCTATGAGGTCGAACGCCTCCAGTGCATCGTCCCACTTGCCCACACGCGAGTCAGTAACAATATGCAGCGTAATGTCCACCTCTGCATCTAATACGCCTCGCGTTTGTGATTTCCAATGGATAGGTGCAAACTCTACAAACACGGCTGGAGTACTGAAGGGCTGTTCCTCTTCTACAAATGCCAGTTGATTATTCCACACATCGACGTGCTGAATAATGCTTTTTTCCTCATCGTCTTTTATTGAGAGTAGGAAACTCTTCAATAAATGGTAAATTTGACTTCTCATTGTTTGAAATGTTTTTTAAGTTGTGTTGGAATGTTGTTTAAGTGCTGTTTAATGACACGACGAACTGCCTGCTGTACTTCGGGCGCATCGCCTAAGAATTGTCGCTTAGGAATGGTAATATACGAGCCTACAGGTTTTAGAGCCAGTGCATAGTACATTTCAGCAGCACGACTGACACGCATAGAACTGCGTGCAGTGGATCCGTCTTTCTTGTAGTTGATTTTGCCAGATAGCTCATAGTACTTTGCCCAAAAGTATTTTTGCATTTTGCGTGTTACCATGATTTTCCCACCTTCGTTATGCAGGGCTGCGTATGGTTCCGATGATGACCATGTAACAGAGGTGTCCGATTGTCTGGCCCGAATAGAACGACGGAGTTTGCCTGTTTGTTGCATGAGTGATCCACGCAGGTCTTTGTCATTACGGCGTGGCTTCCATGGTCGAGAAAAGAACCCCTTTCGCTCGAAGTTTCGGTCAAACTCTTCTGTGAGTTCGACGCGTATATTGGATAGTATTTGCTTGCGAAGTTCGTCCATTGGGGTAAAAAATCAATTATATTGATTATTTTTTAGCAAAAAAGTTTGTTATTTCAAAAAAAAGTAGTACTTTTGTAGCGTATTATGAGTAAGATACCAGAACAAATAGTAAATGCCGCTCAGGATCTTGTTGGTCGTTTCGGCAATAAACTTGCTTTTATTGGGAAGCAAGGGGATAATTCTGTGTATCAATTCCGTTTCCCTAAGAACCTCGACACTGGCTTTCCTTATGTTTATATACTGGAGGGTGACACTGTTGTTTCTAAAACAGGTTTCGAGGCGTTAGACATCATCACATCACTTGTCAAAGATTGATAAAAACTTTGGTACGAAAAGTTTATTATCCACACGAGCTATTCCCCTCGTGTATATTGGCGTTGTAGATCCTGATGTACAAAGTTCGGTAATTGACCGTTTTGCTCCTATTCGCTCTACATAATGTTGTGGCTCAATGTAGCATAGTTCTCCATTCTCAAATCGTTGCAGAATAGTAGCGTGACCACCTCCGCCCCTCCAACCAATAGTAAGAATATACACACCTGTTTCGTTGCAGGCCTCTTCGAAGTATTCTTTGTAGCGTAATGGTGTCATGCGTTTGTAGCCTTTTTTCTGCATCCAGTCGTATGTTCGTACAGGTTGAATAGGGCTACCGTCTATGTTCGTCCATGCTTCAAACGATTTTTGTCTGGAGAGGTATTCTGATAAAGATCCCGGTGTATTGGATTTAGCTGTTATGTCGAAGCCCATTAGGCGCAAAGCATACGCAGGTGCACATGTTTGGCAATTGATAGTATAGCCATAGGACTTACTATAATTAGGGTTAGCACTCTGTTTGTCCGCCTCTTCTACGCTCATGGGCTTACCTATGACAATGCCCAATTGCTTTTCAAGTTCACGGTTATGTGCAGCGATCGCATCTTTTTCCTCGTCAGTAAGGTTAGCAGGTAGTTGCTCTCTTAAAGTCGCAATACGCTGCTGTTCTACATCTTCTGAGAGTATTGTTTCAATTACCTTTTTCTCTTCCTTTGGCGCTTTGTAATAAGGGTGCTTAGGTGGGAATATGGTTTCAGTCTTTCCGGGATTGAAACGGAATATCTTTTGCTTTGGCTGTTCGGTGGCCATATCACCTAACATGATTGCATGTTCTGAATTGGAGACTGGGTATTTATCGCGCAACACCTGTACGGCTGTGCAGCGACAGTTCCAGCCGAGAGGTGGAAGGTAATTTTCCCAGAATGGGTCATTAACAGGCAAAGTGGTGTTGTGCAATGGCGCATGTTCCGCCCGCACTTTATCGTCTCCAGCGGTACGATATTGTATGAGGTACCTATCACCATCACGCTCAAAGTCCTGCCATTTCACAGCCATTTGTGTGGACTGTACGGCAAAGTTATATTCTGCCTGTAGGTAGTTCTTGTTGTAGGTCTGGTGTATGCGCAGCACATCCTGATAGAACTTCTCAAACGACTTGTAACCACCTTTTTCGTCTTGCAACAATGCTGATACCTCGCGTAGCTGGTGGTAGGTCTTAAAACCTGAGAAAATGAATGTGTCTTGCTCAAGTGATTGCTTGAGCTTTGCGGGCACCTCTTCTGTGATAGCATACGACAATACGCGGAAAGTCTCTTCCGTGAGTTGGCGCACAGGCTCGTCCGCCATCATGTCTGCATTGAAGGCGTGCTTATGGTGAACATGTTCCGCTGCTTGGCGGAAGGTGGTGTCATTGAATTTTGGCTTATCCTTGGCAAGTGTTACAGTAGATTGCCCATACAGGTCAATGAGTGCCTTATGAAACCGATGGTATTGGTTTGGGGAACCATCGCCCCCTATTCGAAAAAATTTTGCTGAGTCTTGCCTGTGATCTCAATGCCGTATTTGTCGGAAAAGTACTTAGGAGATATTTCATATCCACCATTGATGAGCATGCGTTCCACCTCACGAATGTGCTCAGGAGTATAGATAATGGTATCGTCCCACTCAAAGGTGTATCCGTCAACTGGGAAACCATGCTTTACCATGAATGGTATGAGGCGATTGTTTACCACATTACGGATTAACTTTTCGTCCTCTGCGATGACATTCTCAAATACCTCAAGGTGAACTTCTGACTGCGAAAGAGAGGATCCTGAGTCAATGGTCATTGTTTGGTTAAGAATACCCTTGGACAGCTCCGAGTTCGCGCGCTCGATACGCTTGTCATACACGTTGAAGGCATCGCCTCTGGTAGTCTCTTTAATGTCGATTTCGGTGTCTTGAGGGAATACACCCCAGAAGGCAGCCCCCATGCTGCTAAGCATTTTTTCGATTTTAGAGCGTGATTGTGGGTCTGACGAAGTTGTCTTTGCGATACGAATAGGCATGCCAAATATCTCACCAAAACCGTCCCAGAACGCAAGCATATTCTTTTTGCTGAGTGCGGAAGGGCAGCACTTGAGTAGCAAACCCAAATCATCGTGCTTGCCAACTTCGACACACCAATCTGCAAAATCACCGGTGCGGTATGGAATACCGTTGTGGTGTTGCTCGTTTTGGTCACGGACAATCACACCATATTCAGGAATAACATGGCGGCGTGGTATCAATGTAGGTATGGGGAACTGACGTTTACCATTCGCCTCAAATGGCACATCAAATTCGATGAGAGAGTGACCATAGAAACGGCTATCCAAGGCGAACGAAACGAATTGCTCGAACCACTCTGTTTCAAATAGTGCGGTTATTTCGTCGGAGCGTTTGCCTGATTTATCAACGAGCTTGAAGCCTCTCTTATTCACAAACCCTTTGCGCTGACCTATACAACCTGTTATGTGCAAGTCGATTTCAATGTCAGTGTATATGTCATAGAGAGAGCAACGATTAGGGTTTTGTACATCAATTGCTCTTTGCCATGCCATACGCCATGAAGCAAGGTCTTTGCGTGATAGTAGCTCTGTTTTTTCGTGAAGTTCTATCAGCAGTTTTTTTGTTTCGCTTTTGCTGCGTTTAGAGAGTGCTTGCCTCATAGCTGGGGAGAGGTCATTATTTCGACGTAAGAAATCAAAGATAGCCATATTATATAATGTTTTATAGTTTGATTGAACGGAGATATTCGTTTACATTGAAGCAAGGACATGCTTTGTTTGCAAAGTCTGAATGTCCATGAATAGTTGCCTCTGGGAACTGTTCGTGTAGTTGCTTGAGCAATTGTGTCATTGCTTTGTACTGAGCCACATTGCGTGTGTCTTTGGGCTGCCTATCTTGTGAGAGCCCGCCGATATAGCAGATGCCTATACTATTGCGGTTGTGACCTTGGCAATGTGCACCTATTTGCTCGATAGGGCGGCCTTCCTCTATAGTACCGTCAAGGCGAATGACATAGTGGTATCCTATATCGTTAAAACCGCGTTCTTTGTGCCAACCGCGTATAGTGGTTGCCCCTATGTTTCTGCCTTCGGGAGTAGCAGAACAGTGAATGATGATTTGTTTGATTTGTCGCATAATCTATTTGTATTCGGCTTCGAGTTCAATGCCTGAAGCGGTTATATTGATTTTCTTTATTCGTTGCCCATCGGCTTCTATTTGTTCTACAATACGCCTACGCCACACGCGCACTTCATGGTCCATAATCATATCAGGTATGCCAACACCTATTGCGGGATGTTCTTTATATTCACCGGGGCGAGCGGTCAAAAGCATCGCTTGATTTTGAGGTGTAACCTCCATGAGTGCTATTTTACCTGTTCGCAAATCCAAATCAAATGCGGTGCCGTCAGCAGACGCTATTAGTGCTATTCCTATCATATCAGTGTGTTATTTTGTCGTCTTCGTAGTCAGATTGATTAAAAGCGTTAGGGGCTGTAATAGGTTTCCCTGTATTTCCATTAGTTCCAACCGCGGGTGCCCCACTACCACCGCTAACGGCTGTGATTACTCCGCTGTGGGTGTGGTTTTTGCACCAGTCCACTAAAGCATTGAGTTTATCTGTGATATCCTTGATATTGATTAAACCCTCGTTCTTGCCACCGTTGATAGCAATGGTCTCTATTTCTGAGTACATGATTACAGCCCAATCGCTCATATTGCCGTTGCTGATGTCGGTGATCATAACCATGCTGCCTACTTTGGGAGTGACAACGATGCCACTCTCTTCGTTGTTTACTACAGCACGCAAGCGAACTCCACGCAACTCCAAATCATCTATGGCCACATTGCAGGTGGTATCTTCTACTTGCTTCACCTCTGCCATAATCAATGCGGATTGTTTGCTTTGGCACATATTTTGTAGCTTTTGTTTTATATCACTATAAATATCCATTGTTATGCGCTATTGTTGGTTTGTATTGTTCGTTTGGTTATTCTCGTTTCCCTCATTTGCTGAAGATTGCGTATTTGTCAAAGACGGAAAGGAAATCCCTTTATTTGGCAAGGTTCAGCTGGTTGAGGCATTCCCCGATATTAAGGTGCAAATTGTTGAGGCTTTTGCTGACCTTGATGTGAAACTGGTAGAAGCAATGCCAGATGATTGTGGAGAGGTGCAGATTGTTGAAGCGTTCCCAGATGTCAAGGTGCAAATCGTTGATGCGTTCCCAGACATTAAAGTGCGAATAGTTAACGCCTTTCCGGGGCTCACATCTTCCGCCCAATCGTCACCTTCCGACGACCGCCACCATTACTAAAGTTTACTTCCGTTCCTACAACATAGTAGGTTCCGTCTTTGTGCTGCGCTGTTGGATCCATTAAATGCACTATATCTGTTGGCGCACAATAGGGCAATAGCCAACCTGTTAAACTCCCCTCGTATCCGTCATAACACCACAAGTTATATTCATTTTGAGCAACACTACTCAATGAGGATGTATTACTTGCGTCAATGGTTCGTTTGACTGTTTTGCCACCGTCGGAACCTGCGCTGGCTTTGTAGGTCTTACCGTCTTTGCCTTTGTATTCAATCTCTACCTTGATTTTCTTGTCAGAGGCTTTAATATATTTCAAATCCGCTGATATAACATTTCTGGTCATGTCATACTTCACTGTTCTACCACTCCAACTGCCTTTGCTATAAACAGGCGTGATAATGAGGAACTGACCGTCAAAGAAAATGTTTGCTTTCGTTTCGTCTTGTACCTTCTTTAACACATCCAATCCAGTTGCATTACTAATGGTGAATTTACTATAGTTGAAGTCATAGTCACATAGCACATGGTATTTGGGATTTACTTGCTGAGCTACTTTTTGCAGGAGCGATTGCAGAGATATGTTCTCCAGTTGCTCATTCTTGAGGGTTACCTCCCACAAGAATAGTTCGTCTTCACACTCAAGCACAATCTTTGTATTTTCTGTTTTAATGGCTTTTAAGTAGCCCTTAAACTCTGTTTTAAGACCTGCTTGCTTGTACCCTAATTGGATAGTAACAGGGTCGCCACGGTGGATTTTATCTTCCACTTTTAGCGTCTCGTTAATTAGCGTTCCGGGTAATTCAATAAATGCAGTATCGCTGAGCTGCGTGACAGACTTTATCACTCGAACTGATTTCAATGTTTGTACTTTGAAATCCCCGATTTGAATGTCATATTCCATGTGGTATGTCATAGTGTGTATAGTTTTTAAGAGACGACAAAGTCATATTCGATAGCCCAGAACTCTATACCCTCACCAGCGCCTAACTGTTGATTGATCTCTGCGTTAGTAATGCCTGTAGCTGGAGAGTGACGCAAAGTTAGAAAGTTAGTAACGATGCGCTGATTTGTGATAGCGGGTTTGAGCATTGGTTCTAATTTCAAATCATCGGTAAGGCTAAGGCCATTGGTTTGTGCAATGTCCCACGCTGCCTCTGTGGTACCTGAATGCTCCATAGCTATGTCGAGCATGCTTTGTCTGTTCTTTGGTAGTATCATATAATTTTGTGCTTTTTCAGAAATGCAAATACAATCAAGCCTATTATGCCAATAATACACACTATTGCTACTATCACCCACGATGGTGTCTTTACCTTCGTTTTGCTTTGGCTTTTGCTTTCCTCTTCCGTTTCCACTGACTGTGTGCTATGATCTTCGGCAGACTGCTGAATGTCACTTGCTGTTTCCTGTTGGGTTTGCGTTTGTGTATCATTCTGCACCCCTTTTTGTGTAGTCCGCTTTGTTTTTCGTGTCGTAGTGGGATACTGTTTACCAGTGCTATCGGGGGCACTCCAAGTGGTTTCCTCGATAGTCTCCTCCACCGTCTCATCTGTAGTTGTTAGGTCTGTGGTATTGGTGGTAGTTGTTGTGTGTTGTGTAGCGCTATTGTGGAGCGACACATCATTCTTTTGCTCTACTTGTTGCTGCTGAGCAATCTGTTGGGTCGTCTGGGCAGTTTTGCAACTCGTTCCGCACAGGGCAAGTAGCAGCATGAGGGCAATCATTGATTTTTTCAATCGCGCGGTTAAGCCTGCGCACATCTTTTCGTAAAGCATTGACTTCTTTTTTTATTGGTTCTACTATATATTCATTGAAACTGTCAAGCAGCTTCTTGTTGTTATCCAGTTCTACGGATTTCGCCTCCTCGTTCGCACGCTTACGCTTGGCACGAAGTGTTACCAAGGTTACAATCAGCGTACCCCCAAGAAGGGCATCAACCGCTAAATGAATCATCTGTCGAGTAAAATCGTCCATAGTAATATCAATTTAGAAATGGTAAGTGGATTTGTCTAATCCCCCATAGGAGATAGGCACTCCTATATCTTCCCCTTTGTCGTTTGTTTTAACTGGAATATCAGGAACAGCCTTTCCATTCTGCACATCTTTTAGCCAGTTTATAGCTCTATTATAGCGTATCTCGCGTATTTCAAAACCAATGCGTTTTGGCAGCCACGAAACAAGGTGATATAGTGCAATGTCGCATGTGATCATTACCAATTGTTGGTTTCGTTTATCACCTCTGGCAGCATAAGCATTTGCAATGTCATAGCGCATACGTAAGTATGAAGAGACCTCTTCTATAGCGTAGTTTTCTGCACGAGTCATATTATCGTCATCAGATTGATTGATAACGCCAAGAGTATGGTCATCGCATACAGCCTTAAAATCCGATTTACTTAGAAACTCCATTGTCAAAAATTTTACGAGTTAAACGTTTTTGATATATGTCCTCCCACTTAGTTGTACGCTTAAAAAGTCCTTTGTAGCGGGCACGAAGAAATCCAACACGATTGATAACCATAGGTCTATTGCCAAGGTTAATAACTATACATAGATCCTTTTTCCTATTTTCGTTGAGCTTGTCACATCTATAGAAGGCAAAACGAAAGCGCCAATATAGAAATAGGTTTTTAATAAATTTTACCATAGATATTTTGAGTTTTTAACAGTCCCTATTGATGGTTCCCACGCACTTTGTCGTGAGCGTTGTTGTAGTTTATAAATAGCACCCTCATCCGCGTCTGGAGAGTCATCGTGCCCGGACATTCCTTTTTCAAATGCAAGTGTTTGGTCTAACCCAGCTATCATATCAGGATCATTGCGCAATCTTTCATTGTAGAACACGAATCCTCTTTCCCATAGAGGACTAATAGCTACAATTCGCTGGAACTTGTCTGGCTTCTTTCGTTTATCTGGAAGTATTGGGAGTTGGTACCCTCTTATATTACCTTCTGCACGAAATTCGTCAAGGATGATATCCTGCATAAAGTTGGCTTCCATAAAGAATGAGGCAACTGCATTTTGGCTATTGATCCATTCGTGCAAGTCATACAACCAGCGTACCATTTCAACAACGGTTGTCTGACGGCAAAAGGCCTTGATTAGATGTAATTCACCGCTTTTGGTTTTGCCCCATAATTTGGCAGCTTTGTAGTCGTTTTTTGTGGTTGGTTTGAAAGAAGGGTCAACATATAATACAATATCCTCATAATCACGCAACGGAAGAGTGCGCTTGTAGCGGATCCAGTCATGGCGAAATACGGCACCTTCTGTTATGGGGTTATTCATGTACTCTTTTTGGAATGCACGATAGCCCATGAAGGTCTCACGCTCTTTGATACTTTCAATGGACCATAATTCTGGCCATGAGGGTTTACCAGCGCTATCTAAAATGTTAACGCAACTCACATGTACACCTTCTGTCTCTGCTATATTTGCAAGTACAGAGTTTTTTGCTATGAGGTTGCCTACCATAATGAAACGGCCACCAGTTGCACCAAACGTACCAAAGAGTGCCTCTTTCACCCAGTTTGTAATTTTAGCTACACGATCTGGATTATTGCACAACTCATCATCATCAATGTCGTCAATAACTATATAGTCTGGACGGCGGGAGCGGTGGCGTAGTCCACGAGGCGATTGCCCGCGACCAAGTGCAAAGAACGCACAGTCATCTAAGGTAACAAAGTGACCTTCTTGCCATGTCCCAGTACTGACCTGTTTGCCAAAGTCTCGGATATACCTTTGGTTGAATTGCAGTTCGGCCTGTACATCACCTAATAATGTCATAGCACTATCTTCTGATTTGCCGACCAAAACCATCACATTTATTTCACGCTTCTCTTGACATTTTAGCCAAAGAGGGATAGTTACATCCATAGTCACTGACTTGGCATGTCCACGCGCCCACTTACACACTTCGCGCAGGTTCTTTTCACGTTTAATACGATTAGCCGCTTGAACGTGGAACTGAGCTGAAGGGGTTATTTTACCGGTATCTGGATCAGTACAATAGTGTGGGAAATAGTACTGCACAAAGAAAGCAAAATCCTTGCGCGCGCGTTTAATGCGCTGCGCTTTGCTCTCCTCTGTATCAACCGTTGGCGCAGAGGTCATACTTTGGATAGTAGCACATAGCTCTTTCCAATGTCGGATAGCTTCTTTTTGCGATACTGTTGCCATGCTGTTAATCTACTGAGATTTCTATGGTTGTAGAGAGTTTTTCGCCAATGAATAGATCTTGGTACTTATTCATGATTTTGACAAGTTCTGGGGTGAGATTCTTATCAATACGCATACGTGTCACGAGCCATTTATTATAGGCAGAGAACACCTCAATAATGGTGATGACATTTGTTTGCTTGTCAAGCTTCTCTATAGCGGCTGATACCTTGCAAATCTCATCAGGAGACCAATCGTTAGCTTGGATCTTCTCGTCCAATCCTCTAAGAAGTTTGGTGACAAGTTCTTTGCGTGAAACAGTAGTGGCTGCTCTCATGGTGTCCCATGAACCTGCTTTGATCCATGCCGAAATAGTGTTTCGTGATACGCCTACCTTATCGGCAATTTCTTGTTGCTTGAGCCCCTGCATAAAGTACATTTTTGCGAGCTCTTGTAATTGGGTTGATTCAAGTGATTTTTTTCGTGTCATATACATGTAAGCATTAAAAAACGCTGCAAAATTATGCAAAATATATGTATTAGAAAAGAAAGTGTCCAAGCGTTGGACGGAAGTGTCCAAGCGTTGGACAGTTTTTTTTATGTATGAAATATATGTAGTAATTTTGTCGGCGAAATCAGCAAAACAAACAATTATGAGCAAAGAAGTAGTAATTAGTAACAGCAGCTTAAATGCGTATGGGTTCCGCGTATTAACAGAGGGTATAGATACCACGCAGTACCAACGCAATCCAATCCTATTGTGGATGCACATTCGTCCTTTACGCGGTACCACTGATGAGGTTCTGCCATTAGGTCGCATAGAAAATTTGCGAGTTGAAGGCGACTGTTTAATTGGAACTCCAGTGTTTGACGAACAGGATGAGTTTGCAATGCGAATCAAATCTAAATGGGATCAGGGTATCCTAAAAATGGTCAGCGCAGGTTTAGAGCCTTTGGAGTGGAGTGATGATCCGAGCGTATTGGTGGCGGGTCAACGCCGTGCTACAATAACCAAATCTAAGTTAGAAGAGGTTAGTATCGTGGATATTGGTGCGAATGACGATGCTATTACCTTATATAAGGAAGGACAAGTAATAACCCTCAGTGCAGGTCATGATGACGAAGCACTGAATTTTATGAACTTAAAAAAACAAGAAAAAGACATGAAACAAATTGCTTTGAAACTCGGTTTGCCAGCAGATGCAACCGAGCAAGAGATCTTGAGCAAGATTGCAGAATTGCAAGGCGCAGCTCAAGAAGGAGTAACATTGCGCAAAGAGCGTGATGAGATGGCGCTAACTGCTATCGAAAAAGAAGTTGACGAGGCTATTGCTTTGCGAAAGTTGACCGCAGACAAGAAAGATTATTTTGTCACTATGGGCAAAAAGATGGGCATTGAGAGCCTGCGCGAGACATTGAAATGTATGGTACCAGCAGAACGCCCCTCTGAAGTGATTAAGCCAACGAGTGGCGCAAGTGAGTATGCCAAACTGAGCGATGTCCCTACTGACAAATTGGAGGCCTTGCGCAAGGATAATCCAGACATGTATGCAACTTTGTACAAAGCCGAATATGGCGTAGAGTTGCCAAAAGTGTAACCGTAAAACAACATTTAACAACCAATTAAAAACTAATTAAAAATGAAAAAGATTCTATTTTTCGCAATGGCAGTTGTAATCAACTGCTTTATGGGCGGAACGATTACCGCCGCAGTGGGCTTGAGCCCTGTTATCGGTGCTGTTGGTGCAAACGCAATAGCAGCTGTTAGTCCATTGATCGCTCCTGCTGGCAGCGCTTTGCGTGCTGGTTTGTATTCTGAGATTTGGACAGGAGAGACAATTAAGGCTTTCCGTAATAGCCTTGAAAGTCTTGGTTGGCTGAGTAAGATTCGCAGTTTCGATTCGCAGGTAGCAAAGAATAACACAATTAACTTCGTTGATTTGGGCGGTGATCCAGCTGTACTGGTTAATAACACTTCTTATCCAATCGGTGTTGAGACCTTGGCAGATGCAAATAAGGCTATAACTTTGGACAAATATCAAACTAAGGCAACCAAGGTAACTGATGACGAAGCTCGTGGTTTAAGCTATGATAAAATTGGAAGCGTGATTGAGCGCCATCGTGACGTAGTGGACGAAACAAAATATGCTCGTGCGCTGCATGCTTTAGCTCCAGATTCACATGCTGCAAAACACCCAGTATTAACAACCACTGGTGAAGCGGTTGGTAATCGATTGCGCTTGACAGTTGCAGATGTCATCAATCTTAAATCTTCATACGATGCGCTGAAGGTGCCTGTGCCCGGTCGTGTCCTCGTATTGTGTCCAGAGCATGTCAATGACCTGTTGTTGCAAGACACTACATTTGCAACTCGTTATAACAATACCAAAGACGGCAAAATTGCCAACATGTATGGTTTTGAGATTTACGAGTTCGTAGATGCTCCTAAATACGACAACACAGGCAAGAAGAAAGCATTTAATGCTACAGCTGCCGACACTGATCGTAATGCGTCTGTTTCATTCTATGCTCCACGTATGATGAAGGCTACTGGTGAGACCAAAGCATATTTGGATGAGCCAGATACTCAAAACCAAGAATGGCGTTATAATGTACGCCACTACTTCATCTGCTTGCCATTGAAGAATGAGGCTATTGGTGCACTCGTTAGCGGCGTGAAGGCCTAATCTTATGCCCGGGTGTCCGGTGCGTCCGGACATACCGGGTTTAATTACTCGAACAAATTAACAACTAATTATTTGAAATATGGCATTACCAAATGTAAATATCGGTTTTGAGAATGGCAAATTGGGTGGCATTGCTCAAAGCGCAGACGGTGTTGTGGGTATTTTGGCAAATAAGACCCATGCCTCTCTTCTAAGTGTCGGCGAAGCTGTTTGCGTATATTCAAGTGACTGCCTTACCAAATATGGTATTGACCCCGATTCACCATTGCACAAAGCCATTTCAGAATTTTATACGGAAGCGGGTGAAGGTGCCGAACTATGGTTGCAGCTTGTGGATGCTGCTGACGCTGCTGGTCTATTAGCAGAGGGCAAAAAACTATTGAAAGCGGCAAATGGACGCATCCGCATTTTAGGCATTATCTCTGATACTGGTGTCGCTGCAAATAGTGTAACTGAGATTGCGCTATCAGCTCAAACTTTGGGCGAATGGGCAGCGGATACTTTGTATGCCCCAGTAGCAGTTTTATTGCCTGTAGTTTACTCAGACACTTTGCCTGAATTGACAAGCATGGGTAACAACCGCGTGGGATTTGTCGTTGGTGACACAGTAAAAAGCAGTACAACTGCTATGATTGGCGTACTCCTTGGCCGCGTTGCAAAGATAGATGTGCAGGTGCATATCGGGCGTGTGAAAGACGGAGCACTGAAAGTAGCACAGGCATTTTTAGGTACAGAGGATGTATGCACAAGCGAAGCGGTAGAAACGCTGCATACTAAGGGATACATTGTACCTCGCTGTTTCGTAGGCAAAAGTGGCTATTTCTTTGCTGATGATTGCTTAGCGACTGCTGAGAATGACGATTACCGCTCATTGGCTCGTCGTCGTGTGATTGACAAAGCGTATCGCGTAGCATACGCAGCATTGCTGGAGTATGTAAACGACAATTTGGATGTAACCAATGAGGGAACATTAAGTGCAATGGAAGCAAAGTCTATTGCACAGGAAGTGGAAAGCAAACTCTATAACTCTATGACGGCTGAAGGTAACTTGAGCACAGATAAGAGTGTGGACGGAGACACAGGCGTGAAAATAGAAGTTGATACAACCAATGATGTTGTAGCTACCAATACAATTAACGTCTTGATACAAGTTAAGCCTTATGGCTATGCGAAGTTCATTGAAGTTAAACTTGGATTCTTAAAGGAGGAATAATATGGAAAAACCAATGATTAACGGAAGGCAGTATGAGTGGGCTGACATTAGCATTTACTTAGGCGGTCGAATGGTGATTGGTGCTCGTGGCATCAAATACAAGGAGAGCCAAGATAAAGAATTGCTCTATGCAAAGGGCAATCGCCCATTGAGCATTCAGAAGGGTAACATCAAATATGAGGGTAGCATAGTACTACTCCAGAGTGAGGTGGAAACCCTCAAAGAATTAGCTCGTTCTGTAAGAGGACGTGCAAGTGTATTGGATCTAAATCTTAATGCTGTAGTGTGCTACGGTGACCCCTCAAAAGGCGATCCAATGCTGACAGATATGATTTATAATATCCAGTTCACAGAAGCTGAAAAGGGAGGAAACCAAGGTGACAAGAATATGGAAATTACATTGCCATTTATCTGCACCGATATTAAGTACGCAGTTTAATCTGATGTGTCATGAAAGAAATTACAAACGAACAAATCGCGCAATTAAAAGCGAAACACGGTGACATCTTTAAGATCACCGTTGAAAGTGGTGAGAGCTGCATTCTGCGCAAGCCAAACCGTAAGGAACTGAGCTATGCCAGCACAGCAGGACAAAATGACCCGCTGAAGTTTAGTGAGATTATTCTCAATCAATGCTGGTTGGCAGGTGACGAACAAATCAAGACAGACGATGAACTGTTCTTGGCTGTAAGTCAGCATTTGGGTGAACTGGTTAAAGTAAAGTCCGCAGAACTGGAAAAGTTGTAGAGGCTGCCGAGGTTCAAGAATGGGAGTATGTGCGTAAAGTAAACGCCCAGTTGCGTTACTATATGCACATCTCCGACCCCGACAGCCTAACTGACGAGGAATGGGCAAGCGCATTGCGCGAACTGGAATGGGTGAGAAATGAAGAGGCGAAAGCAAATAATTCACCTATCTAATTAAGTTTTGCGGTTCTGTGCGAGAAAAGCCCAAAGAACCAAACAAGAAACTCAAGGATATATTTACCCACAACAACTATCGACCCTATTACTACAGTGCCGACAAATAATGCGCCAAGGGCAACTAATATCCAACCTAAAAGAGTTAACATGACTTTTGTGCAATAATTTTGCTGCAAAGTTACAAATAATTATTGAGATAACAAAATATTATGAGCGAAAAAGTTACTTTTACTATCGATTTAGACGGAAATGTGTATTCTGGATTAGTTAGTGTAGATAAAGCGATGCGTAATGTAAATGCATCCGCAACTTCTACGCTTAAAACGATGGATGCTTTCCGTGACACATTTTTCAAGCTCAATAATGTTATCTCCGTTATTGACCAGATTAGTTCGGGTTTTGATTCATTAGTAGGTAGCAGTTTACAATTTGAACAAGCGCAAATCAATATGCGCACTATGCTCAATGGTAGTACTGAAGCTGCTGATGCCTTGTTGCGTAAAATTCGTGAATACGGTAAAGCCACGGTCTATGAGACTATGGGGCTCGTAGAAGCACAAAAGACAATGATGGCATTTGGGTTAGAAGCGGAATTTGCTTTTGAGCGATTAAAAAATATCGGTGATATTGCTCAAGGGGATAGCCAAAGAATGCAATCACTTGCATTAGCTTTTTCGCAAACAACGAGCACAGGTAAATTGATGGGACAAGACCTATTGCAAATGATAAATGCAGGTTTTAATCCCTTAGAAGTTATCAGCCAAAAAACAGGCAAAAGTATAGGCCTTCTTAAAGAAGAGATGAGCAAGGGTGCTATTTCCGCTGAATTAGTAGCTCAAGCATTTCAATGGGCTACTGAAGAGGGGGGACGCTTCTATAATAGTATTGCAAATAGTTCTCAATCTGTAAGTGGACGTATAGCGACCATGAAAGATTGGATTGATGAACAAAAAATAAAACTCTTTGAGTTAACAGGTGGCATGACTGCCTATATCGCAGAAATAGGCAAAATGGTTGTACCATTGTCGCAAATCGTTGCAGTATTTCCAGCAGTAAAAGCGGGATTTGATATTATTAGGACAAGCGGAACAAAAGCATGGTCTGCCGTTAGTACAGGAGCAAGTTGGTGCAGGACGCAAATACTTGCTGTAGGCATATCCGCTCAGTTATCAGGTGGTATGCTGAAACTGATGGGGGCAATGGGTAAAGCAGCCTGCCGACAAATTAGTGTGGCAATTATGAATATACCTATTATCGGTTGGATTGCAGCTGCTATTTCAGCGGTTCTCGCGCTATTTGCAGCAATAGTCAAAGGCATTAAACTTCTATGGGATAAATGTTATGGGTTCCGCGTGGTTATATTCACAATTTGGGAAGGTATCAAAGCCATATTCACATGGGTTTTGGATGGTTTGAAATCTCTTTGGGCTGGTTTCAAAGAAAACATCATTGACCCTATTTGGGGTTTTATAACCAACATTGCAGGCTGGGTAAACGAACATGTGGTACAGCCTGTATGGAACTTCATTGTTACTATAGCTAATTGGATCAATGAACACATAGTACAACCAATTAAGAATGCGATCCAACAAATAGGCTCATGGTTCCGTGGGATTTTTGGCGGCGTCTTTGATTGGATAGAGGAACAATTTGTTAAACTATACAATAAAATAGCTGGGATTATTCCCGGTATGAAAAAAATCGTCTATGAAGGTCGCAAAAGGGCAGACGAGTCATGGGCGGCGGATCATCCAACAACTACCACCACAGACAATTTGATGAATGCGGTAAATGCCCCTCTTATGACAATGCAAAACAGTGGAGGTGCAACAAGTGGTGGTGCGACTGGTAGCGCAACAACCGCTGTAGCTACAGGCGGAACACGCAACACCGAAATACATATCAACATCGGTGATATGATTAAGCAAGTGGTGTTCAATGGTACCACTCGCGAAAACCAACAGGAGATTGAACGCACTTTTGCAGAGTGTCTCAGTCGAGTATTAGGAATGGCTCAAGTAAGTATGTAATATGTTTTTTAACTTTGTACAACCATTTGTATTGCCTCCATTTTGGCTAAATAAACCAATACAGGTAATTGACAAGCATTCTCCATTGCCAGCAACTTCTGAGATGTTGGGCAATTTGTACCAATGTCCTTTGTGGATAAAGTGGGAAAATGAGCCCGACGACTTTGAAACTGGTTGGTGGAGATTCCCTCTTGATCCGGTAATAAGTGTGAGCGGCGGAAATCAAATGGTGCGCACGGATGTATTACGACAAGACAACAGACGTACAGAGCGACGTGGTACAGTAAAAGAAGTGTGGAGCCAACAGGACTACCAAGTGCAAATAGCGGGTATGCTTATTGGTAAAGACGGCTATTATCCATTGGAGGATGTACATCGCTTGCGAGACTATTGCGAAGGTCGTGAGGTTGTATTATGCTGCAATGATGTTCTGGAGGCCTTTGGTATAAATCGTATTGCCATTGAGAATTTCGATTTTGCTCACACACCCGGATATGAAAATCAACAATTTGCCATTAAGGCATACAGCGATGAGGATTTCTCTCTGCTGATTTAATCTAAATAAATTATGCGTACAATTACCGAAATCAAACAAGAATTAACAGACGCTTTCATGGCAAACGAGAATTTGCAAAAGGCGTATGGTTTTGCACCGGGAACTGCCTTTGATAAACATTTTAGCAAAGTTAGTTTGGAAAGTGTTTTGCTATATATTGTAGCCTTTGCACAATGGACATTGGAAAAACTCTTTGATACCCACACGCAGGAGGTGGAGGCATATATCTCCACCATGAAACCACACACCCTGCGATGGTACCAAGAAAAAGCCAAAGCGTTCTTGTACGGATTACCCCTTATCGCTGGCACAGACCAGTTCGACACTACAGGCAAAACAGAAGAAGACATCGCCGCTGCGCAAATCATCAAGTTTGCAGCTGTTACCGAGAGTGGTGCGACACTTTATCTAAAGGTGGCCAATGAAGCGAATGGACGTCCTAAGAAACTTGACGCGAGCCAAAAGGCAGCCTTTGAGGCATATTTACATGAATACAAGGACGCAGGCGTGCGCGTGGATGTTACGAGCGAACAGGGTGACTATCTGCGCTTATCCTTGGATGTGTATTACAACCCGCTACTCTTGGCGGCAGACGGTCAAAGTAAGAGCGATGGCACTTACCCTGTAGAGGACGCTATCAAGTCCTACATTGAGCAATTGCCTTTTAATGGCGAATACCGGAACAATGATCTTGTGGATGTGTTACAGCAAACAAAGGGCGTAATTATGGTGCAATTGCACAGTGCAGCTCAAAGTGTGGACAATGTGACATACAATGATATTGAAGCATTTTGCACCCCTTTCGCTGGCTATTTTGAGTACGATCGAGAAGGAGCAAAGACTATCCAATCTATCAATTATATTCCTTATGGAACAGATGAAAATTGATTATAGCAAACTGGCTGTTTTGTTGCTGCCAACATTCCTGCGCCAACCCATTCTAATGTCGTTGGCACGCATACTCATGGTACCACTACAACGCCTACACGACGAGCACCATGCTGCGCGTGATGAACGAATGTACCAATTGCGACATACCAGCCAAATATGCCATATCAAGGACGCACTCAATCGTGAGTTTGCTGTTGGCAACTATGCTTCTACACCCGACTATGCAGCGGGTTTCGAGATTGAAGACATCAACGCTATAGGTGATTGGGTAATGACATACGACGAGGTGCCCGCGTTCGCAGATGTACATACCATGACCAAAGACGATGATTATCTTTTGGTGTATGATGAGGCGATTATTACACAAGCAACGCAGTCCTTTATTGTGTATGTACCCCAAGAAATTGAATTTAATACCTCGCTACCAAAGGTGCGTGCGATTGTAGAACAGTACCGTTTGGCTTCGCGCAGAGCTTTGTATATGATAAAACCCTAAAGAATATGAATAAACAGAATTTCAAAAATGGCAATGCAATGTTTCCGATCAGCACGGACGCATTGGATTTTATGCAAGAGCAAATATTGTTAGTCGCTCAATTGACTGCCTTAGCTGGTAGCCGTGTGATTGTTCGCAAGCCTACCAATGGTAAAGATGGCTTGTGTATTTTTGATGGCGAACTACTTCCGCTTACAGGTACTGCAACTGGTACACATATTCAAATAGCTGAAACCACAACTGATATTACAGCACGAGGAACTACCTATAAAGATGCGCGTGTTGTGCGTCAGGCCGTTTACACAAATGGAGATGGAGAGAGTGTAGAAACATTTGTGGTTCTGGATAACATGCTTACCCTAAAAACCTCTATAGCTAATTTGAACAGTGCACTTGAAACTGAAAAGATTACACGTGCACAGCATGATGTGCCCAAAGGAACTATCATTGATTGGTACGGAGTATGTAAGTGCGACCAACTGCCATACGGATTTGTACCATGTGGATTATTTTTCAAGGGAAATGCTGAGTCATTTAGTCCGGGTGGAGCAGGTTGGCAAGAAATGGAAAAGTGGAAAGCGAAGTACCCTTCTATTAGCATTCAATCGGCAACACGTGATGGGTCAAACTTCGGTATCTATATCTCAAATTGCTTAGGGCAAACCGTTCCAGATTTAACGGATCGGTTTATTGTTCAAGCTGGATTTAGTTATGGTTTAAGCGAAACTGGTGGTCAAAAAAATGTAACTCTAAAACCAGAGAACTTACCACCACACAAACACGGATATGTCAAAGTCCTTACAAATGGTGAAGGTGGAACTTGGCTTGCACAAGGCAATATGGCTGACCATCAAGTTAGACGTGGCGATGCCTACACAGGAGCTGATATTTATGATAAAAATGGTTCACTTGTAAAAGAAGGAACTAAAACAGCAACTTCTTTCGACAACCGTCCTCCATTCTTCGCTCTCTATAAACTAATCAAAGTGATTTAATAACCGATTAAATAGTATTTAATTATGGATAGAACGACACTTAAAAGTTGGTTCCAACGCGGAAAGAAACCTACCGCCTCACAATTTGCAGCATTGATTGATTCCTTTTGGCACAAGGATGACACTATGAGTTTGCATAGTATCAAAGGACTAAATGAGGCTTTACAAACAAAAGCAGGTATTAACCATGACCACGATGAGGAATATTCGGCAATTGGTCATGCCCATGACCAGTACTTAACCGAGCATCAGGATATAAGTAACAAGGCGGATAAAGCAGTGAACGCTATTGCAGGGAACTTGGCTGCGTTGGATGCAAATGGTAATCCAATAGATAGTGGCAAAAAGACCACTGATTTTGCGCCCGCAGAACATAACCACGATGAGGAATATTCGGCAATTGGTCACACTCACGACCAATATCTAACCGAGCACCAAGAAATAAGTGGTAAACAGGACAAAACCGACCATTCCCTGCTGACAACTGCCAAAACAATCGTTGGCGCTATCAATGAGTTGTGGGAGAAAGTGGAAGATATGTGGGAAAAGTATATCCGCGGCATTGATAAAGTAACCCATGCTGAATTGGTTGCAATGCGTGATGCAGGTGAACTTATCGCAGGGCGTCGCTATCGTATCATAGACTTTGTTACAACAACCTCGCAGCCAGATACACGCAGTGCTGGACATCGTTTCGACATTATAGTGATGGCTGATAGTTCCAGTACACTAAATGAAAATGCTACCGCAATCAAGCATAAATTTACAGAAGAGGAATTGGTTGTGCCGACCTATTTCTTATGGAGAAGCGACAACGATGCAGATTATGGTATTATCACCAAAGTACGTGTTCCGCAAAGTTTAGATGACATCGTTGGTCGCTATACGAACGATGGCGAAGAATATATCAGTAATAAGATGCTTGGTAACTATACAGAACTATCTTCAGCTAACGAAGATGAGATGTTGCTGAAGTGGTTATATACTAATGAAGACGATCCAAACGATACGGAAAGCGGAACTGACACCTATTCGTTTGTTAGTGAAATAACATTTGATGAAACTGACGACCCAAATTATTTCGCTGACTCTAAACTCAATGCTTGGCAACTGAAGTATTGCTTAGATAATGATATAACACGCTATTTATATACCGACCCAGAAAAAGGTAAAGGCGTTATCTACTACCTTGAAGATGAATTTGGGAATAAAGGAGACTTCGATTTTAAGAATATTCAACACAAACGCTACAAAGTTACAGACGATAGTGCCGATGGCATATTAAGCTTGTTAGATGGTCAATATGTTGGTTTCAACGCGGACATGCAAGACCTCATTATTGAGGACGATAGTGACTACATTTGGGCTTTCTCAGCATCTATGCCAAGTTATTCTCTTGATGAAGATACAGAAGAGTTAAATTTGGACATGACCAACCAGTTAGATGCAACTCTCAACAGGCTCCCAGAAGGTACTGGGATTGATGCAGATGGAGGTGGTTATGCTCACCCTGTTATATTTTGCAAGAATAACAGATTCGTTACTCATCAAATTTCAATGTCGCTTGATGATGGAACTTGGGTATATCCATATCGTGTAAGTAACATTGTGCTATTCTGTTATCCGAAATACTTTAGTGGCGATGATGTAATACCAGCTCGCGTGGAATTTGAAAATTGTTCTGACAATGTGTTAGCCTCTGATAGTGATTTTATCACGGCAAATAGCATGTTCTCTCGTAATACATTCCTAACTGCTAATTCTAATCTAATATTCGGAAGGTCAGTGGGGCGCACCATATTCAAAGGTGATTGTTATCGTTGTACCTTTGGAGGAGACATTTGGCGTACCACCTTTGGAGGA
>JAZNPR010000008.1:0-37973 GCA_045589755.1 Paludibacteraceae bacterium
ACCTGACTGAAAATAATCATCCAAAACTTGTTGTTTGAATGATGCAGAATAACGATTTAGAGTTCGCTTCATAAAACTTGAATCTTAATAATTGATACTTTTTATTCATTTTATGAGTAAACCTATTTCAGTATAAGACACCTTGACTAAACCTGAAAAAGGTTGACTCGATTACTGATATATAATCTTAAAAAACGTACTTTTTTGACTCGTTTACTGAAAAGATTGACTAAATTCCTAAAAATGTTTCCTTTCTTTGTCTATTAGCCAGCGGGGTCCCCGATAACACTCGCCTGCGGCGTTATGGGGTGCTTGACGAATCGTATTTGGGTACTTCACGCTTCTAAACTCTAAATAGTAGCGCCCAAAAGCGTATCCTCTAAACTGAAATTAGCGAAAAAGTCGCTATTTTCTTGCTCAATCCAAAATAATTCACTACCTTTGCACCGTGAACCTGCGCCGAGGGATGTCTGCACATCATCGGCGGAGGGTAGCAGACATATTAAAAAGGCGTTTATTGACGCTCTGTTCTGACGAGTAGAAATGTCGCAAGTTTCAAAATCAGTTTCAGGACTTAGCAACGGTAGATGTCCTACGGGATATAGATTATCCCTCTTGTGCCTATTGGTACGCCTTTTGCATATTCATATATGCGCACACGCGTACCTTAACTATGTAGCACGAGAGTATATTTATATTCGGCGTGGGCTTCGCGTTGTTGTTCTAAACTGATAGGCAATGCGACAGCCTCAACTCGTGGAACGACAGCAGTCGGAATCCACGTTTTTTTTGTACCTATATGTTTGATTTAAAATATCAAATGAACATATCGAAATAAAATAGTATTAACAACGTATTAATTTAATTAATAAATAAAAACAATCGCCTATGAAACAATGAACGAAAACACACTGTGGTACAATTAGTAGTATTGTAATCACATAAAACTAATGTTTTTAACTACTAGGAGTTTCCGAAAAGCCTAAAAAGTGAGTAGGATTAGTAAAAAATATTTTGGAAAATTTATGAAAACAATCAAAAGCTTGCAACTACCACTAATAGTTTTGCTGGCAAATTTATGTATTCTTTTTAATTCATGTAATGGTGTTTCTGGAAGTATCAAAAATTTCACTGGATATCAATCAGGCAACTCTGTTGTGCTAACATGGGATTACACGGGTGACTATCAAGGCATGAGTTTTTCTTTATACCGAAATGGGGAACGAGCAGATTATTGGTCCTATAGTTTAGACACATGGGGAGAAGGAGAGCAGATTTGCATAGACAATTCACCATCTGGAGGTCCTAATATCACCTATAGAATTGAATACGAAAATCCTGATGGATACGAAGTTATTGCAATTGCGTCTACCGTTGTTTATTACGATAACAATAATAATAGTGGAAACGGTGGAAATAATGACAACAACAATGATAACGATGACGACCAAGTTGATGAATTAGACAGACCTACAGGTTTAAATGCCTCAGCACAAGATGACTATATTACATTATCATGGAACTCAGTATCTGGCGCCTCTGGATATTATGTATATCGTTCATCTTCATCAAGTGGTTATTATGATAAAATAGGCACTGTTACTAGCACCTACTATACAGATTACTCACCATTGGAAGGAAAGAATTATTACAAAGTTAAAGCCTATAATTATTATTCTTCTACTGAAAGTAGTTATAGTGACTATGTTGTTTGTAGCTTTACAAAAAAAGAAGAAGTTAGCAAACCTGAAGCACCTACAGGAGTGAGTGCGGTATTTACGGGAAGTATTGCTATACCTAGCATAAAGATTTCATGGAATTATGTTTCTGGAGCAACTAGTTACAAGGTATATCGTTCAACTTCAGCTTATGGTACATATCGCCAAATCGGAGATGCAACATCCTCTTCATATCTATATGATAATGATCCATATGCTGGCAATAATTATTACAAAGTAAAAGCATACAACGAAGCAGGAGAGAGTGGCTATAGCGACTACGCTTCATGTTCATATGATCCCAATGATGTTTCACCTTGTCCAGTGCAATATGGCAATTGCAGTGCTACCAGTACAACAATTACTTTACGTTGGACTAACCCGACTACTTCAGGCTGTGGCAAACCCGACAAGGCTATATTACGTGTGCTTAATCCTGAATCTGGTCAATATGCAGATCTCCAAACTTTATCAGGAACAGCAACAAGTGCCTCCTTTGCATTTGGTATGTGGTTAAGTGATGATGGTTACGTTTATTGCGGCATCATAACCGAAAACGAACACGGATCTAGCGGTGGTGTTCCAAAAATATATGACTACAACAACAAAAGATGGATTAACTAGTTAGAAATGAATAATTAGAGTCAGCGCAGGCGAAGGTAAAGGTCTGCGCTGATTTTTTGTCCTATATCACATTATGCATTTCGAATAAATAGACTTGTAAATTGAATTCGTACAGTCAACCGTTCATTTTCTTTATCTCAATGCAATTGATGGAGTATAATCTCACTTAATCTTGGAAAACTAATACCCTGCTAAGTGCAGTTATGAAATCTTACACAAAAAGACTGCTTCGAAAAGCAGTCTTTTTTGTATCTAGTTAAAAGGGTTCATGCGGCTTTGCCGCTTGTTTCAGAGTTTCAGAGTTTGAAACAGCGAAGCGTGAAACAGCTCAAAGGGCGTGAAACTCTTTCAACCAAACGCTTATCGCTTATAATTCTCCCACTTGGTGTTACGCATGTCGCCAGACTTGAGGAACTCCTCGTGCATAGCGAGTGCGCAGCTGAGTGTGTGAGGGGTATGAGCGGTCTTAGACATCTCCAAGTACTCGTTGAGCATTGGGCGATATTGTGGATCCACACAGTTGTTGATGATCTCGTGAGCGCGTTGGATTGGGCTCTTACCACGCAAGTCAGCAATACCATGCTCGGTGATGATAATCTTCACAGAGTGCTCGCTATGGTCGTGGTGGCTAACCATTGGCACGAATGCCGAGATAGCACCGCCCTTAGCAGTCGATGGAGTGGTATAGATGCTGATATATGCGTTGCGAGTAAAGTCGCCTGAACCACCGATACCGTTCATCATCTTTGTACCGCAAACATGAGTAGAGTTGATGTTACCGAAGATATCTGCCTCCAAGGCGGTATTGATGGTGATAAGACCCAAGCGACGAGCCACCTCTGGGTTGTTGCTTATCTCTTGTGGACGGAGAACCAATTTATCACGGAAGAAGTCGAGGTTGTCGAGAATCTCTTGGAGCTTATCTGCACCAATAGTCAATGAGCAACCAGAAGCGAACTTCACACGACCCTCTTTCATCAAACCTACTACAGAGTCTTGGATCACCTCGGTGTACATCTCAAAAGCAGGGATGTTCTTATTCTCGCCAAGAGCACCCAACACAGCGTTAGCGATATTACCCACACCCGATTGGATAGGCAAGAAAGTAGCAGGAATACGGCCCTCTTTCATCTCGTTCTCGAGGAAAGCAGCCACGTTTGCACCAATCTTAGCAGTAGTCTCATCTAGTGGAGTGAAACCACCTACCTCGTTAGGACGGTTGGTCTTCACTACAGCTACGAGTTTCTCAGCAGGGATAGTCACGCAGTCTGCACCGATACGGTCAGCAACGGTATATACAGGAATCTCGCGGCGTACAGGTGGGTCGGCTGGCTCGTAGATATCGTGCATGCCACGCATAGCAGCTGGCATAGCCTCGTTCAATTCTACGATCACCTTATCAGCCAAGCGGCAGAAAGTAGGTACATTACCTACACCTGCGGTGAGAACGATCTCTACTTGGTCACCTTTCTCTACTACTTGGCATGCCTCAACGATAGCGAAGTCTGGCTTAGGCATAAAGCCGTAGCGGAGGTCTTGCGCCAATTCAGAGAGGTGCATATCAAAGTAGTGTGCACCTTGTGCATTAAGCTCGGTGCGGAGGTCTTTATTACCTTGGTATGGAGTGCGGAACTCAATAGCGTGAGCGCGAGCGAGTGCACCGTCGCAGCTGTCGCCAGTAGAGGCGCCAGTGTACATACCAATCTTGTATGGTTTGCCTTCAGCATGGAGTGCCTCAGCCATCGCAGCGATAGCAGAAGGCACATCCTTTGGAGCGCCGGCAGGGGTGAAACCACCCATGCCGCATATTGCTCCATTAGGCACCAATTGAGCAGCCTCGGCGGCTGTCATAAATGGAAGAGCCATGATTACTCAGCTTTACCGTTTGAACCAAGAACATTAACAATTTTGTGCTTGTAGAGCTCGGTCATGAGGTCACGAGCTGGGCCGCAGTATTTACGTGGGTCAAACTCACCTGGTTTCTCAGCAAACACTTTGCGAACAGCAGCGGTGAACGCCAAACGGCTATCAGAGTCGATGTTAATCTTGCAAACTGCACTCTCAGATGCCTTGCGGAGTTGCTCCTCTGGAATACCTACTGCGTCTGGCAACTTACCACCGTATTGGTTGATGATGTCCACATACTCTTGTGGAACTGAAGAAGAACCGTGGAGTACGATTGGGAAACCTGGCAATTGCTCCATGATAGCGTCGAGGATATCGAATGCCAATGGAGGAGGAACGAGTTTACCTGTTTGTGGGTCAACTGTACATTGCTCGCGGGTGAACTTGTATGCACCGTGGCTAGTACCGATAGAGATGGCGAGTGAGTCGCAACCTGTGCGAGTAGCGAAATCTACTACCTCTTCTGGTTTAGTATAGTGGCTCTCAGCAGCAGATACCTCATCCTCTACACCTGCCAACACGCCGAGCTCTGCCTCTACGGTTACGTCATGAGCGTGAGCGTACTCAACAACCTTCTTGGTGAGGGCGATGTTCTCCTCGTATGGGAGGTGGCTACCGTCGATCATCACGCTTGAAAAACCGAAGTCAACGCAAGATTTGCAAGTCTCGAAGCTATCTCCGTGGTCGAGGTGCAAGCAGATTTGTGGTTTCTCCCAACCCAACTCTTTTGCGTACTCTACAGCACCTTGTGCCATGTAGCGGAGAAGGGTTTGGTTAGCGTAGTTACGCGCACCTTTAGATACTTGGAGAATCACTGGGCTCTTGGTCTCAGCTGCTGCTTTGATGATAGCTTGGAGTTGCTCCATGTTGTTGAAGTTGAAGGCAGGAATAGCGTATCCGCCTTTGATTGCTTTAGCAAACATCTCTTTGGTGTTCACCAAGCCAAGTTCTTTGTAACTTACCATAATTGTAAAACGTTTTATTATTTGGTTAATATGTATTTTGTATTCTCTTATCTTTCCCATCCGAGAGCTTTTGCAAGCTCGAGGATAGAGGAGGAATTGCGGTCGCCAAATGCCGCATAGCGGCAGTCATAGCGACAAGCTTATTCCGACGACGTCGCCTTTTGGCGACAAAGGTACTACTTTTTTCGCACATCCGCAAGTTTAGCACCGATATTTTTGAAAAATGATATATGCATCTATCAATATGTGGTTATGATTAAGCATAGAAATTATGTAGCAAATAAAAAATCGCTTGCTCATATAGCAAGCGATTCCTTTATGGTATTCTTCTTTTTATTCCTCTGTTTATAAGCGAGCAGATGCTTTCTTCAAGGCGATACTATATGCCTCGCGGTAATAAGCGAAGAAGTTTTTCCACTCGGCTTTGAGTGCCAGTTCTACCGCAGCCTTGCGAGCCGCAGCCACTTTGCGTGGGGTGAGCGAAAGGTAATACTCAATGGTATTAACAATATGATTGATTACATCGTCGGTATTGCTATCGTTGCGATAGATAACCGCTACGCCCTTGTCGATCGTAGTGCAACCTTGTTCCTCGCACCAAACGCCATAGCCACTGAGGCTGGTAGTGATGGTAGGCACATGGAAAGCCATACTCTCCAGCGGGGTATAACCCCATGGTTCATAATAACTTGGAAAGACTGTTAGGTCAAGACCTATGAGTAAGTCATAGTATGGCAAGTTGAGTACGCCATCGTTGCCATTGAGATAGGTAGGCACAAATATGACATGCACATTGCCGACAGTGAAGTCTTGGCGGTCGAGGTATGGAATCATCACGAAAGCGATGACAGATCGCTGCGCTGTAGATCGCCCTGCGGGCTGTAGATCGGCTGTGCCTGTAGATGGAAGATTGGCTTCGCCTAACTTTCTCATTGATTCTAAAAAGACATCAATACCCTTGTTCTTCCACTCATAGCGGCCAGCAGTACCGATAAGCATATCGGTTGATTGTGCATCAATGCCCTTTGCGCGTGCGAGGGATAATAGAGTATTGCGCGCGCGATTGCGTGCAGAGTCAAAATCTTTGCCTTGTGGCACGAAGCCCTGTTCAAAACCATTAGGGGTAACAATATCCACGGGTTTGTCGAGGAGTTGTTTGCACTCACGAGCTGTGAGGTCACTCACCGTAGTGAAGCAGTCACAAAGGTGTGCAGCTTTCTTCTCCGCAGAGTGCTTGCTGACCATATTCAGTTCCTGCGCCATCTGGTCTCCGTGGAAAGCATCGAAACAATCGTAGAGCGGTTTATAGTTGCCTGCAATCGAACGCCCAATGCTGGTGGCATGAGTAGTGAAAAGCGTACCAATAGCAGGGCAATGCTCGCGCAAATAAAGGATTGTGAAAGCCGTTTGCCACTCGTTGCAGTGCATGACAGTGGTAGGCATATCGAGGTGCTTGTACAAACTCTCAGCCACTTGTCCGACAGCATAAGCAAAGAGACAACTCTCATCGTAGTCGCCATAGGCAGCATGACTTTGGATGCCAAACTTCTCCCACATATGTCCGAAAATATGGTCTTTTTCTGCCCATAGTTCGTCCCACTTGAGAAGTACAGCAATAGGTTTGCCTGGCACTTGCCAGCGACCTACGCGTACTCCTTTGGGACGCCAGCCTTTCAAAAGAGTCTTGCTTTCTTTGAAGGTAAGGTTGGAGTGGTCGCCAAAATCGGGACCGAAAAATACGACTTTGTCTTTATGTTCTGCTTGCATAGAAGCTGCGCGTGTGGAAAGAACGGCATAAATGCCGCCAACACGATTGCACACTTCCCAACTGGTTTCAAAAATGTATTGGGGATGCATGATTATCTGTAATTATTATTGACTACAATGCGGTCAATATCGCTGATAGAGTTATACAATATAGGAGTTGTAGAGAATTGATTGTTCTTACTTTTAACCAGTGCCATAGCTTTTAGCCCATCAGAGGTTGCCCAATAGAGGAGGTTACGATAGGCATCCACATATAAAGCTCCTGTTGCTTCAGCATCAATAAGCACTACATTTTGTCCATTAAAATTAGCTACAAATAGTCCATCCGGAGTGGTAATATACCATTTTTGTGCTATTACATCCATAGTCATTCGTTGTACTTGCTGAGTAGGAAATATTTCGTTCATTGTGCTAGCATAGAAAGTTACGCCATTAAATACTATGCTAGTGTCACTGGTATTGTTTATAAGCAATACATCTTCCTCTAAGTGACTACTGCGTACACTATCTAATCGTTCTCCGATAATGCGTTGACGCAAAACAGATGCATTAGATTGCATAACTATTGCAGGTGCTTTCGTTTCGTGGATAATAAATATGCGACTAATCGTAGGATATTGTTTATCACCTTGCTGAATAGTAAGATCTACTGTTTTTTGTGTATTCGGTGTAGTAAAATATACCATAATGCTATAATCATTAAGGCTTCCACTCACCAACTGGCAACCATCTGGCAAAGTCCATTGATATGATATTTTATAATTGTATGGATTGTAAACATTAGCAGTAAATACAACATTTTGATAATGACATATTGAATCTGTAGACGAGACAAAGGTTGGTATAGTATCATAAATAGTGATAGAACGCGTACAAGTATTATAACTAGCACTATCTACCATTAACTTAACTAGATATGTTCCTGGTTTTTTGTATATTTTATTTGGGTTCTTAGTTAAACTAGTAGAATTATCTCCAAAACTCCAAGCCCAATTCTCACCCGCACTACTCAAATTGGTGAAAACAACAGTTTCGCCAGCCTTAGGAGAAGCAGGAGAATAGGTAAAATCTACACTCACTCTTTTGCATCCTATCATCAACAGGACACAAATTATACACGATATTATTTTCTTATTCATATATATTATTGGTCTATTGTTTCTTATTAAAAAAACCTCGCCACCATGTAAGTTGCCGTTTGGCATAATGCCGCGAGTTTTGTTGTATCATTTCTATCGCACGCTGCATAGTCCATTCGCCTCGAAAATATCGCAGCAGTTCTTTGTATCCAACCGTATTCACGCTATTAGGCAATGTGGAATAGTCCAAAGCAATGGCTCCATCCAACGGCACATGCAATTTCTCAAATGCTGTCTTCGCTTCTTCTACCAATCCCTGTTCTATCATCTGCTCTACACGTAGGTTGATACGCGCATACAAATCTTCTCTGGGGCGTTCTACCATTATGTATTCTACCTTAAAGGGCAGTTGATGGTTATTTACTGCATGCTGTTCTCGTTTACGGAAACTGGAATATGGTTCTCCGCAAGCTCTACTCACTTCAATGCAATGCATCAGGCGTTGTGGGTTTCGCTGATCCACAAGTTGCCAGTAGGCAGGGTCTAATCGTTGTACCTCTAGCTGCAACCACTCAATGCCCTTTTCTTGGTAGCCTTTTCGGACTTCCTCACGAATAGAAACTGGTACTTCAGGGATGTCATCCATGCCGTTACATACAGCATCTATATACATCATACTCCCCCCAACCATAACCACCGTTTCGTATGTGGTAAATAACTCTTGCAACAATACATGGCAATCACGAGCATATTGACCAGCACTATACACCTCATCCAACTCCTTACACCCCACAAAATAGTGAGGAATACCTGCCTGTTCTTCAACTGTAGGAGCTGCAGTACCAATAGGTAAATCACGATAAATCTGTCGAGAATCGGCACTCACAATAGGACAACCATATTGCTTTGCCACTTCTATAGCACGGGCTGTTTTTCCCACGCCTGTAGCGCCGATCACAACAATCAACCTCATTATCTACAAACTCTAAACGTGAACGCTACAAGTGTGTTCATAAGCCTAAAACATAGAACCGTCATCAAAACTTAAGTCTTGATAACCTTCAAAATCCAAATCGCCATCATCATACTGGCTATCCCCATAGAAGTCGTCATCAATCTCCCAATCATTACCTTTGGATTTGGACAGGTCAATCACATCCTCTTGTAGCATTTGCAAAGGGGCATCTCCCTTAGAATCCACACATTCTACGCCATTACATATGCCTGGTAGAATATCAGTAACACGACCAAAGAAATAACGCTCATTCATTGGATCAAACACATAAATCATGCGTTGTCCACTCTCTTCCAGCAGTTCACTGAGGCGAGTGGATTCCATTACCATATTATCGTATTCAAAGTTACTCCCCATTTCAACGAGTGTTACTTCTTGTCCTTTCTCCCAACGGTCGTTGCACATATAAAACGACGTCATTTGATCATCAGGATATCCAACACTACGCAAGATTGCACTGTGCAGCTCCAGAAAAGTAGCATCGCTATCAGCTTCGTACACGCGACGGAAATCATCTATTTCATCGCAAGAAAATTTTATTCGGTATATCATAACTTTTTAATGATTTAATCTATATATACACATTTAGCGTGCAAATTTACTACAAAAATTGCATATACGCAAACAAAAAGGAAAAAAAATAGTTTTTTACGAAAAATTTTGCTATTTCAAAAAAAAGTAGTACCTTTGCAGTCGCATTTGGTTTGGTAATTAAAAACTCTAACGACGGGATGTGGCGCAGCCCGGTAGCGCAACGGTCTGGGGGACCGGAGGTCGCAAGTTCAAATCTTGTCATCCCGACAATATTAGCACGAAGAGAATGGGGGTATCAACGCTTCCATTCTCTGTTTTAAACAGAGAAGAATTATGGCACTAAAAGGAAAATATAAGCAATCTCATTTAGCGGTGAAGATTATTCAATGGTTAGGATGCATACTCTTGTTGAATGTGTTCGCCGCGGGATGTATATTCCTTTTTGAACAACCACTATCGGTCAGTTCGCTCAAGTGGATACAATTCTTTCAGTCTGCGGCCATGTTTTTGCTGCCACCACTATGCATGGCGTACTTGTGGAGCAATCAACCACTAGAGTGGCTGAAGGTGAAAGGTGAGAAGGAGCTGAAAGGTGAAAGGTTAAAGGTGAAAGGTGAGGGGGTATGGGCAGTGGTGCTGATGCTGGTGGCGTTGCCCGCCATCAACCTGCTTGCGCATATCAATGAGCAAATGGCGCTACCCGCTTTCCTTGAACCACTGGAAGCATGGATGAAAACACAAGAAGAGACAGCCAAACTTCTGACCGAACAGTTTATGCATGTAACCACCTTCGACGGACTGATTATCAATCTATTGCTGATGGCATTGCTTCCTGCTGTATCCGAGGAATTGACCTTCCGCGGC
Organism: Paludibacteraceae bacterium; assembly: GCA_045589755.1. Classification (GTDB taxonomy): domain Bacteria; phylum Bacteroidota; class Bacteroidia; order Bacteroidales; family Paludibacteraceae; genus Colicola. The sequence continues at coordinate 10,472 of JAZNPR010000008.1, forward strand.
GTACTGATAAACCTTTTTAAGGCGAAAGGCGATGAGGCGATGAGGCGAGAAGGCGAGAGCGTGCCACACCTTGCTATTTGGTGCAGTGCTATACTCTTTTCGGCGATACATCTGCAGTTCTATGGTTTTGTGCCTCGTATGCTGATGGGTGCCTTGTTTGGCTATATGTTGGCATGGACAGGCAGTCTGTGGACACCTATCCTGATGCACTTCACTAACAACGCCTTGGCAGTATTGCTCTATTTCGTATCACTGCGTGCTGGTTGGGACATAGAGATGATGGACGCTATAGGCACAAACGACACCCTGTGGTTGGGTGTCGTCAGTATGGTGATAACAATCGTAGGAATCTATGCTTTTCGTCGTTCTATCACGATGAGCAACGCCTCTTCGCGGATATCCAACGGCAACTGAATATTACGCAGTTGAATACTGCGCACCCAACCCGGCACATCTTTGGCCTGTAGGGTGTTAAACACTTCGCGTATCATCTGATACTGTTCCTCTGTATAGTCCTCCGCAGGGATACCACTGAGCGCGTCTAACTCCTCATCATCGTAATACTCCACCTTAGCATTGGTCTGAAGCAGTGTTTCACGTTCGCAGACCAGGTGTTCGCCGCAGCAGCCATCTTCAGGATCGGACACCTCTTCACGGCTATTGGACGCTTCGCTATTGGTTGTTGGACGCTCGCTTGGCTCGATATTGGCTCGCTGCTGCTTGCGGGCACGTACCTCAAAGATAATCAGAATAACAATACCAAGTGCCACAAAGAGTATCAAAGGCAAAAGACTACTCCACATCTTCTTCTACAACCAAATTGTTAATGATAAAATTCTGGCGATCAGAAGTGTTCTTACCCATATAAAAACTGAGCAGATCGCCTACTGCATCTTCTTTGCGAAGGGTGACTTGATCTAAACGAATACCTTTGCCAATAAAACCCTTGAACTCATCTGGACTAATCTCACCTAAACCCTTGAATCGCGTGATCTCGGGATTAGGTTTCAAATCCTCAATAGCTTTAATACGCTCTTCCTCGCTATAGCAGTAACGGACTTCCTTCTTATTCTTCACACGGAAAAGCGGCGTTTGCAGGATATAGACATGCCCTTTCTTCACCAGATCGGGGAAGAACTGCAAGAAGAACGTGAGCATAAGCAACCGAATGTGCATACCATCAACATCGGCATCGGTGGCAATAATCACCTTGTTATAACGCAGTTCATCTAGACCATCCTCAATATTCAGTGCCGACTGTAGGCAGTTGAACTCCTCGTTCTCATATACGACCGATTTGCTCAGTCCATACGAGTTGAGCGGTTTACCGCGAAGCGAGAAGACCGCCTGTGTGCGCACATCACGACTCTTGGTAATACTACCCGAAGCAGAAAGACCCTCGGTGATGAAGATGCTACTCTCCTGACGCAAATCGTCATCTGCATCTTTGGCCGACTTGGTGGGTTTAGCATCATTGTAATGCACTTGACAGTCACGTAATTTAGGATTATTGAGCAGATTCTTCTTAGCACGCTCACGGGCTGCCTTGGTGACACCCGCAATGGCTTTGCGCTCCTTCTCAGAATCCTGAATCTTCTGCAACATCACATCCGTAATCTCGGAATATTTGTGCAGATAGTTATCCAAATGCAGTTTGATAAAATCATTGACAAACTTATTAACCGACAATCCACCATCAGGCGACATGTCCTTCGAGCCCAACTTCACTTTGGTTTGGCTCTCAAAGACAGGTTCCGACACATTGATAGCAATAGCACCTACTACACCATTGCGGATATCTCCTAATTCAAAACCTTTGTTATAGAACTCCTTTATCGTTCTACCAATGGCTTCACGGAAAGCAGCTTGGTGCGTACCACCCTGTATAGTATGCTGACCATTGACAAATGAATGATATTCTTCGCCACTCTGGTCAGTGTGCGTGAGAGCAATCTCAATATCTTCATCCTTGATGTGAATGATAGGATAAAGCGGATCTACCGTCATCGTTTCGGTCAGCAAGTCAAAAAGACCATTCTTCGAGGTGTACTTTTTGCCATTATAGACCAACGTAAGACCCGTATTAAGATACGCATAATTGCGCATCATCGTCTCAATGAAATCATCGCGGAAGTGGTAGTTTTCGAAAATACCTTTGGAATTATCGGGAATAAACTCAATGAGCGTACCACGCTTCTCGTTACCACTATAATCCTGAATATCAGAATCCTCCACGAGATGTCCTTGGTGGAAAACGATTCTGCGCGTCTTGCCATCGCGCCATACTTGCACGATAAACTCCTTACTCAGTGCATTCACCGCCTTGGTACCTACACCATTCAATCCGACCGACTTCTTGAAGGCCTTGGTGTCATACTTGCCACCCGTATTGAGGATAGACACCGCCTCCACCATTTTGCCGAGCGGAATACCACGACCATAGTCACGCACGCGCACACGCTCGCCCAGCGCAGCATCGTCTGCCGCACCCACACTGATCTCAATGACCTTACCTTCGCTCATACGGAACTCATCAATAGAGTTGTCTATTGTCTCTTTGATGAGTACATAGATACCATCATCGGAATGATTGCCATCTCCGAGTTTACCAATATACATACCCGGACGACGGCGGATATGCTCGCGGTCATCAAGGTGGATAATATTATCTTCGTTGTATGAACTGGTTGGTTTGATTTCTTCAGCCATAAATTAGAGCGTTGCACCATTAGAAGTTAGACCGCTTCGCTGTTGGAAGTTAGACTACTTCGTTGTTGGGAGTTAGAGTATCGGATTATTTCTTCTTTGCGTCAATCTCGGTATCTACCAAAATACGTCCGCAGAACTCGCAAACGATGATTTTCTTGCGCAGACGGATATCCAATTGACGTTGTGCAGGAATCTTACTGTGGCAACCACCGCAGCTGTCACGCTCCACCTTCACTACAGCTAAACCATTGTGCGCATTCTTGCGAATACGATGGAAAGCGGTGATAAGACGCTCGTCGATATGCTTCTCCAAATCAGCAGCACGCACCATGTATTTCTCTGTTTGCTCTTTGGTTTCTGCCAAAATAGAATCCAACTCGTTGCGCTTCTGGTTGAGATCCACAGTCTTGTCTTCGATATCAGAAACGGTCTTCGCTTTGTCGGCTTGGCGCGCTTCCAAATCGGCTGTGAAATTACGAATCTTACGTTGTGATGCTTCAATCTCCAGCTCTTGATACTCAATCTCCTTGGTGAGGTTGTCGTACTCACGGTTATTGCGCACATTGTTTTGTTGCTCCTTGTAGCGTGAGATAGCAGCATTAGAGTTCTCAATACGAACACGATGGTCAGAGATGCCAGTCTCGCACTCTTTGATACCATTCTCAATGTTGGTCAAACGAGTTTTTAAGCCTTCGATCTCGTCACCCATATCTTTTACCTCTTGAGGTAACTCACCTGCCAAAATACGCAGGCTATCAATCTTTGTGTTAACGGTTTGCAATTCATACAGAGCACGCAGTTTTTCTTCTACTGTCAACTCTTGTTCTACTTTTTCTTTTGCCATAATTGTATGTTGTTTAATGTTAATATTCTTTTTTAGGTGAGAGGGTGTAATAACAAATGGGGCTCTCATCTGCGCGCGCAATGCGCGTGGATATATAAGGTGAGAGCAACTGCTCAAAAATCTCCCGCGTAAAATGTTCACTTACCCAATGGTCCATATCCACTACTGTGATACGTTGATACGCACTTTGTAGTTCATGATACTTGAAATCAGCCGACACAAAGGCATCTGCCCCTTGAGCAATGGCTTGCTCTACAAAATCTGCTCCTGCGCCGCCACAAATAGCCACTGTGCTAATGCGATTATTCGCTCCCTTCACCCATCGCAACGCCGTATTAGGTACAGCAAACACGCGAGCCACATGCTCCACAAACCCCTCTGCATCCAAGGGATGAGCCAAGTTACCTATCACGCCCAAACCCGCCTCAGCATGGGAGACAGAAGGAATGAGTACACGATAGTCATGTATGCCTAATCTCTCTGCCATACATCCACTTACACCATGCAAATAACTATCCATGGAGGTATGTGCCGAATAAATAGCGATATTGTGGCGAATAGCTTTCTCCACACAACGTTCTTGCGGAGTAGTCCCCGTCAAATGCTTGATACCATGAAAAATTAACGGATGATGAGAAACAATAAGATCGCAACCCAGCGAAATAGCCTCATTGACCACAGACTCCGTAACATCTATGGTCAACAATGCCTCATGAATCTCTGCATTGCGATTACCCACCTGCAGTCCCGAATTATCCCAATTCTCTTGGTAACTCAAGGGAGCTACAGATTCTATGATATTGATGATATCCTGAAGGATCAACCTTTTTTAGCGCCCACCCCTGTGCGAGCAGATGAAGTTGCAGCTTTTTGAGTCTTCACTTGCGCCTTCGGAGCAGGTTTCTTTGTTTCTTGCTTTTTCTCTTCAACAGTAGCAATTTCTTCGCCTTCCTCATCAATCGAAAAATCGGTGATTCCTGCGTTAATCAAAATATTGTACCATTGAATCAGTTTGCGGATATCGCTTGGATATACGCGGTCACGATCAAAATCGGGTAAGACTTCACCAAAGAAATCGCGCAACTGATCATTGTCTGCTTTCTTAGGATCAACGCTTGCCTCCTTTAGATTTTCTCTCTCACCCAATTTGGTCAATACTTCACTGAGTGCAATATCATCGCCCATTGTGTACATAGAAATCTCACCTAATGAAACGATTTTATCACGAGCATAAGTAGGCGTACGCTTACCATCCAACAGTGACTCTACAATAAGCATGTTATTTCCACGGCTAACTAATTTATAGAGCCCTGGTTTTCCTGTGATTGATAAAATATCTCTAAGCATAAGTTTATGAAAATTTCCTAATTCTCTATTTTCGCCGCAAAGGTACAAAAAAAAATGAATATATGCAAAATATATGAGTATAAAAACAACTTTTCACTCATTTTATTTGCATAAGTGCAAAAAAAGTAGTAATTTTGCACGGTATTATGCGGTTGAACATTACAAAGACTATACATTCCGTTATGCGACTAAAAAGTAACATATATATTAAAAATCGTAGAGCCACCTTTGATTACGAGGTGCTAGATCGGTACATAGCAGGTATTCAACTCTTTGGAACAGAAATAAAATCCATTCGTGAGAGTAAAGCATCATTAGTTGATACCTATTGCCAGTTCATTGGCAATGAATTATGGGTAAAACAAATGCATATCGCAGAATATCGTTTTGGTTCTTATGCTAACCATGAAGCCAAACGCGACCGCAAGTTACTCATGACACGCAAAGAATTACGTAAACTGCAACGACAAGTACAAGACACGGGAAAAACAATTATCCCACTATTACTATTTATCAACGAAAAAGGTTTTGCCAAAATAGAAATAGCACTCTGTCAAGGTAAGCACACCTACGACAAAAGACAAGCACTGCGTAATGCAGATGATAAAAGGGAACTACAGAGAGTAATAAAAGAGAGAGGATGATGATTTAAGAGTCAAAAGAGGATATGCGATTTTTGGATATAATAGGGCAAGAAGAAGTAAAAAAACAATTAAGACAATCTGTCAGAGATGGACGTATTGCTCATGCACAGTTGTTTACTGGTTTATCAGGAACTGGAAAAATACCATTAGCTATAGCATATGCGCAATATTTGGCATGTCCCAATAGAACGGAAGAAGATTCCTGTGGACAATGCCCAAGTTGTTTGCAATATCAGAAATTGCAGCACCCCGATTTGCACTTTGCCTTTCCCATTGTAAAAAGCGATATGGGCGATGTGTGCGATGACTTCATGGATAAGTTTCGCACATTAGTGACTACAACACCGTATTTCAATCTTGATGATTGGTACCAACATATGGGAACTGAGACCAAACAGGCTGTCATCTACGAAAAAGAAAGCGCAGAGATATTACGTAAGCTATCGCTAAAGAGTTTTAGCAATGGCTACAAGGTGATGATTATATGGTTACCCGAAAAAATGAATATCGCATGTTCCAACAAACTACTGAAACTATTGGAAGAGCCACCTGCAAAAACTCTATTCCTATTGGTAAGTGAGCAACCTGAACTGCTATTATCCACCATCGTATCACGTACGCAAGAGGTGCGCGTGTCTCGGTTAAGCGCCTCCACCATAGCACAAGCTTTACTCCATTCCTACCCTAAACTATCTGTAACAGCAGCTCAAAACATAGCCCACAATGCCAATGGGAGTTACTTAACAGCCATCAGAAATATGAATCAGGCTGTGGAAGACAACCAACACTTTGATGACTTTACAGCACTGATGCGCAACGCATGGTTAGTGGGGCAGAAAAAAGATTATAGCGCACTACTCCAACTACGCAAATGGAGTATGGAAATGGCAGATTCTAAAGAGGGAAGAGAAAAACAAAAAGCATTTTTGCAATATGCTCAACGACAAATAAGAGAAAACTATATATATAATTTTCATTGTGCAGACATGAACTACCAAACGGAAACTGAGCAACAATTTTCCAGTAAATTCGCTCCGTTTATCCACGAAGGTAACGTAGAACGAATGATGAATGAATTAAGCAAAGCTGAACAACAAATAGTTCAAAACGGCAACGCTAAAATCATCTTTTTTGACTTGTGCCTGCAAATGATTGTAATGGTAAAAAAATAAACAACCGTATCGTATGGAAGAAACTTTTGTAATCAATAATGGCTCGTGCCATATAACAAAAAAATCATGTAACCGCAATTCGCAACACATGTTGCCTGTAATGGATTGGATGAGTGATATTCCAAAGACAGGGCAAGAATCAGATCTGGTGGAAGTGCAATTCAAAAACACACGTAAAGCCTATTATCACAACACACTAAACCTACCCATAGAAAAAGGTACAGTTGTTATCTTGGAAGCTAATCCTGGTTATGATATGGGTGAAGTAACTCTAACAGGCAAACTTGTTGAGGTACAAATGAAAAAATCACATATCAATCTTGAACGTTATGAGATACGAAATATTTTACGTATAGCCACCGAAGAAGATAAAACTCGCGCAACCGAAGCACACGCCAAAGAGCAGGATACTATGATAAAATCGCGCCAACTAGCTAAATCATTAGGACTTGAAATGAAAATTGGCGATGTGGAATATCAAGGCGATGGAACGAAAGCTATCTTCTATTATATTGCCGATGGTCGTGTAGATTTTCGTCAGTTGATAAAGGTATATGCCGAAAGTTTTCGCGTTCGTATAGAAATGAAACAGATTGGTGCACGCCAAGAAGCAGGTCGTATCGGAGGTACTGGACCATGCGGAAGAGAACTCTGTTGTTCAACATGGATGACACAATTCTCATCAGTAGGTACCAATGCAGCAAGAATACAAAACATTGCACTTAACCCACAAAAACTGGCAGGACAATGTGCTAAACTCAAATGCTGCCTAAACTATGAGACGCCTATATACGAAGAGGCTATAAAAAAAATGCCATCACGACATGTGCCATTAGAAACCAAAGATGCTACTTACTACCTCTTCTCCACTGACCCTCTTAAAGGGGAAGTTACTTATTCTACAGATGCACACCATCCAACTAATCTGTTAACCATAACGGCTAAACGTGCAAAAGAAATTATTGATATGAACCGCAGAGGAGAAAAACCGTTAGCATTAGGTGGTGTACAATCTACAATAGAAATTGTCGAAATAGATTACCAAAATGTGGTCGGGCAAGATGATTTAACAAGATTTGACAAGAAAAAACGTGACAATCAGCGTAATAATCGTCGAAAAAATAAACTTAGCAAAAATAATAGATGAAAAATTTTTTTTTCTTACTAATAGTATGTGCGATGACATTGATTGCTTGCCAACCAACATCCATCTATAGTAAATTCCACACAATACCAACTAGTGGTTGGCATCAAGATTCTTTGCTACTGCACGAAGTGACTGTCATAGATTCAGCCACAGCATACGAAGTGTTGATTGTAGTGCGTCATAATATGCACTACCCTTATCAAAACTTGTGGTTGTTCATAGAAGAATATGTATATAACTTGTGTATTCATCGCGACACTATAGAAGCCACCTTAGCAGACGACTATGGCAGATGGCTAGGCAAAGGTAATAACCGATATACCCTACCATTAATATACAACAATTCTCATCGTTTTGCTAATACGGGAAACCACACAATTAGCATACAACACGGAATGCGGGCTGAATGGTTAGAAGGTATCACAGATATTGGATTGATAATTAAGATAAGCGATGGGAAAAAATAAACTAAAGAAATTTGCAGAGATGGAGACCTTCCACAACGTGTTCCAATGCGGAGCACGCGAATGTGTGGAAGAGAGTCCCGTAGTGGCCATGCGTGGCAAATGGCACGCGGAGTACTTCAAGAACGACAACCCTATCGTATTGGAATTAGGTTGCGGTCGTGGCGAATACACCGTTGGACTGGCTATGCGTAACCCCAACAAAAACTATATCGGTATCGACATCAAGGGTGCACGCATGTGGGCTGGCGCCAAACAAGCCGAACTGGCAGGTATCAAGAATGTGGCATTCCTGCGCACGAATATAGAGATGATCAGCCACTTCTTTGCTCCCGACGAGGTGGCAGAGATATGGATTACCTTCCCCGACCCACAGATGAAGAAAGCCACCAAGCGACTGACCTCCACCTACTTCATGGCACGCTATCGCCAACTGCTTCGTCCCGATGGTCTTATCCACCTCAAGACCGATAGCCCCTTCCTCTATACCTATACGCAAGCCATGGTGAAAGAGAACCAGTATCCGATATTGGTGGATACCTGTGATCTTTATGGTGATGAGGCTATTAGGCTATTAGGTGAAGAGGCCAGCGAAGCACGCGCCTTGCAGACGTACTACGAGCACCAGTGGCTTGACCGCGGACTGACTATCAAGTATATCGTATGGCAACTACCCGCCGAACCACAACTCATCGAACCAGAGATAGAAATCGAAAAAGACACCTACCGCTCGTATGGCAGAAACTATACCTCCAGCCTTTAAACGATAAACTATACACTTTAAACGAAAAAATAATGTATCCTCAACAGATCATTGACGCACTACAACACGTTCGCTACCCTGGCACGGGTAAGAACCTCATAGAGAGCGGTATGCTCGAAGATGATATACGCATCTCGGGCTTGGAAGTATCGTTCTCCTTGATATTCGAGAAAGACAACGACCCCTTCCGCAAATCCGTAGTCAAAGCAGCGGAAACGGCCATACATACATACGTGGATGAGAATGCTGCCGTGCATATCCACACCAAGTTCATCAAGCAGAACATGGCGCCCAAAGCCGACTCGGTGGAGAACCTGCGCGCAGCGCAAGTGATTGCCATTCACTCGGGTAAGGGTGGCGTGGGCAAATCCACTATCTCCGCTAACCTGGCTATCGCCTTGGCGAAAATGGGCTATAAGGTCGGTCTGCTGGACGCCGATATACATGGTCCATCCATACCTAAGATGTTTCACACCGAGGGCTGCCGTCCTGTGTCCACAGCGGTGAATGGTCGCAACCTCATTGAGCCCATAGAGCAATACGGCGTGAAGATGCTGTCCATCGGCTTCTTTGTCGATCCACAGCAGGCAGTGGTATGGCGTGGCGGTATGGCGAGCAACGCCATCAAGCAACTGATTCAGGATGCCAACTGGGGCGAGCTGGACTATTTCCTCATTGACCTCCCTCCTGGCACCAGCGATATTCACCTCACCTTGGTACAGCACCTGCACCTGACAGGAGCCATCGTTGTGACAACACCTCAACCTGTGGCACTGGTGGATGCACGCAAGGGCGTGGATATGTTCCTCAATGAGAAAATCAATGTCCCCGTATTGGGTCTGATAGAGAATATGGCATGGTTCACGCCAGCCGAGTTGCCTAATAACCGATACTATATTTTTGGCAAAGATGGTGGCAAACTATTGGCAGAGGAGTTGAATATCCCACTCTTGGGACAAGTGCCACTGGTACAATCGATACGCGAAGGAGGCGATGAGGGCACACCTATCGCCCTGCAAGATGGACACCCCGCAGCACAAATGTTTGAAACGATATGTCAGCACCTAAGATAACCGAACTCGGCACAGCCTCTATCCGTAGCTTGCTGCTCAAGTACGCTACCCCAGGCATTATAGCCATGACCGCCATGTCGCTCTACAACATGGTGGACTCCATCTTCATCGGTCACGGTGTGGGTGCGTTGGCGCTGTCGGGACTGACGGTTGCCAAACCGTTTATGGACATCTGCGCAGCCTTTGGCACATTGGTGGGTGTGGGTGCCAGTTCGCTGGTGGCTATCAAATTGGGTGAGAAAGACTATCGTTCAGCCAACGATGTGCTGGCGAACGTGGTGATACTGAATGTGCTCTTGGGTGCACTGGTGATGGTGGTGGGACTCTTCTGGTTGGACCCTATCCTATATGCCTTTGGTGCCAGCGATGCCACGATAGCCTACGCGCGCGGTTATATGGAAATAATACTCTTGGGCAATATACTGACGCATATCTACTATGGACTGAACAGTATGTTGCGCTCCATTGGTCACCCACGTATATCGATGTATGCGACGATACTGGCAGTGGCACTGAATGTGGTGTTAGACCCTATCTTTATCTTCGTGCTGGATATGGGTGTGCGTGGTGCGGCATTGGCAACGATGATCTCGCAGTTGGTGTCGGTGGTGATAGAGCTCGTTATCTTCCTCAACCCCAAGGAGGTCATCTATTTCCACCGCGGTATATGGCATCTGAAGCGTGATATCACTATGCGGGCCTTGGGTATCGGTATGGCACCTTTCCTCATGCACATGGCAGCATGCTTTGTGGTAATAGTGCTCAACAACCAGCTCAAGCGCTACGGCGGCGATATGGCTATCGCTACCTTCGGTATGACGAATCGCTTCATGTTCTTCTTTGCGATGATTGTCATGGGCATCCAGCAGGGTATGCAACCTATAGTGGGTTATAATTACGGCGCAAACTTGTATGCGCGTATGATAAGGGCATTCAAGCTGTCGGTATATTGTGCCACCTGCGTGATGGGTGTATTGTGGCTGTTTGGTGTGATTTGGCCCGAAGGTTTTATCCGTCTTTTCACGCACGACGAGTTGTTGATAGCGCAGTCTATTGCGCCTGCTCGCATCATGCTATGCGTGATGTTCGCGATAGGTTTTCCAATGATAACAGGTAACTTCTACACCTCCATCGGTATGGCGCCTAAGGCTATTTTCCTCAGTCTCACGCGTCAAGTATTGTTCCTTATCCCGCTGATATTATGCTTGCCAATACTCTTCCAATCCTTGGGTTGGGACTCTATATGGGGCGTATGGTGGGCACTGCCTATCAGCGATAGTCTGTCGGTGATTACTGCGGCTATCGTCATCAACCGCGACATGCGCAAGTTTAAAGTTGCCCTGCCTCTACAAGGTTAATCACACGCTCCACGATACGGTCTTTGTCCGCCGCATCGTAGCCCTCTTTGAGATCATTCTTGAAGAGTTTGGCAACGAACTGCCAAAAATTAGCACTCGCTTTGCCACGGTAGTGCTTAATAATTTCGTAACTAGTTCGTTCGCTCTCACGATCCATCAACTTCATAAGCATCTGTCCTTGCGAAGCAGTCATTTTGCGGAAGTGATGTTCATATTTCTTAAATAGAAGTTTTTCATGTTGTCGCCACCACTTGCGGCGCGCTTTATCATCAGGCAATTGCACTAATTGACAATCAGCCACCTGCATCTCTTTAGCAAGTGCTTTAGCAAAAGGAAGTGTTTTCTTAACATCACGCACTGTACGCCAATAGAATCGCTCCTGTTGTTTGCTTTTAAACACCAATTTTGGATACACATAGACATCGTGCATGCGAGCTACATAGAATGTATCATTACTACTCACTTGCAATCGCACCGAATCTACCGATGAATTGGCATGTCCATAGGTAAACGCAATACATAGTAATAAAATAATGATTAATCGCCTGCACATAATATAACAGCTATGTTTTTTCTACCCCCGAAGCAACCTGACGATAAGTGTGCAAACTTAGATTGTCGCTCACTATCTTCAAAGCCGATAGGCGATTGAAACCTAAGCCTGCAATATATGCTAGTTCCATATCAAAAACACAATCAATATAATCTGATTGCAGCACAAAATCAGTATTGCTGTAACATACTGAATGCAAAACTTGCTTTGGGTAAACGAAATAAGATTCTTGCATAGGAGCCAACAACAATATCGGTTCTGGATAATTCACACATGGATGATTCAATCGTACTTCAGTGATAGCAACTATACTACCTATATCGTAGTTGGCGCTACCTGCATAACCTATATTGATTAGTTGAGCATCCAATGGAATATTTCGCAATGCTCGCATCACATTCAATGCTCCTACACCTGTAACAATAACTTCCCAAAGTGTACCGTCATTCATACGCCATATATTACCATCCCAATCACCTTGTAAGTATTGAGCAATTAATTTTTTCTCTCCGATAAAATCGCCTGCTTCAGCTATCAAAATATAGTTCTTCATATAGTTAATATTTATCATGATTTTTACTACTTACACATAACGCCGAATTTGTACCAAATGATGAGTCAGTTCGCCATCGGGCGAGTGAATACCCATCTCATCTATGTCATCCACATGTACGCAACCAGAACAGTGGATAATTTTTTTATTGTCCAATAACAAACCCACGTGTGATATATTCGTCGCCTTCGGATCACGGTCGACATGATCAAAAAATGCCAAATCGCCAGATTGTACATCAGCTAGCGAAGCAACTAGTGTTCCTTGTGTAATTTGCTCACGTGCATTACGCAATAGGTTTACACCCAATAAACTATAAACTACCTGCGTGAATCCCGAGCAATCCATACCTAATGCACTCTTACCACCCCAGAGATAGGGAGTATTGAGTAAACTAATAGCCGCCATTCTTACTAGTTGACTTTTCACATCCGAAGGCAACTCTTCCAATGGTGGCAATTTCTGCATGCATGGAGACAAAAGAGGATTAGAAAACAACACCCTGTTAACTTTATCAGGGGATATACGATAACGGACACCAGCAACCTCAAAGAAACCATTGGCATACTTAGACAACCGAGTACCCATAGTGAGAATATATTCTTCGTACTTTTCTTGATCAGTAGCGATTGCGGTTGGAACTGCGACTACATAAGATGATAATTCCTCTTTTTCTGTAATTTCAACGGATTTCATCATCTTAAAATCTACCCATCCCTCTTGTCCATCAACTGTAGAGCGAATTTTTGTCCAACGAGGTAAACGATCCAATACTTCGCACACTTCACCAAAAAGCAACTGAGTTAACTGCTCGCTTCCCTCGGCAGGTTTTTCTCGCACTGGAGTAATAGTACAACAATTAATAACAAACTCTGTCATAATGAACCTACTTGTAAAATCATTCAACTTAGATTTCGTACGACTATATCACACTTCTTTCTTAGCATTATGCTATTTACACTGCAAAGATACTGCTATTTTTTTATATCAGCAATAGTTTTATAGTAAAAACAAGTGATTTTTTCTTTTATCTAGTAAAATACTACATGATTTTGAGTTCCTCCTAGTACTTTCTCTATCTTTCTCCCTAAAAAACTTTGTACCATCTAACACAACACGTCATACACATGAAAAGCAATAATTTACCCCTAATTTTGACAAAATATAAAAAAATACATATTTCTATTTTGATAAGTCATAAATTTTCATTACCTTTGCACCCAAATTTGGCAAAATGTGCAATAATACACGATGCTACACAAAACAGAACAATATTAACAAATAAATACTGTACGATTATGACAATTAATGATTACAAATTCGCTGGTAAGAAAGCGATTGTTCGCGTGGACTTTAATGTGCCATTGAACGAGAACGGACAAATCACCGACGACACCCGTATCCGTGGTGCGTTGCCAACCCTCAAACACATCCTCGAAGAGGGTGGTGCGCTCATCATCATGAGCCACATGGGTAAACCAAAAGGCAAAGTAGTTGCTAAATATAGCTTGAAGCAAATAGTTGACGCTGTGAGTGTTGCTTTGGGCGCTCCAGTACAATTTGCAGAGGACTGCGCTAAGGCAGCAGAGCAAGCTGCAGCGTTGAAGGCAGGTGAGGTACTTCTTCTTGAGAACCTCCGCTACTATCCAGAAGAGGAAGGCAAGCCAGTAGGCATTGACAAAGAGGATCCTGCATACGACGAGGCAAAGAAAGCCATGAAAGCAAGCCAAAAAGAGTTCGCTAAGACTTTGGCAAGCTATGCTGACTGCTATGTAAACGACGCATTTGGTACAGCTCACCGCAAACACGCTTCTACCGCTGTTATCGCTGACTACTTCGATGCTGACAACAAGATGCTCGGTTACCTCATGGAGAAAGAGGTACAAGCTGTGGATAATATCCTCTCTAACATCAAACGTCCTTTCACCGCTATTATGGGTGGCTCTAAGGTTTCTACCAAGATTGGTATCATCGAGAACCTCATGGACAAGGTGGACAACCTCATCCTCTGTGGTGGTATGACCTATACTTTCGCTAAAGCCAATGGTGGCGAGATTGGTAACTCTATCTGCGAGAACGACAAACTCGAGCTCGCACTTGATATCATCGCTCAAGCTAAAGCAAAAGGTGTGAACCTCGTATTGGCTACTGACTGCGTAGCTGCTGATGCATTCTCTAATGATGCGAACACACAAGTATGCCCAAGCAACGCTATCCCAGAGGGTTGGGAAGGTGTGGACGCTGGTCCAGAGAGCCGCAAAGCATTCGCTGCTGCTATCGAAGGCGCAAAGACTATCCTTTGGAACGGCCCTGCAGGTGTGTTTGAGTTCGACAACTTCGCTGCTGGTTCTAAGGCAATCGCTGAGGCAATTGCTAAAGCTACCGACGAAGGTGCATATAGTTTGATTGGTGGTGGCGATAGCGTAGCTTGTGTCAACAAGTTCGGTATGGCTGACCGTGTAAGTTATATTTCTACTGGTGGTGGCGCATTGCTCGAGGCAATCGAGGGTAAAGTTCTCCCAGGCGTAGCAGCAATCAAAGGTTAAGAATATGGAGATTTCAGGTAAGATTATACAAGTATTGCCAGAGCAAGGTGGCGTAAGCAAGACCTCTGGCAAGGAGTGGAAGCTCCAAGCATATGTACTTGAGACACAAGAGCAATATCCACGAAAAGTGCACTTTGAGGTGTTTGGTGAAGACCGCATCAAAGCTAACCCATGCCAATTGGATGATATTGTAACTGTTAGTTTCGATATTGAAAGCCGCGAGTTCAACGGCCGTTGGTACACTTCCATCCGTGCATGGAAGATTCAACAAGGTATAGTTGACGCTGCTCCACAAGTCGTTCCTGCAGCTCAACCAGCGCCTGCTCCACAAGCTAATGTGGAGACATTCGACGCTGCTGCAGGCGTAGATGAAACCACTGATCTCCCATTCTAATGCGTCGTTGGATTGGATGGATTATCGTGCTTTGCCTTCTGGCAGGTGGCGCCACTACTTGCGCCATCCGCTGGGAGGCGTGGTTTGGTAATCCGCCTGAGCCAGAATGGACAGAACCTATAATCACGCATCAGTTTAAGACTTTTAACAATGATAGTGTGTTGCGTGCTTTACAACGTGACACATTGTCGTTTCTTTTGTTGGGCGATATTCATAATTCGCTCACTAACGACCAAATGGCTGCTCTCTCTGAGCGCCATTCGGATATACAATTCTGGGCACAGACGGGCGATTGGATGGAGAGACCTTATCTTTGCTATGAGCAGATGATGTACCAATCGTTGTTGGGTACACGTCTTGACTCGCTGCCTATTGTAGCCATTCCTGGTAATCACGAATACCTCAAAGGCGTGGTGAAAACTTTGCCTGAACATTGGAAAACCATCTTCCCTAATCCGCAGAATGGTCCTGCCAGGTTCGTAGGTACGACCTATTATGTGGACTTCCCACACCTACGACTAATAGCTATTGACACGGATGGTCTGCATCGTATGTCCGACTATACACAAGTAGCATTTTGGCTAAAGAAAACCTTGCGTGAGGCAGGTGATAAGTTCACTATAGTGATGATGCACCATCCTGTGTATAGCACTGCTAAAGGCAGACAAAATCCGCTCATGTGCTTGGCTTTCCACAGTGCCATGCGCGAAGCGGATGTGGTGTTCTCAGGCCATGACCACCACTATGCTCGCCGCACTGAGCATTATAAAGCACGCTTCTGGAAGAAAGAGGAACCCACCATCTTTATCGGCACCAACGCTTCCAACAAGCAGTATCCCGTGAAAGCACACCATACATACGAGGCTTCGCTCGCTGGCGAAGCAATATACGAATATATATTCGCTACACCCACTACCCTTCGTATTTCCACCCATAGCATCCTATCGGGCGAACTGATAGACCAGGTGGATATTACCCGTTGATTGATCAACCAATCCACTAATACCAATATGAAATCTCGTATTTTTCTTCTTATCGCTTTGGTAGCGATGGTGGCTTGCCAACCCAAAGACCCCGTTGAGCGTCAGATTGACGAACTATTGTCACAGATGACACTCGAGGAGAAGATTGCCCAGATGACCCAAATCTGTGGCGGACAAATCTCGGATAATATAGCCGAGCAGATTCGCAATGGTGCTGGTTCTATGCTCAATAGCGTGGGAGCCGAAGCCGACTATTACCAGCGCATAGCGGTCGAAGAATCGCGCTTGGGCATACCTATGATATTCGCGCGCGATGTGATACACGGTTTTCGTACCATTTTCCCTATACCCTTAGGCCAAGCAGCCACTTTCGACCCAGCCATTGTAGAGGAGGGCGCACGCATTGCCGCTGAAGAAGCCGTGCAAGCTGGTTTGCGCTGGACATTCTCGCCTATGGTAGATGTGGCGCGCGACCCACGCTGGGGACGTGTAGCCGAAGGATATGGCGAAGACACCTACCTGGCATCCGTCATGGGTGCGGCTACGGTACGCGGCTACCAAGGCCAAGACTCCATCGTTCGCATGGCTGCCTGCGTCAAGCACTTTGCTGGCTACGCAGCCTCTGAGGGGGGACGCGACTACAACTCTACATGGATTCCAGAGATACAACTGCGCGAGACATACCTGCCACCTTTCAAGGCAGCAGTGGATGCGGGCTCCATGTCTGTCATGTGCGCCTTCAACGACCTGAACGGTGTACCTGCCTCTGCCAACAAACACCTCAACGTAGATATTCTGCGCCACGAGTGGCAGTTTGATGGTGTGTTGGTTTCGGACTGGGCTTCGCTCCAGAACATGAACAACCAAGGCAATTCTGCCAACCTGAAAGAGGCTACCCAACTCTGTATCAATGCCCAGATGGATATGGACATGGAGGGTCATGGCTACCCTCACCACCTAAAGGAGTTAGTCGAGGAAGGTAAGGTGAGCATAGCTACCATAGATGACTGCGTACGCAATATTCTGCGCATGAAGTTCCGCCTCGGACTCTTTGACAATCCTTACTGCTATACCGAGAACCCTGAGTATTTCACGCCCGAAGCCCTTACCGCAGCCCAAAAAGCAGCCGAAGAGTCCGCCGTATTGCTCAAGAACAACAATATCCTGCCTCTCGCCTCATCGCCTAATAGCCTCATCGCCTCCAAACCTACCGTCCTCGTCTGCGGCCCTATGGCCAACGCGCCTCACGAGCAGAATGGTACATGGTGTTTTGACAAAGATGACGCGATGACTATCACGCCTATGATGGCATTCCGCGAGTTAGCCAAAGAGGGTAAGATTCGCCTCATCGAGCAACCTGGCGAGCACTGGTCACGCGAGTTTAATAAGGAGAATATTGCTACTTTGGTTCGTCTCGCTAAGCAAGCCGATGTGGTACTCTATTTCGCTGGCGAGGAGAGTATCTTGTCGGGCGAAGCACGTAGCCGCGCTGTGCTGAACCTGCCTGGCGACCAATCGGAGCAGATCAAGGCCATTAAGGCAACAGGCAAACCTCTTGTGCTGACCGTGATGGCAGGCCGTCCACTGTGTATTCGCGAGGATATCGACCGCGCAGATGCGGTGTTCTACGCCTTCCATGGTGGCACCATGCAGGGTACAGCCTTGGCTAATCTGATTATGGGTAAGGTGGCACCTTCGGGACGATTGCCTATGACTTTCCCAATAGGCGAGGGACAAATACCGTTCTACTACAATTATAAGATGCCAAGCCGCTTGATGGCCAAGTCGCCTAAACTGATCAACGACATTCCTGTTCGTGCATACCAATTCTCTGTGGGCGAAACCAGCTACTGGTTGGAGTATGGCAACAAACCGCTCTATCCTTTCGGCTACGGTCTGACTTATACGACCTTCGAGTTCGGTCCAGTTGTGCTATCCGACACCAGCCTCATCGCAGAAAATAGCTCCCATCCCTTTAGGGAGGGGTTGGGGGTAGGCGACCTCACCGCCTCCTGCCTCATCACCAACACAGGCCACTGCGATGCGGTGGCTGTACCCCAACTCTATATCCAAGATGTAGTAGGTTCGCTCACGCGTCCGCTGCGCGAACTGAAGGGCTTCCAACGCATGAAGATACCAGCAGGCGAATCGCGCACTGTCACCTTCACCATCTCGGAGCAAGACTTGGCATACTGGCACTTGGCAGAGGATGTCAGTTTGGGTAGCGAAGGCGAATATGTGTTCTCGGCAGAGAAAGGTGATTTCCGTGTATGGATTGCACCTAATGCTGCGGAAGGCGAATATGTTCAGTTTGCTTTAGTAGAATAAGAAAAACAAAAAATACCTATTGAATAACCAGCCATCTAGGTTGGTTATTCTTTTCTTTTTTTGAGTATTGCATCAGCGTAGGGTCATCAGTTGTTTTAATCTGTACCCCTATCAAATCTGCCCATTTCTGTGCTTTTTTAGCATGTTTCCGATGTCGCTGAACGCTTTGTACATCTTTTTCCCAATAGTGTTGTTTTTTAGCTTTTTGTTTAGGTTGTTGTGTTATTTCGGATTCTATAGCCGTTTCTATCTCTATATTTGTAGCAAAACGAACCGCTTCACGACTCACTTTTCGGCATTTCTCTAGGAATATATTCCACTCGTCCTCTGTCTTATCCACCATTGCTTCTGACCAATTATCGACATTATCACTATCCATCACTTTATTCCATACACGATGTGTAATAGGTTCTTCCGATATATAATAAGGTATTTCTGCTGCCACATATACCAATTTTATCTTCATATTTTTCAACTTCAATCGTTTCACTATTGTTGGTTCTTCTGTTACTTGAAGAGTAGGTTCATTGGGCAAAGTCATGGCTAAACGCAATCCGCAGTATTGCGTACTTTCTTCAGGTCTTTGATAATGCCGATATGAGATATGACTATTGGCTTGGCAGTTATCAAAACTCCCTCCTCGAACTATTTTATTGTCACCTGTAATTGGTCCCTTGGGATTAGGTTCTGTTCCAATATAGTAGGGTGCATACCAATCGCTACACCATTCACTCACATTGCCTGTCATATCATAAAGTCCCAATTCATTTGGTTTCTTTAATCCTACTGTATGTTTACGAAAACCTCCATTACTCAATCCCCAACTCACGCTATCAAGTATGTTACCACCAGCAAAACGGAAACCTTGAGTCTCATTTCCACCACGAGCAGCGAACTCCCATTCTGCTTCAGTAGGCAATCGGAATGGCATGCCCGTAATACTATCTAATCTATGAATAAATACTTGACAATCATACCAACTTACATCTGTAATAGGATAATTAGGATTATTCAATTCATCCATTATTTCCCACTCTGGCATAACAGCTTTCCATAAAGATTGTGTTACTTCGGTATGGCTTATGTAGTAGGCATTAAGGGCAACTGTGTGGGTGGGCAAATCCGTAGAAAGACGCTCGTGATGTTGTTCACGCGTACCACCCATTAAAAACACTCCATTTTCAATTCGTTGCATGGAAAATGGAATATCATTAACTTCAAAACGAAGTACTTGAAGCGAATCTGGTATAGTATTTTTAGTTTTAGCAGAAACAGAGTTTGTTCCTAGTATAAACCAACTAACTAGTATATATAGGGTATATCTTTTCATGTCAAAACTTATAACGCAAATTCTATGCCAATCAGTCAAAAACTTCCATTAACACCTCTAACGATTTAGGTTGTCGGAAATCTTCGATATGCTCAGTATAATAGATACAAAGTTCGCGTAGGCGTTGTTGACGTTCTTTGCGGGACGTGGGTAATTCATACCAATCTGGATGCTCTGTATCGTCAATACCAATACCTAGATGATTAGCGTATTCGATGAGAAAAAGCAAATGTAGATTACTAATATCTGTGTCTGTATCTAAGTGTGTTATTACCTCGCAAAGCCAGTCAAATAGCGGCCGATCGCTCATGGGATGACGTAAGGTACTACTTAGCACTTCAGCAACGAACATAGCTACGCATTGGCGTTGAACGTCAGTTGATAATTGAGAGTTGACAAATGACAATTGACAGTTGGAGAGAGTAGCCAATTGATTAGGGGCATTGTTGCGGCGAGAGCCAGTATATTCCACGATGGACAATGGGCGCAGGATACCCTTGTACTTATTGCCATATACCGCATACTGCACCCGTCCTTGTTCGGCTGTGTAGAGGTGCACAATACTTCCTGTGTCGGAAAATTTAGTGAGGGATAAAACAATACCAGAGGGCATAAAATAATAAGGCTACTGTATGTCCATTCGTCCGTCCACTATGGCTTGGACGGTCTTTACTTGCTGCACATACTGTATGTATAGATCACGAATTTTTTCTTCCGAACGCCATACGTCTGTGTGTTGTGCGAGGGGTGTCATACCATCATTGCCTTGGCTCAGGTAGTCGCTGGTAGCCACTGTGTAGTAAGCTGTTGGAACAATCGGTTTACCACCAATGCTCGCAGAAATCAATTTGCCATTGCGCGCTTTCATGCGCAAGCCTGCTACGCCTTCTCCACCCAATTCCACAAAAATATGGCATAGTTTGAGAATATCTTCGCCAGTCATGGTGAGCACTACCAACTCGTTGTCGAAAGGCATGAGTTCGAAAATATGCCTCCGCGTGATATCTCCTGCTGCCCAGTCGGTGCGCATTCCACCGATATTGACCACTGCGATATCCACGTGGTTAGGGGAGAGCTGGCGTGCCATAGATAGGAGTGCATCGCTTGCCCAATTGAGCATATTACATTCTGGTTTTTTGACCATTAGAACATCTGGAGCATAACCAATAGGAGCATTGAGTGCTGCCTCCAGTTCTGCCTGAAAGGGAGCAATATATTGCAGGTATGCTGAGTCTTGAATAATGTCGAGTGTGCTATCAATCATGATTACTTCACTGGTCGCTTCTACCACACGGAGTGGGCGGTGGCATGCAATCAAGCCTACGGCGAGTAGCAATAATAAAACTATCTTTTTCATATCTTTTTTGATGGTTATTCCTCTACTTTGAGTAAGAATATTCGGTCACCTCGACGAACCATTTTGTCTGTCTTTATGGCAAAGTATTCGCCTTTATGAATCTTAGTGCGAACGTTGCCTTTGGCATCATGTATATCGTGCGCCACCAGTTCGTAGGCGCCAGTGGTCTCGCCTGTGATGAGCAATTCATCACCTTCGCGAATCTCTTTGGTGGCTTCCAAGTAGAACTCTGCCACGGAGATATTTTTGAAGAAATTGGTGCACTTACCTGCAAAGACCTTTTTGCGTGTAGCGCGCGAACCATAGCTATGTGTCCATTCGCCAAGGCGTTGCCCTTGATAGTAGCCGTCCCAAAAGCCGCGATTGAAAACACGCGCAAGGCGAGTGTTCCAATCGGCAATCTTTTCCTCTATCGCCTCATCGCCTAATGCCCACTGCCCATTGCCAGCCACCCATAGTTCTACCGCTTCGCGATAACACTCCACTACAGTCTTCACATACTCTGCCCCGCGCGCACGACCTTCTATCTTCAGTACGCGCACTCCAGCATCCAGCATTTTATTGAGGAAATGTATGGTTTTCAAGTCTTTGGGCGACATGATATACTGGTTGTCCACTTCCAATTCAAGGTCGCTATCTTTGTCTTTCACCACATAACCACGACGGCATATCTGTACACAAGCGCCACGGTTTGCGCTGGCTGCATAATTATTCAAACTAAGATAACACTTTCCACTCACTGCCATACACAATGCACCATGACAGAACATCTCAATGCGAATCAAATCGCCTTTTGGACCGCGAATATCTTGCTCCACAATATCACGATAAATGCTTGCCACTTGGTCCATATTCAGTTCGCGTGCCAGCACAACCACATCGGCAAACTGTGCATAGAACTTCAGGGATTCTGTATTGGAAATATTGAGCTGCGTAGATAAGTGCACCTCGACGCCCATCTCATTGGCATATCGAAGCACTGCAATGTCAGATGCGATAATAGCAGACAATCCAGCCTGTTTGGCGTGATCTACAATCTCTCGCATCAAGGGTAAGTCTTCTGGGTACATGACGGTGTTAAGCGTCAGATAAGTCTTCACCCCAGCAGCTTGGCAACGCTCCACAATGGTATGTAAGTCTTGTGTGGTGAAATTAGCAGAAGAGCGCGCACGCATATTTAGGTGCTCAATACCAAAATAAACGCTGGTGGCACCCGCTTCAATAGCGGCAGCCAGACTCTCCCAGCACCCAACGGGTGCCATAATTTCAATATCATAATTTTTTTTCATGCCGCAAAATTACTGCTTTTTTTGCATTTATGCAAGTTTTACTTGCGTATTTGCATTTTTTTCTGTACCTTTGCACCCGATTTCGACTTTGGCGCATTATGCCACCTTTGGAACATTGAAACCTTGAAACATTTTTTAAACTAGTTTATAAGATTATGATTAACTCTCAAGATGTAAAGAACGGCGTATGTATCCGCATGGACGGCCGTTTGTATTTTGTAATTGACTTCCTGCATGTTAAGCCAGGTAAGGGTAACACCATTATGCGTGTGAAATTCAAAGATGTAGTTGATGGTCGCGTATTGGAGCGTCGCTTCAACATTGGTGAGAAGCTCGAGGATGTACGCGTTGAGCGCCGTCCATACCAATACCTCTATAAAGAGGGTGAGGACTATATCTTCATGAACCAAGAAACTTTCGAGCAAGTGCCTATCGGTCACGACCTTATCACTGGTGTAGATTTCCTCAAAGAGGGTTTTGTTTGCGACGTTGTATCTGACGCAAGCACCGATACTATCCTCTTTGCTGAGTTGCCAACCAAAGTAGAGTTGGTAATCTCTTACACCGAACCAGGTCTCAAAGGCGATACCGCTACCAACACCCTCAAACCTGCTACTCTCGAGACAGGTGCTGAGATTCGCGTACCTCTCTTCTGCAACGAAGGTGAGACTATCCGCGTAGATACCCGCGACGGTAGCTACTGCGAGCGCGTTCGCTAATCGTATTAGTTTTGGTCTAATGTGGACAACAATACTACACCACACTACACCATTCTAAACAATACTACACAATGCAAAAAGTTTCAAAGGTTTCAAGCATTTAGTACTAGAACCCTTGAAACTTTTTTCGCCTCTAGCCAATAACCAATAGCCCCGACGGGGCGTCCCATATCCAATATCCGAAAAGAATGCTTGCCTCTCACCCCAAAATAGACCTCCCCATTCTTCACCTTGTAGGCGAAGAAGCCGACCGTCTCGGCTTGGAGTGCTATGTCATTGGCGGATATGTGCGCGATATCTTTTTGCATCGTGATAGTACCGACATCGACGTGGTGGTCGTAGGTAGTGGTATTGATCTCGCACAAGCAGTCGCCAAACGCCTCGGCAAAGGAGCGCATCTCAGTGTGTTCAAGACATATGGCACTGCCCAAGTCAAACGTGGCAAGATAGAATTAGAGTTCGTAGGTGCTCGCCGCGAGAGTTATCAACATGATTCGCGCAACCCAATCGTAGAGGACGGCACATTGGAGGATGACCAGAATCGTCGCGACTTTACTATCAACGCGATGGCTGTGTGTCTTAATAAAGACCGCTATGGCGAACTGCTTGACCCCTTCGGCGGCATACACGATATGAACGAGTGCACTATCCGCACCCCCCTTGACCCTGATATCACCTATAGCGATGACCCGCTGCGCATGATGAGAGCCATCCGTTTTGCAACCCAACTCGGCTTCTACTTAGATAGAGAAACCTTCGATTCCATCGAACGAAATGCCGAGCGAATCAAGATCATCACCAAAGAGCGTATTGTAGAGGAACTCAACAAGATTATGCTCTCGCGCAAGCCATCTGTGGGGTGGATATTGCTTGACAAGACAGGGCTCCTTCCGCTGATTTTCCCCGAACTATCCGCACTCAAAGGCGTAGAGACCAAAGACGGCAAAGGGCACAAAGATGTGTTCTTCCATACCCTGCAAGTGTTGGATAATTTGTCGATGAAATCGGACAATTTGTGGCTTCGTTGGGCTGCATTGCTCCATGATATAGGCAAACCTAAATCCAAAGCATGGGATGACCATGCGGGATGGACCTTCCGCAACCATAACTATCTCGGCGCAAAGATGATTCCTCGTATCTTCAAGACCATGAAGATGCCGCAGAACGAGAAGATGCAGTATGTCATCAAGATGGTAGACCTGCATATGCGCCCAATCAATCTCATCGAAGATACGGTTACCGATTCGGCAGTACGCCGCCTACTCTTTGAGGCAGGCAACGATATCGATGACCTGATGTTGCTTTGCGATGCAGACATCACTTCCAAGAACGAAGAGAAGGTGCGTCGCTTCCACAAGAACTATGAACTGGTACGGCAGAAGATGATTGAACTAGAGGAGAAAGACCGTATCCGCAATTTCCAACCGCCTGTGCGTGGCGAAGAGATTATGCAACTGCTGAATCTCGAACCTTGTTCGCGTGTGGGCGAACTCAAAAACGCAATCAAAGACGCCATACTCGACGGCATTATCCCTAACGAGTACGAGGCAGCCAAAGCATATTTAATGAAGATAGCTAACCCAGAGTAGTTATGAAAAAGTATGATTTTCTCATCATCGGTGGCGGTGTAGCGGGCATGAGTTTTGCGCTCAAAGTGGCTCGCACACAGAAGTATCGCATTGCACTCTGCTGCAAGACGACCTTCGAAGAAACCAACACCAGCCGTGCGCAAGGCGGTATCGCCAGTGTGACCAACATGCTCGTAGATGACTTCGAAAAGCACATCCACGACACTATGGTAGCAGGCGACTGGCTCAGCGACCCTGCTGCGGTGGAGCAAGTGGTGCGCCAAGCACCTAAGCAAATCGAGGAACTCGTCAATTGGGGTGTAAACTTCGACAAACAAGCCGACGGCACTTTCGACCTTCACCGCGAAGGCGGACACTCTGAGTTCCGTATCCTCCACCACGCCGACGACACAGGCGCAGAGATCCAACGCGGACTCATGGCTGCGGTACGCGCTAACCCATACATCGACATATTGGAGAATCACTTTGCCGTAGAGATTATCACCCAACACCACCTTGGCGTGCGCGTTACTCGTCGTACTCCCGATATTGAGTGCTATGGCGCGTATATCCTCAACCCTGAGACGGGCAAGATCGACACCTACCTCAGCCGCATTACCCTTATGGCTACAGGCGGCACAGGCGCTGTCTATGCCACTACCACCAATCCGAATGTGGCGACAGGCGACGGCATCGCGATGGTCTATCGTGCCAAAGGTCTCGTCAAAGACATGGAGTTTGTGCAATTCCACCCAACGGCCCTGTATAACCCAACTGAAACGCACCCAGCCTACCTCATTACTGAGGCGATGCGTGGTTACGGAGGTATCCTCCGCCTGCCTAATGGTGAGGAGTTTATGCAGAAGTACGACGCACGCTTATCGCTTGCGCCGCGCGACATCGTGGCACGTGCTATCGACAACGAGATGAAGATTCACGGTCTTGACCATGTCTGCCTCGATGTTACCCACAAAGACCCTGAGGAAACCAAACACCACTTCCCAAATATCTACGCCAAATGCCTGAGCATAGGCATTGATATCACGAAGGAGTATATCCCAGTAGCCCCTTGTGCGCACTATATGTGTGGCGGTATCAAGGTGGACTTGGATGCGCAGTCCACTATCCGTCGTTTGTATGCAGTGGGAGAGTGCAGTTGCACGGGCTTGCATGGTGGCAACCGTTTGGCAAGTAACTCGCTTATTGAGGCAGTGGTGTATGCCGATGCGGCAGCCAAACACTCGCTCAGTGTGATTGAAACTTACGATTTCAACGAGAATATCCCCGACTGGAACGATGAAGGCACCATGACCAATGAGGAGCATGTGCTTATCTCGCAAGACATGCGTGAGGTGGGTCAAGTGATGTCCACGTATGTGGGTATTGTGCGTAGCGACTTGCGTTTGCGCCGTGCATGGGAGCGTCTCGACTTGCTCTACGAGGAGACCGAAGACCTCTTCAAACGCGTGAAGGCAACGAAAGACATCTGCGAACTGCGTAATATGATCAATGTGGGTTATCTGATT
The DNA here is from genome assembly GCA_045589755.1 of Paludibacteraceae bacterium. Classification (GTDB taxonomy): domain Bacteria; phylum Bacteroidota; class Bacteroidia; order Bacteroidales; family Paludibacteraceae; genus Colicola. The sequence continues at coordinate 37,139 of JAZNPR010000008.1, forward strand.
ACCCGCCAAGCATTGGAGCGCAAAGAATCTCGCGGCTTGCACTACACCATCGACTATCCCAAAAGCCCGAATACTAATAACAACGAAGTATGGTAACGGGTATATGTATTTCCACAAAGAAGAAATTTTTAGTGCTTTTGTTTGCAAGTGTGCTTTTTTTTTCGTAACTTTGCACGCTAATTGATTGGTAAAGAAAACAAACAAAAACGAAAATATGGAAATTTTAGATCAAATGTTAAAACGTGCGCAAGCTAATCCGCAGCGCATTGTATTGCCCGAAGGCGATGAACCTCGCACTTTGGAGGCGGCAAATATTCTTTTGAAAGACAAGATTGCTAATCTTATTCTCATCGGTAACCCAGCAGTCATCCAACAAATGGCAACGGAGAAAGGGTACGAGCATATTAAAGAAGCAAAAATCGTTGATCCCCTCAACGATCCTAAAATGCCAGAGTATGCCAATCTGCTTTTTGAACTTCGTAAGGCTAAAGGTATGACCATCGAACAAGCTACCGAGAAAGTGAAAGACCCACTCTACTTAGGATGCTTGATGATTAAGAATGGCGATGCTGACGGCGAACTCGCTGGTGCTCGTGGTACTACCGCAGATACTATCCGCCCAGCTTTCCAAATCTTGAAAACTCGCCCAGGCGTACACATTGTATCGGGGGCGTTCCTTATGTTCACTCCTGCCAAGCACTTGGGCGAAAATGGCTTCCTCGTGTTTGCAGACTGCGCTGTCAACCCATGTCCTAATGCGCAAGAGTTGGCAGAGATAGCAGTAACAACCGCAGAAACTGCTAAAGCGCTTGGAGGTATTGAACCACGCGTAGCA
>JAZNPR010000009.1:0-5204 GCA_045589755.1 Paludibacteraceae bacterium
TATTGTCGGTATTGTCTTTAACAGATTCCTCTTATCAAACAACTTAGACAACTTATAAGACAATTATAATCAATTATTTACTCGCACATTATATCTTCACTGTCGTAGTGCTTCCATCTCCGTTGTTTGTAGAAAAGCAACATCTCTCCATTTACATCACATACTTCATTATTGCTCTCATTATAAAAATACCTTTCTACTACAGCACTTCTTTGAGAGAAATTTACTAGCACTCCTATTGGCTTTTTAGTCAAACGCATATAATTGAACAATTGAGCTCTATGTTCAGATGTTAAACTCTCTACAGATTTACACTCTACAATCGCTATATCCATACAACAGAAGTCTAATCTATACTTTGCATTTAATAATTGCGAATGGTATTCTACCGTAAATTCCTTTTCTTTCTCAAATTCTATCCCATCTTCTTGCAATTGCAAAGCCAACGCCTCTTGATAAACATACTCATTCAAACCAGGACCCAATTCCGAATGTACCGTATAAATAGCACCCACAATAGGATAAGCCAACGCTTTCAATATTTTAAGATTAAACTCCAACACAATGTCTAACTCTTATCTTTTATCACAAATCAATTCTTTATCCTTGCATTGTTGTTAATTGTCTCTCTTATTGTCGGTATTGTCTTCAACAGATTCCTCTTATCAAACAACTTAGACAACTTATAAGACAATTATAATCAATTACTTATTCCTGCATTGTTGTTAATTGTCTCTCTTATTTCGATATTGTCTTCAACAGATTCTCATTTTATAAGACAACTTTGACAACTATACATCAATTATAATCAATTACTTATTCTTGCATTGTTGTTAATTGTCTCTCTTATTGTCGGTATTGTCTTCAACAGATTCCCATTTTATAAGACAACTTTGACAACTTATAAGACAATTATAATCAATTGTTTTTTGGAGTATGTATTACAAATTTTACCATTAACCATATTTCGGTCGCAAAGGTACGAAAAAAAAAGCACATACGCAAATAAAAAACAAAATATTTGTGTTTTCACACGGAAAATGCTACGTTATACCGAAAAACTGGATTATTTTTTTATACAAAAATAAACCTACGAACAAAAGAAAGATGCTTTTTTTAGTCAAAAATACGCTGCGCTACGCTTGCTGCAAAAATAATCAAAAATATTTCAACGGGGATTTGGTGGCTATGCTAAACTATCGTTTATCATACGAGTGCTAGGCTGCTTTCCCTCACTCATGCAAGCATGGATTCGAACAATCATCCCATCACTCTTTGTCTGCTAAGCAGCCAATCGCCACCAAAGTTTTACAATGTTCTTCGAACGTTCCATTGTCCTTCGGAGTTAACTGAGATTATAACTCCTTGTATATTTCTGCTAAAAGCAGTGTTTTGACGCAGATGCGAAGCAGATGCAGGAGCGATACGCAGTAGCGCGAGTCAAAACCGAAGAAGAGTTCGAAGAACTTTACATTTCGACCATAGGGAGATAAGTACATAGTAATTCGAACGAAGTGAGAAAAGATCGCAGAAAAGGTCGCAGAAAAGGTCCGAAGGACATCGTAAAATAGTGGTAGTGAGTAGCAGCATGCTACGATAGTGGATGATAGATTGGGCGATGGGGAAGTTTACTTACACAATCGAACAAGATAGCATGCACAAGAGATATGAACAACATATCTCAACTACCACTAATACCCTCGTTATTTTTGAATATTTTTGTAGCTCGGCACGAGCGTATTTTTGTATCAAAATAAACCTACGAACAAAAGAAAATCACCAGCAGCTGGCCAGCCATCACGCGCAAAAACATCGTCAACGGATACACCGTAGCATACACCACCGATGCCTGGTCGTTGTGACTAGACAGACTCTGAGCATACCCCAATGCTGGTGCACCCGTCATCGAACCTATCAACAGACCCACCACCTTGAAGAAATTGATTTTCATGCCCTTATAAGCAATCAACCCAATCACTACCAGCGGAATCATCGTAATCAACACACCATACACCACCCACATATATCCGCCATCCAAAATCGTATGCACAAAGCCATCGCCTACACTCAGTCCCACTGCTGCCAAAAACAACGTCAATCCCACCTGACGTAACATCATATTCGCACTGGTCGTAGCAAAAGTGACCATATTATAATACGGACCAAACCTGCCAATCAGCAACGCCACAATCAGCGAACCACCTGCCAGACCCAGTTTGAACGACTGGTTCATACCTGGTATGGCAATTGGCAAGGAACCTAATAACACACCCAAGAAAATACCGAAAAAGATAGGCATCAGGTTAGGCAAATCCAAACGCTTGAGCTCATTACCAAAGATCTCCGCCACATGGAGCACGTCCTCTCGGTCACCCACCACCATGATACGGTCGCCCAGCTGCAAGATGAAGTCGGGCGTAGCCAGCAATTCAACACCCGCACGATTGATACGCGTGATGGTAGCATGATAGCGGTGGCGAACATCAAAAGTACTCAGGCGTTTGCCATTGCACTCCCTGCGTGTCACCACCACACGGCGCGAGATCAGGTGGTCGGAGAGCTCACGACCACGAAAACCAAAATGCGTCACCTCGCCCAAGACCTGCAAGTCCTTCTCATGGCGTTTGTCGCTCACAATACGAATCACATCGTTGGGATATAAGATTGTAGTACTATCCACCAGTTCATCGCGACCATCTGCACGGGTCACACGGCTCACCAACAGATTATCCACACCACACAGGGCATGCAACGCTTTCAACGTAATGGCAGAAGCCACCGACAATCGAATATCCACGCAAATAGGGTCATCATCCGACACATGTTCGTCGCGCAATTTAGCATCCTCTTGACGCAAGTTCACACGGCAACAAAAACGTATCAACTCAAACGACAAGATCAAGCCCACAATACTGAGCGGATATGCCAAGGCATACCCCATAGCTATATCGGGCGATACCTCTCCCATCATGTCCGCTGCCGTCTGCTGTACCGCACCCAGCGAAGGCGTATTCATTACCGCACCCGACATGATACCCGCCATGGTGGTCATCTCCGTATGCGTAATATAGTGCAAGGCAATGGTGATAGCACATCCTAATAGTACAATAGCTACCGCCAAAAGGTTGAGCCTCATGCCATTCTTGCCAAAAGGCGAGAAAGATGGTCCGACCTGCAAACCAATACTATAGACAAAGAGAATCAGTCCGAAATTCTTGGCAAAATGGCTGACCTGCGGGTCAATAGAGATGCCAAAAGAGGAACAAATAATGCCGACAAAGAGTATCCAAGTGATACCCAACGAGAAATTCTTGATACGCAAATGTTCCCCAGCCCATAGGCCCAGGCATACCACCAAGGTCAGCAACACGATGGACTGCGTAACCGATGGATGTATGAAGAGGTCGTTGAAGAATGACATGTGTGTTTGGAGTTTAGTGAACGGCGCAAAGCGCCTACTGTTTAGTGTTTAGTGAACGCTTCGCTGCTGTTTAGTGATTAGTGAGTGATTGGATAAGTTTTACGAGGGCAGTGGTGACCGCACGGTGGGTGATTTGTTCGCGTTCGCGGGCTGCACCAAAATGAAAACACTGTGCCTCAGTACCTGTAGGCGTTGCCCAAGCTATCCATACCGTACCAACAGGTTTGTCAGGCGTACCACCTGTAGGACCTGCAATGCCCGATGTAGCAATAGCATAATCGGTATGCATCAGCGCGCGAACGCCCTCAGCCATCTGGCGAACGGTTTGTTCGCTGACAGCGCCATGCTGCACTAATGTATCATGCTGTACGCCAAGCACTTGCTCTTTGACCTCATTGGCATATGCCACCACCGAACCCATATAGTATGCCGATGAACCAGATTGGGCATTGAGTGCAGCTGCCAAGCGTCCACCTGTGCAACTCTCGGCGGTGGCGATGGTCATGCCCTGTTGCGTGAGCAAACGAGCGGCAAGCGCCTCCAACGAGATGTCTTCGGTGGCAAGCAGATAGTCGCTGATAAGCGGGAGAAGGGTGTCTATATGCGATTGGATCTCAGCTTCTGTCGATTCACCATAACTACTCAATCGCAAACGAATCATGCCATCTTTGGGCAGATAGGCAAGATGAATATATGATGGCAGCGCATTCTCCCAATCTTCAATCTGTATGGCAAGCTTAGATTCTGGAATGCCGTGGACTAAAATCGTGCGATGGATAATCTCGCCTCTCGCCTCTAACCTTTCACCTCTAACCTTTAACCTAATATAAGGCAGTACCTGCTCGGTCATGGCAATCTTCATCTCATGCGGTACGCCAGGGAGGGAGATTAAACGTTTAGTGAACGCTTCGCTACTGCTTAGAGAACGCCCTGAAGGGCTACAGATTTTCTCAAAGACCATAATCGGGGCGCTACCTACCCGATTAGGCAGAATAGTGGCAGACTCAGGAACAAGCCATTGGGTTGCCGTTAGGCGGTTGAGTGCATCAGGGCGATCCTCATACAATTCGTGTATATGTGCGCGTACATGAGCGTCTTCCACCAGTTGTGTGCCAAAATACTCGCACAGCACATGCTTGGTAATATCATCTTTGGTGGGTCCCAATCCACCTGTAGTGAGAACAATATCCGCACGGGAGAAAGCCTCGTCTAATGCCTTGAGGATATGTTCACGATCATCGTGAACGGAGGAGATTTGGTGGAGCGATATGCCCACCTCATTGAGACGCTGTGCCATCCACGCTGAATTAGTGTCTACGACCTGCCCTATGAGCAATTCATCGCCTATGGTAATGATTGAAGCAATCATTTGTTTAGTGTTTAGTGAACGCGGCGTTGCCGCTACTGTTTAGTGATAATACTGTTTAGTGAACGGCGCAAAGCGCCTACTGTTTAGTGTTTAGTGAACGCGGCGCTACTGTTTAGTGTTGAGGGTTTTGGATTTTGCGACTAAACCAGTAAGTAACTTGGCCTCTGTATCTATCAATTTTTCTATTTCATTGAATTCATCATTCGAAATATAGCCGAGATCACACGCAACATCCATTTGTGCTAAGACTTCCATCAATGAACCATATGCAATAGTAAAAAAATGAGCTTGGTCTTTTGATGAAACACGTCCTGTGCCTTCTGCTATATTAGAGGGTAAAGAAATCACAGCTCTACGTAACTGATCACATAATGCATATTGCTCTTCTCGTGGAAACTTTTTCAAAAGTTCATA
>JAZNPR010000010.1:0-79805 GCA_045589755.1 Paludibacteraceae bacterium
CACAAAAGTCTCGCCACGGCGCTCCGACTCGTGGTTGAACAAGATACCTGAGCAGCAGAACATGTTATATGCCTCACGATATTCCTTCACAATCCAATAGCCGTACAATTTTGCCACAGCATATGGCGAATAAGGGTGGAAAGGCGTATTCTCATTCTGTGGCACTTCCTCCACCTTACCATACAACTCCGATGTAGATGCTTGGTAAATGCGGCAGGTGTTTGCCAATCCACATGCACGCACAGCCTCCAATACGCGCAGTACGCCCGTGGCATCAATATCTGCTGTAAACTCAGGCGAGTCGAACGACACCTGCACATGGCTTTGAGCTGCCAGATTATAAATCTCATCTGGGCGCACCTTGCCAATCACCTGAATCAATCCCATCGAATCGGACATATCACCATAGTGCAAATGAAAATGTGGCTGCCCCTCTAAATGAGCAATACGCTCGCGATAATCTACCGAACTACGACGGATAATGCCATGCACATCATAACCTTTCTCCAAAAGAAATTCCGCCAAATATGAGCCGTCTTGACCCGTTACACCTGTGATAAGAGCTGTTTTCATATATTCTGTATATTTTATTTCTGATATTTTCCAATAAACTTCATCACCAAGAACACCAACCAATCGGGCGTATGCTTGAGCAATGGCGTTGCCAACCAATTGAGGAAACCCGGAGTGTCGGCTTTCTTGCCACGGAACATCTTTCTCAGAGCACGCTTAACCAATTTCTCAGGTGGAATAGATACCGTCAGATTAACTGCCAAACGACGCAGGTGAGGTGCCAAGCCAAACAAAGCTGTATCTACAGCCCCTGGAGCCATCACGGTGATATTCACTCCCTTAGGACGGAATTCATACCAAAGCGACTTGGAGAAATTATAGATAAACGCCTTTGTCGCATTATAGGTCTGGATACCCGGCATAGCCATCCATGCGGACATAGACGACATATTCAAGATATAGCCCTTTCGGCGTGGTTTACGGCACATCTTTTGAGCTTGTTCTTCTGCAGTGAGTTGTCGGTTGATCATATCCTCGCCAAAAAGACGAGTGAGTTTGGCCACCGTAATCATATGCAGGTTGAGCATCAAGTCAATGCGCTTCATACTAGTCTCGCAGTAGGGATTGAAGAAGAAGACACCTGCGTTATTGATGAGAATATCCACTACGAGGTTGTTGTCCAAGCAGTATTGATGCAATTGCTCTGCTGCATCTTGTTTAGAGAGATCGGCATAGAGCGCAATCGTCTTTACGCCATAAGTAGCTGCGATATCAGCAGCCACTTGTTTTTGCTCCTCCTCTTGATTACTAACCAACAGAAGATCAGTATGATAATCGCGCGCAAGTTGTTTGGCATATTCCAAACCAATCCCCGATGATGCGCCAGTAACGAGTGCTAACATTCTAGTTTAGTGTTTAGAGTTTAGTGTTTAGAGGATGGATACCACATTTGTTCGTATTTGAGGGCTTCTTTCTTGAGGTACTTAGGGATGTCCTTGTCGCACTCATGGCACTTCATATCTAGGGTGTACATACGCGCAACGCAGTAGTTAGAACGTTTACACTCAGAGTGATATTGCTCCTCACGCATTTTATTCACGAAATCGGTATCGCGCACGAGAGCGTGTCCAATCTGCACAAAATCAAATCCTTCTGCGAGGGCCGTCTCGGCGTTCTCACGTCCCATGATACCACCAACATAGATGAGTGGCATCTTGAGTGCCTTGCGGAATTGCTTAGCTGTATCGAGGAAGAAAAGCTCTTTAAAAGGCACAGTAGGAATCATCAAGTGACCTACGAAACGCAATGCGAGGCGTAGCCACCAGAAGGTCCAAGGGTTCATGTAGTGCGCCAATGTTTTGATAGGCATAGCACCACCCATGACGGTGAAAGGTGCTTTGCTCACGAAACCAGCTGTGAGAACAAGGGCGTGCACACCATGTTTCTCAATCTCTTGTGCAATGCGGATGCACTCTTCTACCTTGAGGCCAGACTTGAAGCCGTCGTACATATTGGTCTTTACCACCACTGCCATATCGTCGCCTGCGTGCTCCATGACCTCTGCCATCACTTCGTTCATGAAACGCATACGGTTCTCCAAGGAACCTCCGTACTCATCGCGACGGCGGTTAGTGTATGGAGAGAGGAATTGAGAAATCAAATAACCGTGACCCGCGTGAATCTCAACGCAGTCAAAGCCACACTCGCGGCAGAAATCCACAGCATGACCAAACGCCTTGACAATCTCCTTAATCTCCTCTTTCTTGAGAGCGCGGTGAAGGGTTGGGGAGTAGAGGTTGAAGCCCGTGCTAGCACCTACAGGAAGGCATTTGCAGGTATAGAAGTGGGTCATGTTGCCACAGTGACCCAATTGGATGCTAGCTTTAGCACCCTCGGCGTGAATACCGTCTGTGAGTTTCTTTAGGTCCTCTTTTATCTCATCGTGGATATAGAGTTGCCCATCGAACGACACACCAGAACGGGTAACAGAGCAGTACGCCACAGTGGTCATAGCTGCACCACCACGCGCAACGGCTGTATGATAATTGTATAAATCTTGACTAGGTTTGTTACCATACGCCATGTTCTCGAAAGCGGCAGAACGAATGGCGCGGTTACGCAAAGTAATAGGGCCGAGCTTGTGCTCGGTAAAAAGTAGATTATTGCTCATTGTTTAGTATATAAACGGAATAATACGTTTCAATTTCTTTTCGTCGAACTCGTCAGCGAACTCGACTTTGTAGCGGTGATAAATCGAGTTGGCACGAGGTACAAGGTTGCAGCAAGAGAACCAGAAGAAACTCAAGCCTGCCCAAGACCAAGTGAGAATAGCAAAGCCCAGCCACTCGGTAATCTCGCCTAAATAATTCGCACTAGTTACAAAGCGATACATACCCTTCTTAGGCAAATAGTGGTTGGTATCTCCAGGTTTGCGCAGATGGCGGATAACATGGTCAGAATGCATATTGATGACCCATCCGCAGATGAAGATGACTACACCGAGGATAAATCGCCAGTCACCAAACCAACTCACAGCATAAGGAGCAAACTGAGGCGCCAAATGGAAGAGCCAATAGCCTTGTATATAACCATTTACTAGATTCCAAATCACGGAGAATGCCATAATAATAATAGGCATTTTGCTATTACCCTTCAACAGGAAAGGGAAAATAAACGACCGTTGGAAATAGTGGAACTGGAATAGAAGGAAAAAGACCAAATAGGGCAACTGAAACTTCACATCTGAAATAGCCCACAAATAGAGCATTACCACAAAAACGGGCATCTCCATCAGACACCAACCCACCTTGTTATTGATAGCAGGTCCCCATTTCTCGGTACGCATTTTACCATAACCAGCGTCCACAAAATAGAGCGCCACAAAAACTACTAATCCTACAAGGAAAAGTATAAACAGGAAATTATAAAATGATTCCAAAGCAGTAGATATTTCCATAAGCAATTGTTATTTTTATACTGTGTCCTTCATAAGGGGACTGCCAATTTGTGTGCAAAGGTACAAATAAAATTTGATTCCACAAAATAAATAGTAAAATATGTCACTATTTTCCTCGTTTTTGACTAATAAATAATCCAATTATTATAAGAATTATCCCTATCCATTTCCAAAGAGGTAGCAATTCATCAAATAGCAGCCACATCAATATGGCAGTAAATACGGGTCGTACATTATTGAAAACATTCGCTCGCGTCACACCTATTTGCCTAACCGTATAACAAAACAGCACAAAGGCTGCCACAGAGGCAAAGACAGCCAAGTATCCCACAGATAAAAGCGATTTCAACCATTGCTCACCACCCTCTGCTAGCAGCCCGCCATCAATCACACATTGTCCATCCGTAAAATACCACAACGGATAAAACAACAACAATGAAAACAGCTGCACATAGAACACGATACTCAATGCAGAATAGCATGTGGGTATCCTACGCAGAACAACCGCATAACTAACAGACATACTGACTGTTAAAAACGCCAGAAGCACGCCCCACGGACTGCCCATTTCAAAACTGGTTGCCCCCACCAGCAAAAGCAGCAGTACCCCAACAGTGGATACAAGGATGCCTATTATATTATTTCTTGTCACGTGTTCCCGCAACAGCACCCATGCAAATATTGGAGCTAAAACAGGCTGTGTACTCAGCATTGCCTCCGCTATCGTAGGCGATGAAAAACATTGATACGTATATGTCTCAAAGATAAAATACAAGAATGGTTGGAAGAAACCGCCCAATATAAACAGAGGTATATCATTTTTTTTCACGCGCTGCAATTTCAGCACGTCATTTCTGCGACAAATTAAACCGACTATCAGCATTAGCAGAACAGCCAACGAAAAACGCAACACAATCAGCATCAGCGGAGTAAACACCACCAATGCCTCCTTGACCGCAATTCCAGCCCCTGCCCAAATGAGCATTGCTGTTGTCACAGCCACATATGGAATAATTCGTTTTATCACAACTTCATAACGAGTTACTAAGAATCGGACTGCAAAGGTACAAAAATAAAAGCAGATATGCAACACAAAGTGGGCAAGAAGATTATTAATTTTCAAAAAAAACGCTTAGTATTTGTACATATCCATTTTTTTTCGTACCTTTGCAGGTCATTTTGTATTTATTGCAGTCTTATATATAAAACGCACTATGGTAGTTAGTGATTTCACCTTAGAAGAAGAGCAACGTATTGAGAGCGAATTTCAGGCACTCTTGACGGACTATGCTCATACAAACCACCGACAAAAAGTGGATGTTATCACGCGTGCTTACCACCTTGCCAAACAAGCGCATGGGGGAGTGCGTCGGTTATCTGGTGAACCATACATTATGCATCCGCTGTCCGTAGCACGCATCGTGGTGAGGGAAATTGGTTTGGGTAGCACCAGTATTTGCGCCGCCTTGCTACACGATGTGGTAGAAGACACCGAATACACCGCAGAAGATATAGCACATCAATTTGGACCTAAAATTGCTAGTATCGTTGTTGGATTGACTAAAATCTCAGGCGGAGTGTTTGTGGATCAGGCTGTGAAACAGGCAGAGAACGTGCGCAAGCTGCTGCTCACCATGTCTGACGATATCCGAGTTATGCTCATCAAATTGGCAGACCGTCTCCACAACATGCGAACACTGGCTGCACAACGTCCAGAAAAACAACGTAAAATAGCCATTGAGACACAGTATATCTACGCGCCCATGGCGCATCGACTAGGTCTCTTCCCGATAAAAACTGAATTAGAGAATCTTAGTTTCAAATACGAGCACCCTGAGCTGTATCAGGAGATTGAAGCCAAGCTGCAAGCCAACAAGGATGCCCAAATGGAGAACTTCGAGGAGTTTGCAGCACCAATCCGCAAACACCTCACCATGATGGGATATGAGTTCAAACTCTATGCTCGCACCAAATCTGTATATTCTATATACAAAAAAATGCTAACCAAGGGCATTCCTTTTGAGCAGGTGTACGACTTATTGGCAGCACGTATTGTCTTCGAGCCCAATTCCCAGTTTTCTGAAAAAGATCAATGTTGGATGATTTATTCTGCCATTACAGAAATCTATCGTCCACACCCTGAACGTATTCGAGATTGGATTTCTACGCCAAAAGCTAATGGATACGAGGCGTTGCATGTGACTGTCATGGGCAACCATGGGCAATGGATTGAAGTCCAAATACGCACAGAGAGAATGCATGAGTTGGCAGAACATGGATTAGCTGCTCATTGGCGATACAAGGCGGGAACCGACAGCGAACACGAATTAGATAGATGGCTGCGTGACATCAAAGATGTACTGGCAAATCCAGACCCTGATGCATTAGCTTTTCTTGACACCTTCAAACTCAATTTATATCACCATGAGGTGTTCGTTTTCACTCCTCGTGGCGACATGCACACCATGGCGCAAGGAGCTACCGTATTAGACTTTGCCTACAAGTTGCACACCCAGTTGGGTGAACATTGTATCGGTGCGAATGTCAATCGCACCACACGCACGATAGACTATATCCTGCAAAGTGGAGATCAGGTAGAAATCCTCACTTCCGACAAACAAGAGCCAGAGCCAGAATGGCAGAATATCGTGGTAACGGCCAAGGCGAAAGATCACCTGAAAAAATACTTCCGCAAACAGGAGGGGCACAATATCCCGAACAAACAAGCCGACACTACGGTTGCCAAAGTGGTATGTCTGTACATCAAGGGCAGCGATAAGATGGGTGTTCTGATGCGTATCTTGCAAGTCATGAGCGATGAATTTCGCATCAACTTTAGCGACCTGCATGTTACATCCGACAACCATAATTTCACCTGCGAGGTAACAGCCAACTTATTCAACATGGACAAACTGGGTAAGATGTGCATGAAACTGCGCAAAATAGGCGGAATCAACACGGTCAATGTTACCAAAATAGATGGCGTAGAAGTACAATGCGACTGCGCTGTATTAGCTAATAACTAACAACAAACAATTATAGCAATGAAAAAATTATTTACTTTTGCAACTGCATTGCTCTTTGCAATGGTTGTAATGGGACAAAACCCAGTCATCACTTTTAACAAAACAACGCATGACTTTGGTAAAATCAACGAAGCTGACGGGCGCGTAACTACTGTCTTTACTTTCAAGAACGAGGGTATGGCTCCGTTGGTATTGAGCAACGTACGCGCTAGTTGCGGTTGTACAACACCTAAATGGACACGCGAACCTATCGAGCCAGGACAATCTGGTGAGATCACTGTGACATATAATCCTAGTGGTCGTCCAGGTCGTTTCCAAAAAACGGTCACTGTGACCAGCAATGCTACCGAAGCTACTACCAAATTGTATATCAAGGGCGAGGTTATTCCTAAACCAACGAAGCCTACAGATCAATATCCTATCAAGATGGGTGAGTTGAGCCTGAAACGTAAAACCTTAAATTTCGGTACGCTGACTCAGGGCAATAGCAAAATGTTAGAAATCGAATATGCTAATCAGACTACTCAACCAGTGACTGTAGAATTATTGCTGCGCGAAAGCGATTCGTACATCAAACCGAATGTGACACTCAAGACCGTTGAGCCTCAACAAACAGGCAAATTGCAGTTCGCTTTGCAGACGGAAGAATGTCCTCTGCTGGGTCCTGTGAATGTTAAATCCTACGTGATGGTCAATGGTAAACGAGACTATTCCAACACGTATGAGATATCGTTGTCGGCGAATATTAAAGAAGACTTCTCGCAACTCACCGTTGAGCAACGCCAACAGGCTCCTATTGTAGAGGTAGCGCGCGAGGTGCAACTCGGTACTGTAGCGAAAGGCAAAAAGATGGCTACAAAACTCACGCTTGCTAATGCTGGTGTCAATCCATTGATGATACGACGTGTCGTTGTCAACGATGAACACGTAAAATTCGTAGCACCTAAAAGCATCAAAACAGGACGAAAAGCAGATATTAAACTAGAAATAAATGCTACGACTTACAATGCTGCAAAATATACACGTATTCTAACCCTGATTACCAACGACCCTCAAACCCCAGTGATAAACATCAGGCTCAACTGGGTAGTAGAATGATGAAACATCCAGAAAACAATGCAGAATACAAAGGGTTGACGGTCAATGCTGGTGTGGAGAATCTGCCCAGCGTCAATCCTTATGCCACTTTCCGTCGTCGCAAACAGGTGCTCTCTGCCGATGAGTATGTAGAGGGTATCTTGCGTGGCGATATGCGATTGCTCAGTCAGGCAGTCACTCTCATCGAGAGCAACCTGCCCAGTGATCAAGCCGTAGCTCAACAAGTTATTGAGCGATGCCTACCCTACGCGGGCAATGCGATACGCTTGGGCATCACGGGCGTGCCTGGTGCAGGCAAGTCCACTTTTATCGAGGCATTGGGCACCATGCTCTGCCAACAAGGCAAACACCTGGCAGTACTGGCAATTGACCCATCTTCCGAGCGTAGCAAAGGAAGTATCCTTGGCGATAAAACGCGCATGAACCACCTTTCTGTGGAAGCCAATGCATTTATTCGCCCTAGTCCGTCAGCGGGTAGTTTGGGAGGCGTAGCACGCAAGACACGCGAGACCATAGTACTATGCGAAGCGGCGGGCTTTGATACGATTATCGTAGAAACCGTTGGTGTCGGACAATCAGAGACGGCAGCACACTCCATGGTGGACTTCTTCTTGCTCCTGCAAGTGACAGGTACTGGCGACGAACTGCAAGGTATCAAACGCGGCATCATGGAGATGGCAGACGGTATTGCCATCAACAAATGCGATGGGGCTAATGTAGAACGAGCAGAAGCAGCACGCGTGAGCTTCAAAAACGCTTTGGCACTCTTCCCCCCTACTGAATCAGGTTGGAAACCCTACGCAGAGACATGCTCCGCTATTGAGGGCAATGGTATCCGACGCGTATGGAAAATGGTGGAAGATTATATCAGCTTCACGCGCGAGAACGGCTATCTCGACCATCTGCGCACCCAGCAAGCCAAATACTGGATGTATGAGACTATCAACCAGAACCTGCTGGATAGCTTCTACAAATCCGAAACAATGGAACAACTTATCGCGCAAACCGAACAGCGCGTACTCAACAACGAAATCAGCAGTTTTACTGCTGCATACGACCTATTAAAAGCATATGGCAACAACAAGCAATAAACGCAAATCCACTACCACCCTACCCAAGGTGGGTGCCAACGAGATGGGTAAACTGCCCCCACAGGCACCCGAACTGGAAGAGTCGGTCTTGGGTGCACTGATGATAGAGAAAGATGCCTACGCATCTATTGCCGATCTGCTACGCCCCGAATCATTCTATGCCGATAGCAATGCATGCATTTTCGAGGCTATTCGTGCGCTTGCTGCCAAGGATGCGCCTATCGACCTGCTGTCGGTAGTGGAGCAACTCAAGGCGCAAGGCGATTTGGAGAAGGCTGGTGGTGTGATACGTCTCAGCGAACTCACGCGCCGCGTAGCATCGGCTGCGCACCTGCGCTATCACGCTCAGATCGTGGCGCAGAAAGCCACTGCACGCGACCTCATCTCTGTCGCTTGTCAGATTGAGGAGAAAGGCTACGATGAGACACAGGACGTAGATGTCCTGCTCCATGAGGCAGAAGGCAATATCTTTGAGATTTCGCAACGCGCACAGAAACGCGATGTCACCCAGATTGACCCCGTGATTGAGGAGGCATTTGAGCGTATGCGCAAGGCAGCTAAGAACGAGGGAAACATATCGGGTGTGCCCAGCGGTATCACCGAACTGGATAAGATCACTTCGGGATGGCAGAAGTCTGACCTGATCATCATTGCGGCTCGTCCTGCAATGGGTAAGACCGCCTTCGTACTCTCGATGGCAAAGAATATAGCTGTCAACTTCAAACGCCCAGTGGCGATGTTCTCTCTGGAGATGTCCAATGTGCAATTGGTCAACCGTCTGATTATGAATGTCTGCGAGATTGAAGGCGATAAGATTAAAAACGGTCGTCTTACCAAGCAGGAGTGGAATAAGATGGAGAGCAAGATCAATGAGCTCATGGGTGCACCTATTTATATTGATGACACGCCAGGTTTGAGTATCTTTGAGTTGCAAAGTAAGGCACGCAAACTCGTGCGCGAGAAGAAGGTCGAACTCATCATCATCGACTACCTGCAACTCATGAACGCCAATGGTGCCAATTTCGGTAGCCGCGAGCAGGAGGTGAGTATCATCTCCCGCCGTCTGAAGTGGATTGCCAAGGAGTTGGATATACCTGTTATTGCCTTGAGTCAGCTGAACCGTAATGTGGAGAAACGCGATAGCAGCAATAGCAATGTGGAGGGCAAGAAACCACAATTGTCCGACCTGCGCGAGTCGGGTGCTATTGAGCAAGATGCGGATATGGTATGCTTTATCCACCGTCCTGAGTATTATCGTATATATAATGATGATAAGACGGGTAAGGACCTGCGTGGCTTGGGTCAGATTATCGTAGCGAAACACCGTAATGGTGCTACGGATGAGGTGTGGATGCGCTTTATCGGCAAGTATGCTAAGTTCCAAAACGAGAACGAAGCCTTTGACGAAAGTATATATGACATGCCTGCAACCAACAGCGCACCTACTACTTTCCAAAGCCGTATGAACACCTCCGACGCGCACGGTGCTCAACTTGACGACGACATTGCACCGTTTTAAGTTTATAAAAAAAAAAACTAAAATCTCCGTCAGTGGATCACACTAACGGAGATTTTTTTATATACAAACGGAGTATGACATACAGCACGAGCAAGAGTATAGCGCCCCACAGCGCAATCGTACAGCGTTTGTAGAACGGTGGGATATACCGCTCGGGCGGGTGCTCGATGACTTGCGTGATACTATCTGTATGGATGATGGTATCGTGTACTATTCGCTCACGCCATCGGTCTCGGTATTTGATGCGGTCACGAAAGACAATGCGGTCACGGAAGACGGTGTCTGCACGTTGCCGTACACTCTCGAAAATACTATCGCGGGTGTGTATGCTATCGTGTGTATGTATGCTGTCGCGGGCGTGGATAGCAGCACTAGCCGTACTGGTAGCGTGAGCAGCGATGGTAGGGTCAAGGCTTCTGCAACTCGGTAGGGCAAGGAGTGTTATAGCCATACTCAGTGCCAGGGCGAAAGTCAGTGACTTCGAGGAGGATTTCTTCATGGGTGTTTTGTGCTTGTAACAACAATTGGGTTAATTGGGATTCCACATCGGCAGCGGAACGACAACCGACGAGGGGATTATTAGAATCAACAACTTCAACAACATTTTTTTCAACAACTTGCAAAGCACCCCAAAAAGCAGGCTTTTTCGGGGACCCCGTGCCAATCAACTCTCTGGGGCGCTCTGGGGAAGATGCGTTATCAGCAAGAGTGAGGATGCAGCCGGTGGAGTGTTCGGGTTTCGTCCCACGGTGGAAGCGTATGCCTGTGCGGCATTCTGCCGCCGGATATTGGACGGGCTTTGCCCTATTGGACGCTTCGCTATCGGCTATTGGTAAGCGAGGAACATTGCACACCAGCGGCAGAAGGCGTTTGAACTTGGGTGAGTGGGTTACGCGGACGGGATAGCAGAGTGCAGGGATTTGGTAGCCGCCGCGCTCAAGGGTGTCGCAGAACCAGCGACCATTGATGACAAGGCGGCCAGTGATAGCGGAGCCTTGGGGGGCGTTGCGGATAAGTTTCAGATACATAATAAAAAGGGGTATTTATAAGACAACTTAGACAACTTTGAGAGACAATTAAAATCAATTATTCTTTATATCGGTAATGGTAGTCGATGCCGATGAGTGAACCGCTGAAGGTGAGAATCTCTCCGAAGGCGATGAGTACGGAGTGGTGGATTTCGCCCATAGGTTGTGCCAGGAACCCACATGCGAGCAATGCGCACCCGAAGGTGCACATTGCTACAGATACTATGAGTTGGGTTTTTCTCATGTTGTGGGTCGTTTAGGGTTTACGCTTCGTGCTCGTTCCATACAATGTGCCAGATGAAGCTATAGAGCGATTCATACTGGTTTTGTGCGCGGAAAGCTGCGCTGTCAGCTGCTTGCATAGAAGGGTCTTTCATGCGTTGGTGGGTAGCCTTGGACACGGCACCGAACTTAGCTCGGCGTGCGAGTTCGGTTTCGGTGTATGGGTGGTTTTTGATGTCACGTTGACCAGTGACGGCGCATCCGCGTCGGCGTTTGCCGAAGGTTCGAGTGACCGCGGTGAATCGTGACTTCTTGCCAAAGATTTTGCCTGAAGCGTTTTCGATAGGTGCGAGGTAAGTGATAGTTCCAGCCATCTTATTCGTTTTAAGGTTTAAGGTTTAAGGTTGAAAGAGATGGGTGCTTACGCAGTGTAAGCAGCCCACTCCAGTGCCCAGATGTACGAGCGGAAATTGTCGTACTTTTTCTGTGCTTTGAACGCAGCCACATCTTCAGGTGCAGCGGTCTTGACGCGTGCAGCGGTGGAAGCTGCTACGGCTTTGAACTTAGCCTGATGTGCCAACTCCTGCTCGGAGTAAGGCGAAGTGCGTTGGTTGCATCGCTTTTGGGTGTAGAGGGTGTTGCCTCGTTTCGCAAAAGAGATGTCAGAGTGACCGCAGATTTTACCGGACATAGACTTGATTAAGTCCATAGGGGTGTACTTTGCCATCTTGTCGGAAATAGGTTAAGGGTTAGGGTTTAGGGTTAATGGTTAGTATTTCAAAGAGCTCTTTTGTCTTTTAGAGTGCACATGCTAGGCATGCTAGCACGGGCATTATATTGTTGCGGGGGTGGGAATCGAACCCACGACTTTCTGCTGATGAGGCAGTCACGCTACCGCTGCGTCACCCCGCTATACAATTGCAGCGCAACCCCGATGTTTTTCGAATTGCGCTGCAAAGGTAGTAATAAAATCGTTTTTTTGTTGGTCAAGCTTGCCCACTAATGCGAATTATTTGCATTTTGCTTGATTACGCACGATTTTGCGGATAGAATCTTCATCCAAATCATATCTGTGAGCGCAAGCAGCATACGCCTGCATGGCGGGCATACCGTTGCGGAGGTGGGCGCAAAAATCCGCGTAAATCTCTCTGTTTCTCCATTCTATAGTCTTATTTCTACGGTACATAAAAACGGTCGTTTGTTTGGTACATAAATTTAACTTTCGTTTTATCCCGAAGATACCCCGAAGATACCCCGAAGATAGAGCATGAAAAGACCATCGCTAACATACGCTTTAATCTCCATTTTGCTGACTGCGATTTACGCCCTCATTTATGGCGCTATTCAGTTAGTCAAGTGGCTAATCGGCTGTTAATATATTTTTACTTTTTCGACTATCACACTATCACATTATCACATATTTTTATGAGTGAATTTCTTCTCCATACTGCCCGACTGCTCAAAACATACTTTTTCAAAATCGGCGATTTTTTAGGGGAATTTAGGGTAGTATATAATTATATACTTAGTATATATTATATTTTTTTCGACCGATACGCCATTCGACACATTTTTTTGTGTGATAGTGTGATAGTGTGATAGTAGCCCAATCGACATTCTAATTACTAATTTTTATTAATATGAAAACGCAAATCACCCCCCCAGTCTGCGAAAATTAACTACGGCGATGTAATCGCTTCTCTTCGCAACTCTCTCGCGCAGGCGCAATGCGCGCTCAGCCAATTACAACACATTAGCGCGTCAGCGCAATTCTTTCCTGCCAACGACTATCGGCGTATCTACATCGAAGTCAAGGCGCACGCCAAAATCGGGCAAACCTTTCCCGCTCCTTTTTCTTCTTATTCTGAACTTGCCGACCTACTTACGCCTATTGTAGGCTGGGCGGTTGATGCAGCTTGCTTGCAGTCGTTTTTCTATCGTGCAAGCACAAAAAACACACTCCAGAACGACATTTCCCGCCGTGCTAATCAGTTAAAATAGCACTATTCAAGCAAACGCTTGCGATTTCGTAGATTTCGCAAGCATTTGCTTTCTTACGCCCCGTAAAATCCCACTACCTTTGCACCCGATTTCAATGCGCAACGAAATCCGCAATGTTTAACTATTAATTTTTAACAACATGGATTTTACAGGAATTATCAAACACATCGGACAGATCGAGCAGTTTGAGACCAAGAACGGCACTACGTGTCTTACCCGCGACATCGTCCTAGAAACGGACGAGCAGTACCCACGTTCCGCATGCGTTACGCTTCGTAACGACATTGCCCAGTCTTTCAACCTCAATATCGGGCAGCGCGCACACGTGAGTTTCGACCTCTACGCACGCCCTAACAAAGAGGGTACACGCTATTTCAATCAACTCACCGCATGGCGTATCACACCATGCTAACGCACACTACTATGACTACTAAGAAGAAACACGTGGAACTTCCACAATCACAAATGATGGGCGCGACCACTCATTTCGCGCAAATCGACAACGAACTAACCCAGTACATGCGTTTCAGACGTGAGAACAAAGACCCTGACAACGAACTGCCTCTTATTAATCTGCCATTC
The DNA here is from genome assembly GCA_045589755.1 of Paludibacteraceae bacterium. Taxonomy (GTDB): domain Bacteria; phylum Bacteroidota; class Bacteroidia; order Bacteroidales; family Paludibacteraceae; genus Colicola. Next base: position 14,037 of record JAZNPR010000010.1, read on the forward strand.
GATAAGGCGCTCAAGGGTTCTGTCACTTTCCAGCGTGACCCATCTGTCAAGAACGGTAAGTACATTCGCCAAGTCATTCGCCTTTACAAGAAGACCACCGCCAAGCGTTCGGCTTCAATTCTCGAAACGCGCTATTCCAAAGTGCGCGTAAGTAACTCACGCGTAACGGTTACTATGTCTTTCCCACTTTGCGACGACCCTACGCGCCTCAAAGCGCGCATGCAGAATTTCGCCAATATCATCGTGGATGAATCGGATGAGATTGCTGCACTGCTCAACCAAGAGGGCGATGTCAAGGTGCAAGAAGCATGGCAGAACCTCACAACTAAAGAGGAGGAGGGCGAACTATGATAGGCGTATATCTTATCGGATTCCTATTTGGATTTGGTGCTGCTATGGCAATCGGTTATTTGTCTATTAAGTTGAATAATAAAGACAAGAAAGGAGGCAACCATGATCAATGTTGATGCAACCGTCATGCTGTTTTCAGACAGCCAAACAACAACGCGCTTCTGCCTACCACCGTGGCGAACCTGCTGATGTTATTGCTTTGCTCGTTGTCGCTGGCGTAGATGACCCTGCTTTCGGGCAAATGATTTTGCACGCTTCTTTACGTATCTGTGATGAGTTAGAGAAACGTGGGGTAAAGGAGATACCCGCCGAAACATAACATTTTTCCACGAGCGGGGAGTTCTGCTGCGAACACCTTCGGGCGTTTACTCCCTGCTTATTTATTAACTTTTAAGTATCTACTATTATGGCTAAAAAAGATAACCTTCTGAGGATTACAGGCGATGCGCACATCGCATTCAATATCCTTAAAAAAGAAAACGAACAATCGCTTTTCTATCACGGGTCAGATACCAACATCGCTATGATGCTCGCTATCGTAGCACATGCTGACAAGCGTTTTGCCCGTATCCTTGATATGGCGAACCATATCACCATCGAAATCCCTAATTCATAATTCTTAATTCATAATTACTACTATGTTTCCTAGAATTTGCATACAAGATTCTATTATCGCGGGTACACCGCGCCCAGTCCTTTGGGCAGACATCGAGGCTGCCATGCGACAACCCTCTGTCCAAGACATCTGCGATAAAATCAAACTCCTTGACGGCAAAGACCCCAACGAGATGGCACTACTCAAAAAGCACCTACCTATCATCACGCCACACACTTGCCGCTTCCGTGGCGATGGCGCGCGTAGGTCATCCAATGCCGTCCCATCGGGACTGGTCATGCTCGACATCGACCACATCGACGACCCTCGCGAGTTCTTCTCACGTTGGATTGCTCCACAACTCACCGCTGAGAACAAAATTTACTTCGTAGCCATCACACCAAGCGGTCACGGCATACGCGTAATCGCCGAGCGCGAGCCAGAAGAAACTATCTCAGCCGCACAAAATCGCCTTGCCACTTGGTTCTGCCTCACCGAGTTCGATGCCGTCACCAAAGACCTGGCACGCGCGTCCTACCTCATGCCTTGGTCGTATGTCCTCTATTGCGAACCTACTGGGCTCAACTTCGATACAGCCGAACGCGAAGCCGTTGTTACCGCCCATTTCGCGCAACTCGAAACCAACTCTCACACTATCACACTATCACAACAAAATGTGAGCGAAACACCCGCTTCGAGCGAAGCGAACTTCAAGCAACGCGATCTGCCAACTACAGGCGAAGCCGACCCCACCTTTCGCGGCATACCATACAGCGCTATCATCTCCGAGCTGGAAAATCTCCTTGGCGGGGCACCTGCAATGGGTGAGCGAAACCAATTTTATTTCACAATGGTACGTTACATGCGCTATATCTGCGATTTCAATGCAGACAAGTGTGTAGCCGTCCTGCCTGATTATGGACTTTCTATAGGCGAGCGCCATGCCACAGCCATGTCCTCTGTCAATCGACCACGCAAAGGTGACATGCCCGAACTACTCAACCGCGCCATTACCACCGCCGAACACGCCAATAGCGAAGCCGAGAAAGAAAACTCCCTTCCTTCTAGGGAGGGGTTGGGGGTAGGCTTACCGCCATTACCTCGCGTACTCGAACTAATTTGCCGTCGCTTGCCTGAGCCTTTCCGCCCTGCCATGGTCATTGCTGCCTTGCCTATCCTTGGCGCGTTGGCTACACGCGTGCGCTTTCAGTACCTCGACAAGCAGGAGCACTCCTTCTCCTTCATGTCATGTATCACCGCGCCAGCGGCTACAGGTAAGTCCTTTATCCGCAAGCCCGTCAATCTTCTACTAACCCCTATTGACCGACAAGATGAACTCGAACGAAAACGAGAGGAGGAGTACAAAGAGGCTCTGCGAGCAGCCAAAAACTCCAAGATGCAACCTACCAACCCACGCGCCTGCCCACGCAACAACGGTATTAACGTATCCATCGCCAAACTGCTACAACTCCTTGCATATTCCGATGGAAAGCACCTTATCGGCATTGGCGAGGAGATTGATACTTTGGTTAAGTCCGAGCGTGCAGGGGTATGGTCACAGAAGTCAGATATCTATCGTCTTGGCTTCGACAATGCCAAGTACGGACAAAACTACATGTCTGACAATTCATTCTCTGCCAATGTGCCTGTTTTCTACAACCTTCTTCTCACAGGAACTCCTGGGGGTATGTATCGTTTCTTTAAGGATGTCGAAGACGGACTTGTTACCCGTTTTTGCTTTGCGCAATTACCCGATATGTTTGGCAGTGACATCCCAGCCTTTGAGAACTATACCGAAGCAGAGGAGCGTGAGATCATTGATATAGCCGAGTGTTTGGATAAGGCGGCTGGTACCATTGCATGTTCGCATGTAGGTGTGCGTATTCGTAGGTGGTTGAATGAGAAGCGTGATTTGGCAATACGCGAGGATAGTCGTGCGGTGGACACCTTGCGCAAGCGTGCTGCTGTGATTGGCTATCGTGCGGGCATGTTGGCTTACCTGCTCAATGAGTGTGTGTATGAGAAGTCGGTGGGTGAGTTCACTACATGGGTAGCGGAGTATGTGTTCCAAAATCAAATGCAGCTGTTTGGCAGTAAGTTTGAGGAGGTAGCGCAGAGCCAGTTAGTGATGAATGAGCGCAAGAGTTGTGTTGTGTCTTTGTTACAGCAGTTGCCTGAGCAGTTTACGAGAAACGAGTTGATGGCATTGCGTGCAAGGAATGGTCAGAGTACGAGGGTGGACATGGTCATAAGCCGTTGGAAGTCTTCGGGCTTCATCACGCAAGTGGACAAAACCACCTACAAAAAGACCCCAAAAGCTCACCTCCCAAAATAACCATTTTTTATGTACCAAACAAACGACCGTTTGGGTGGTACATTCCGAGTGCAAAGGTACAAAAAATATCGCATATATGCAAATAAAATCAACAAAAAAAATACACAGAAGATACACAGAAAATAACATAATAGACACACGTACTCCCACACTACCACACTATCACATAAAAAAATGCGTTGAAGAGTTGTTTTTTTCTGTTTACACATAATACTTAATCTTATTTTTATTTAGATTTCTGCGCGCAGCGCAAGGAGATAAATTTATATACCTATGCTACAAATTCATAAATGCCTCAAATGCGGTAACGAGTTTCCGGCAGGCGGTTTCATTGCAGAGCCATTGCCCAAATGCCCGCACTGCGGGAGCCGCCTAACCCGTCCGAAGTTATAAAAATGACAAATACTCTTGCAGGAATAGAAAATTATTTGTAACTTTGCCGAAAAATATCAAAGCAGATGAAAACAACCAAATTTCTCTACACATGCTGTATGTTGCTTGGTATGCTGCTCCTTGGCGGGCAGACACTACAAGCACAAAACACTCGAATGGTGCAAGTAGCCAACGAGATAGTGCGCATCAACCCACAGAAAGCTAATCAAATCGACTACTCCACCAACGGCGGACGCACATGGATGTCACGCTATTCAGGTTCTTCGTGTGGCGAGTTTATTGACCTTGTCCACTACAACAACGAACTCATTGCCATTACTACCAAAGGCATCTATTACTCCACCAATAGCGGACGCACATGGATGAGTAGATACACAGGGACCTCTTGCGGCAAGTTCCTCTCCCTGATGAACAATGGTAAGGAACTTCTGGCTCAAACCGACAAAGGGCTCTACTATTCTACCAATAGCGGACGTACATGGATGAGGAGATAAACACTATCAAAAATATCATATCTTTTGCGCCCCAGAAAGTTTATTGGGGCGCAAGTTATTTATATTGTTTTCTTCAAAAACTAAACTTTTATTCGTTTTTCTTGCTTTTCTACATTTTTTTTCGTACCTTTGCAGCCGAATCATGACCTACCAATGGAACATACGGCATTTGACTGCGGTGGAACAGGAGTCGCAACAGCAGTTGGAGCGCGAACTGAACATCAGTTCCGCTGCCGCGCGTATGTTGGTCGTACGAGGCATACAGACCGCCGATGAGGCACGCGCTTTTGTGCGCCCATCGCTGGACAATCTACATGACCCCTTCCTCATGAAGGACATGGACAAAGCCGTAGAGCGTCTGCACCAAGCCATCACACGAGGCGAGAAAATCCTCATCTACGGCGACTACGATGTGGACGGCACCACCGCCGTAGCGCTCATGTACCGTTTTTTGGAGGGGATAATGGATAATGGACCAATCGCCAATAGCCCGCAGGGCGTCCAATACCCAATAGGCGGAACGCCGTCCAATATCGACTACTATATTCCCGACCGCTACACCGAAGGCTATGGCGTATCGCAACAGGGAATTGACTACGCAGCTGCACAAGGTTGCTCACTCATCATTACACTCGACTGCGGTATTAAGGCGGTAGAGAAAATCGCATATGCCAACAGCAAAGGCATTGATGTCATCGTTTGTGACCACCACACCCCTGGCGATGAACTCCCCGCAGCCGTAGCGGTGCTCAACATGAAGCGCCATGACTGCCCATACCCATACAAAGACCTTTCGGGTTGCGGTGTCGGTTTCAAACTGGCGCAAGCATATACGCAACGCTACCTCGCCTCTCGCCTTTCGCCTAATAGCCTCATCGCCTTGTTGCCTCTCACTCAACTGCTAGCGATGTCTATCGCTTCGGACATTGTACCTATCACAGGCGAAAACCGAATCTTGGCGCACTTCGGTATTCAGCAACTCAACACCCAACCTTTCACGGGTTTATCGGCAATCATGCAAGTGGCAGGTATTGAGGCAAAGAAGATAACAATCAATGAATTAGTATATAAGATTGGGCCGCGCATCAACGCTTGTGGACGCATGAAATCTGGTCGTGCAGCCGTAGAACTATTGCTCACCGACGACCCTGTTTTTGCACGCCAACAAGCCGAAGAAGTCAATCAGCACAACGATGACCGCCGCGACTGCGATACAGAAACTACCAAAGAGGCATTGCTACAATTGCAAGACGACCCTGCCTTCGCTAACCGCCGCTCGACCGTAGTCTATGCCCCTCATTGGCACAAAGGAGTTGTGGGTATTGTGGCATCACGTTTGACCGAAACCTACTACCGTCCTACTATCGTTCTCACCGCAGGCGAGGATGGTATCATCTCAGGCTCGGCTCGTTCGGTAGGAGGATTTGATATCTATGCTGCTATTGATTCGTGCCATGACTTGCTCACTAACTTTGGCGGACATAAATACGCTGCGGGACTCAGTATGCACATCAATGACCTGCCTGAGTTTAAGCAGCGTTTTGAGGCATACGTAGTTGCCCATATACAGCCCAATCAGTTGCAACCCACATTGGATATTGAGGCAGAATTGCAATTGGGTGATATTACCAAGCAGTTCTACAACGTGTTGCGCCATTTGGAGCCCTTCGGCCCAGGCAATCCGCGTCCGCTGTTTGTGTCGCGCCGACTGATCAATCACCGCGACACGCGTGCTGTAGGCAAAGAGCGTGAGCATTTGCGCTTGGACGTTACCGACCGCATGAATGCCATCACTGGCATCGCCTTCGGGCGTGCCGACATGGCAGAGTATATCCAAAACGGCAACGCCGTGGACATCTGCTACGAACTTAACGAAAATACATTCAACCACTATACCACCATCCAAATGATGGTACAAGATATTAAGCCATCCTAAATGGCAGGATGCCTCTTTGAGGCTATAGGACGGTGCAGGGCACCTAAGGGATAATGGACGCTCGCATGCGAGCTAATGGATAATGGTCCAATCCCCAATAGGCGGAACGCCGTCCATTAGCGAAGCGTCCATTAGCAAAGCGTCCAATAACAACAAAAAGATATGTTTAGTGAATTAGAGACCAAAGGTCCTCGTCTGCGTCGAGGCAGTATAGAAGTAGTTTGCGGAAGTATGTTCTCGGGTAAGACCGAAGAACTCATCCGCCGTATGAAACGCGCACAGTTTGCCAAGCTCAAAGTGGAAATCTTCAAACCCGCTATCGACGTGCGCTATAGCGAAGCCGAAGTGGTCAGCCATGACCGCAACGCCATCCAATCCACACCTGTGGATAGCAGCCAAAACATCCTCCTCATGGCAAGTGATGTGGATGTCGTTGGCATCGACGAAGCACAGTTCTTCGACATGGGCATCGTAGAGGTAGCCAACGAACTTGCTCGCCGCGGCATTCGTGTCATTTGTGCAGGCTTGGACATGGACTTCAAGGGCGTACCCTTCGGCCCAATGCCCGCATTGATGGCTATCGCTGATGATGTGTACAAGACCCACGCTATCTGCGTACATTGTGGCGACTTGGCATATGTCAGCCACCGTACTGTCAGCAGCGACAAACGTGTCCTCCTCGGAGAGACCGAGAGCTACGAACCGCTCTGCCGTGCTTGCTACGAGAAAGCCAAAGCGCAGGAGACGGTGGGGTAGTGGGGATTGATACAGATAAAAAATGAGTTGGATATTCCAACTCATTTTTTGTTTCCGCGCCTCTCGCCTTTAGCCTCATCACCTAACATCACCACTCTCCTACAGGAAGGCTATTCTGGGGCACCAAAACAGTATCGGTAGTCTCGCCTATCCATGTGAAGCGATAGATGTTATAAATGTTTCTCGGTAATGGAAATTTCAGCGGAGCATCAAGAGCCGCCATTGCGGTGTAATAGGTAGTACCTTCTTTAAAATAGGTAGCGGAAGTGCCGTCGCTGACACCATTATTCTCGTGCGCATATATACCATATAATATACGCTCGTAGTCTTCATGATATACATGCTTAAAGCGCTCAAAAAAGTATTCACCAGGACTATTCCAACCACCATCACGAATACTGACACTATCTATAGTCTCACCCACCCAAGGGATGGTAGAAATGATTTCACCCATAGAATCTGTCGGGTAAATATAATCCCAATAGCCATCTATACGATACTCAAATTGAACAGGTATTCTACTTGTACTATCTGTGGTAATAGTTTCCACGAAGAGTTTGCCCGCAGGCTTATTCGTTATTGGATCAACTACAAAAGCATATACCCAATACTCGGTATTAGGGTGCAATAGCGTGAAGAAGTGTTTAATATTACCATATTGCAGCGAGTGGGATGGAAAATCCGCTACGAAAGGTATAAGTTGTTGCAACTGCTTATTGCGCCAATAGAGGTAGTCCGCATATGCGCTATCCAGCGATAAAAGCATAAACGTCTTGGCTATCTTTTGTGGATCAATATCTTCTCTCGTAGGTTGGATACTGATCAAGTAAAACGCTTCTTTATTAGTGGAAAAACGCACTTGTGCAAAGCCTGCCGATACTTGCTCTACATCAATCGTAATCTCTACGCCCTCAGTATAAGCCACAGCATTGGGGTTACATGCTGCCAATACAGCGCAAAGAACGATGGGCAATAGGCGACGGATATTAGAAACTAAAGTTGCCATTTTCTTCTTTTTCGTCGTTTTCTAATAAGGTTTGTACAGTATAAATAAATCGAATACAACCTATCTGATGGTTGCCATAATGACCAAAACTATATTGGATATTTGCATTTTTCCACTTACTCTTAGCACGCATAGCATTCTCAAATGGTACCACATCATCATCCATAGAGTGAAACATGAATACAGGTGCCTCTGGTGTCCATGAATACGTAAGGATAGAGTTCTCTGTCATGGCTTTATATAGTTCCGACACCTCTTTGCTAGTACGGTCTCTACCCACTTTGGTAAGCAGTTCGCTTGTGACTTTTGTTCCAATCAATGCGTTGATTTGGTTCGTGGTGTAGAGTTTGCTATTTACCCATTTGTCCAAGTTTCTATAGATATGCCTTGCCATCAGTTTACTCATGTCCAAATTGAGTTTGTTTCCGACCACCATTCCCTGCATCATGATAGGCACAGCGCATGGATAGGATGCCCAATCTGTTTCCACAAATTGGTCATAGGTATATTTGATGTCATATGGGCCTCCACCTGCAAAGACACGTCTAATCTTAATCGGCTCATCGTGGTGTTCTATCGCATGTTGTACTGCCATCGTGGTTGCACCTCCCTGCGAATAGCCCATTAGGTATATGTCATCGTGTTCGGGGGCGCAACCCGCTTTTTCCATAAATGGTACCACAGCGTAGTACATATCCAGCACATTGCGTGCCGTGAGCTCCATCACTAGATACGGGTGTACTTTATCCACTGTGACACCATATCCGATGTAGTCGGGTATAATCAATGCATAGCCCAATTTGACTAATAGTCCTTCTAGCGAGAAGATATTACTTGGAGCTTCTCTATCGCTGGCAATAGTGTAGTGCGATACGAGTATGTATCGTTTGATGGGGCCTTTGGCTGGCAAAATCACTTTGCCTGATAGCAGGATAGGGTTATTATCCACGTCCACCGATTCATACACGCCACTCACCTCAATAGCCGTAGCCGCTTTGCTAAAGTCTAGCAATTCTTGCATGATATTCGCAACGGATGTAGATGTGGCTCGTTGAGGATTAGTCACGCCTGCCACATTTGCTTGTGGCGTGGCAGTTGTGTCTGTAACACCCCATAATGCCAACATATCGGGGTCATTACTTAGTTCTTGCAGGTCGGTTGTTTTTTGTGTTATCACACGAAACGTGCTGTTTTCAGCCATGCCCAAATTTGCGAAATCGACATAACGCACTTCGCCTTTATAACATCCTGTTAGCAACAGAAAAAACAGATATGCAACAATGATATAGCGATTCATATTCTCTAATCTATTCTTTAAAATCTACAACCGACCGAGGCGGTAAACATGCGTGAACCTGCCAAATAGACTTCGTTGATATTTATCAGCGAATATAATCCACCAAACTCCACTGCACCAAACCACCGTTCGTTACCTACACTCATTCCTAGAACTGTGAGGCTTAATGCAGGTGCTAACGCCGTCTTTCGATCACGATAGTCTATTTCTGAACCAGTATTGACATTCACGCCTGCACCTAGTCCCGAATACAGCGACACATATTTGGAGTGCATATATGTGAATCGTGTAGTGAGCATGATGGCTATGTTATGGAAGTCGCAGTTCTTGTCTCGCCCAACCTCCTCGCCTCTGCCATTGCGACGAACCTTATCCCATATCACACCACTATAATCTACCATGATACCTACGTTAAACCAATACCGAACGCGATACTGATATTCTGCAAACCAATGTTGTACATAGCGATATTCTTCGTTGTATTCTCCTATGTATGATTCAGGGTAAATCGTAGGGTGTGACTGATTGTACCATATCAGGGATTCGAATATCTGGTCGCCCCAACCAATGCGCAGTTGATGAGGATATCTGCGAGCTATAGAACGCAAATCCTGACGTACAGAATCGCGCATGCTGCGAATGTTCATATACATGTTACCTCGTGCTACGCGCATGCTATGCTTCAGCGAATCACGTATGTGGCGTATATCCGACCTGTAATAGAGCGTGTCGGCACTGTGCGTATCAGCTACCACTGACACTGCACAGCACATCCATAACAGAAAAACGACTCCTATTTTTTGATACCACGACATCACAACGCTTTCAGTGTGGCAAGCAAGAAATCATAGAACTTCTCCACCGATGCAATGTTCACGCGCTCATCGGGTGAGTGAGGATACTTGATGGTAGGACCAAACGAAATCATATCCATGCCAGGGTAGTTTCTTCCAATGATACCGCACTCCAATCCTGCGTGGATAATAATCACGCGTGGCTCAATGCCATAGTTGGTTTGGTAAGTGCTCTTCATTACGTCCAAGATATGGCTCTTGAGGTTTGGCTTCCATCCTGGATACGAACCCGAGAACTCTACTTCTGCACCTGCCATGGCGAATACGGATTGGATAATCTCCTGCAACTCCTCCTTGCGTGATTCTACTGACGAACGAGTCAAGCACATCACAGTCACGCAGTCCTCTGCGGTGGTCAACATCGCCAGGTTGTTGCTTGTCTCTACCACATCTGGCATTTCTGGTATCACGCGATATACGCCGTGCGGGCAAGCGGTGATAGCATGAATCAAAAAGTCTTGTACATCCTCTGGTAACTCGGTTGCAGGACATGCCACCTCCTCTGCGGTCAAGCGGATATTGTCCTCTACACCGTCATATTCTGCTACAAACAAGTCTTCACATTCTGCCACCAAATCCATAATGTCTTCCACACCTTCAGCAGGTACGGTGATGATAGCTGATGCCTCGCGTGGGATAGCGTTGCGCAAACTGCCACCCTCTACACTTGCCAAACGTGCCTCGTAATTCGCTACTGCCTCTTTCAAGAAGCGGAACAGCAGTTTGTTGGCATTAGCGCGTTGCAAGTGAATATCGCAACCCGAGTGACCGCCCTTGCAACCTGTGATGCTCACTTTCACTGCTACATCGCCTTCTTCCACTTCTACTGGCGTGTAGGCAAACTTAGCGGTAGTGTCCACACCACCTGCACAACCTACATACAATTCGCCTTCGGCTTCAGAGTCCAGATTGAGCAATGTCTTGCCTTGCAGCATACCACCTTCCAATGCAAATGCACCATACATGCCAGTCTCCTCATCTACTGTCACCAACATCTCCAGTGGAGGGTGCACCGCGTTCTTATCCGCCAAAATAGCCATCGCAGCGGCTACGCCGATACCATTGTCAGCACCTAAGGTAGTACCTTTGGCTGTTACCCATTCGCCATCAATATATGCTTCGATAGGGTCTTTCTCAAAGTCAAAAATGGTATCGTTATTCTTTTGTGGCACCATGTCCATATGGCCTTGAAGAATCACGCCTGGGTGATTTTCATAACCTGCGCTGGCTGGTTTGCGAATAATCACATTGCCTATGCTATCAACAATGGTTTCCAAGCCCAATGAACGACCAAATTCTGCCAAAAAAGCAGATACTTCTTCTTTCTTTCCCGATGGACGGGGGATTTGTGTCAGGCTATGGAAATTGCTCCATACAGCCTGTGGTTGTAAATTTTTCATTATTTCTCCTTCCTTTAAACTTTAAACTCTAAACACTAAACTACTGTCATCTCCCCACATAGGGATACCGACAGCATTTTCTTTACTTTTGCTAGATCATCGCCGTGCTCTCCCAATACATGCATCATCTTGGTTAGCAACGCTTCGGTGGTGATGTCATAACCCGATATTACCCCTGCTTTCAACAAGTTCAGACTCACAGCATATTGTCCCATGCTCACTGAACCTGTATTACATTGTGTCTTATTCACAATCACCACACCGCGCTCTACTGCATTGCGCAGGTGTTCGTACAACCATTCGTGAGTAGGCGCATTGCCCGAACCAAATGTTTCTAATACTACGCCACGCAAATCGGGTATATCCAATATGGCAGATACTACCGATTCCGTAATTCCAGGGAATAACTTCAGTATTGCTACGTGCGTGTCAAATCGCTTGTACACGTGCAATCCGCGTGCTAGATTACCTGCTGCTTGTATTAGATTTTTGTTGTAGGTGATATGTACTCCAGCCCGCGCAAGTGCAGGATAATTGTACGAATTAAAGGCTGAGAAATGCTCTGCATTGCGTTTGGTAGTACGATTACCTCGATATAACTCGCCATCCATATATACTGTTACTTCGGGCACGATAGGCAGACCATTGGGGTCGTATGCCCCTGCAATCTCTATGGCTGTTAGCAGATTTTCTTTTGCATCAGAGCGTAAAACACCCACAGGTAATTGGCTACCAGTAAATACAACAGGTTTACATAGGTTATCCAGCATGAAACTCAGTGCGGATGCCGAATAAGCCATCGTGTCGGTACCGTGCAAAATGACAAAACCATCGTAGGCATCATAGTGGTCAGAAACCATTTGTGCCATTTGTAGCCAATTATCTGGATTCAAGTCCGATGAATCAAGCAATGGCTCAAAAGGTATCATATCCACGTGAATGTCACCTGCAAATAATTCGGGAACAAACGCCTTGAATGTTTGCATATCTGCGGGATGTAGAGCCCCAGTATGCAAGTCACGAACCATAGAGATTGTACCTCCTGTAAAAATGAGCAATACTTTCATGGTGCAAAATTTTGATACAAAGGTACAGCTTTTTTTTTGTTCTTACAAATTATTGTTTAACTTTTTTCTCTTTTGATTGTTTTTACCTTTTTGGCACGGTATTTGTGTTGGTAAAGGTAAACTAGTATTTAGCTTTATGACAACACATATATTGATTATTGAAGATGACGTTACGTTGAGTACTGTTCTTGCCGATTTTTTACGTGGCAAGGGATACGTAGTGGAAACCGCTAATAACGGCGAAGAGGGATGGAATATGGCTAATAAGAGTCATTACGACCTTTTGTTGTCGGACATCATGATGCCTCGTATGAATGGTTGGCAGTTGTTGAAAGCCTTACGTGATAATAATAATTTTGTTCCGTTCATTTTTTTGACAGCTAAAATTGACCGTGAAGATATTATTCGCGGCTACGAATTAGGATGTGATGACTATGTACTAAAGCCTTATTCGTTGGATATCCTTGTTTGCAAAATGGAGGCCGTGCTACGGCGCTGTAGAATGCAAAAGGAGAATAGTGATACTGAATTCGAATTAAACGGCAAACGTTTTGACAGTGTCCGCCAAACATTGGATGGAAAGCATCTTAGTACGCGTGAAAATGAATTGTTGTTGATTCTTTGCCAAAATATGGGCAAGTTGGTTGAGCGTAATCGCATTTTGATGAGTCTTTGGGGAAGCGATACCTATTTCAATGCCCGCTCGTTGAGTGTATATGTCAATCACCTTCGTAATTATATAGGTAAAGATAGTCCCGTTAAAATTTACAGCGTACACGGGAAAGGGTATAAACTGGTTATAATGAATGAATAAATGTATAAAAACATTTTTTTTATCATTAGTTTTTGAAAGTTTGGCACAGTTTTTGTGAAAATATTTTTGAACATGTGCAACGCAAAGCGCAAGTAATTGTGTTATTTAATAAATAGTGTTTTTCATAATGGAAAAAGAGTTCGATGTGATATCGCGCTCTTTTTTTCTTGCCCATACCCCATACCCATTACCCCATATCCAACAAAAAAATTTGCACACATGCAAAATTTTTACTACCTTTGCAGCAGAAATGTCCAACGCCATATTGATTGATATTATTTTGCCGCTGGCAATAGCGGATGTGTACACGTATCGGGTATCGGGTATCGGAGAGCGGATATCGGATACCTCGTTGATGGGGTGTCGCGTGTTGGTGCCACTGGGCAAGAAGACGATTACGGGTGTCGTTTATCGCCTTCACCAGGGCGACTTGCCCGCTTCAGTCAAGGTGCGAGATGTGGTGGATATTATTGACACTCAACCCGTTGTTACGGCTTATCAGTTGCGCCTATGGCAATGGATGGCGGAGTATTATATGTGTACTTTAGGCGAAGTGATGGCTGCGGCATTGCCTGCGGGAATCATCGACGACAACTATACCGCCCGCACGATTCAGTATATCCATTTGCATCCTTCGATAGCAGATCCTCGCCAGCAAGAACTAACGCTTGATAGTTTGCGCCGCGCTAAGTCGCAAGAGCAACTCTTGCGTTGTTTCCTGCGTATGAATAATAACGGTGTAGAGCGCCGTGTACTCTTAGAGGCGAGTGGGGTAGGCAGTGCGGTGTTGCGTACAATGATTGACAAGGGAATATTTTTAGAGGAGGAGCGACCCGTCTCACGATTGCGACAATATACGGGTCAAATGCAGCCGCTACATGCCCTTGATAATCAGCAGACAAAGGCTGTTGAATCAATACGAGCAAGCTGGCAAACAAAGAACGTAACCCTCTTGCATGGTGTGACGTCCAGCGGAAAGACGGAGGTGTATATTCATCTCATAGACGAGCTGCTCAAGCAAGGCAAACAGGTGCTATATCTCGTGCCAGAGATAGCCCTGACTACCCAACTCACCGAACGCTTGCAAGCTGTTTTTGGCAATCAGGTGTTGGTTTATCACTCGCGCTTCAGTAGCGACGAACGCACAGAGATATATTCCAGCCTATTACCAATATCCAATAGCGAAGCGTCCAATATCCAATATCCAAATCTCATCCTCGGTGCCCGCTCCGCGATATTTCTTCCGTTCACCAACTTAGGACTGGTCATTGTGGATGAGGAGCACGAACCCAGTTACAAGCAGCAGGACCCTGCTCCGCGTTACCATGCACGTTCATCGGCGATAATGATGGCGCAGTGGCATGGCGCTAAGGTACTTTTGGGCACAGCCACACCTTCTGTAGAATCTTATCATAATGCTCTGTCTGGGAAATATGGTTTGGTTGAGATGACGGAGCGTTTTCGTGGATTGCAGTTGCCCAAAATTACGATGGTGGACTTGCAGCGCCAATACCACCGCAAAGAGATGTATGGTCATTTTGCCGACCCTGTGGTATTTCGTATCCGCGAGGAGATTGCCAGAGGCAAACAAGTTATTTTGTTCCAGAATCGCAGGGGGTATGCACCTTTCTTGCAGTGTCCTAATTGTGGCGAGGTGCCCAAGTGCTCGAACTGCGATGTGAGTATGACCTACCACAAGAGCAACAATACCCTCATCTGCCACTCTTGCGGTCATACCCATTCAATATCCAATAGCCCAGAGGGCGTCCATTATCCCATCTCCAATACCCGAATTTGCCCCAAGTGTGGCTCTGAATGGCGATTGCAGGGTTTTGGTACCGAGCGTTTAGAGGAAGAAATACAGCATCTTTTCCCGCATGCGCGCGTGGAGCGTATGGACTTAGATACTACGCGGCGCAAGGATGCTTATCAGCAGATTATTGATCGTTTCGCGTGCCACGAAGTGGACATACTCATTGGCACACAAATGGTTACGAAGGGACTGCATTTTGATGATGTCTCGTTGGTGGTTGTTTTGCAGGCTGATACGTTGGTTAATCAGCCCGACTATCGGAGTGCCGAGCATGCTTTTCAGATGCTGGAGCAGGTGTCGGGGCGTGCAGGGCGCAGTGGCAAACAGGGCGAGGTGATGATTCAGACTTTCGACCCTAAGAATCCCTTGTATGCATTGCTGTGTTCGCACGATTATGCGGGACTATACCATAGGGAGATTAGCGAGCGACAGATGTTCTGTTTTCCCCCATTTCATCGGCTGATTGTGCTCAGTTTACGCCATCGTGATGTACAGCGTTTGGAGAGGAGCAGTGTGGTGCTGATGCAGGCATTGAGAGGGGTGTTTGGCGGGCGTGTGTCTGGTGTGATTACGCCATTGGTTTCACGTCGTCAGAATCAGTATATCCGCCAGTTGCGTTTGCGTGTGGAGCAAGGCGCAAATGTGCAGCGTGCCAAGCAGTTATTGCGCGAACAAATCCGCTTGCTTTTGCAACAGACGGATTGCAAAGGTACGATTGTGTCCATTGATGTCGATCCTTAATGGATAGTCGTGGCAGTTATTTATATTTTTTTTGTTGGCTTTCAACTTCTCGACTAAATAATCGAAGAACCCCCTCATTTTCCCCGCTCGCACCGCACAATAACCGCACTATTACCGCACAATAACCGCACAATTCCTGGCGGTCATGGCCCCCCCCATTTGCAGAAAATTAACACTGTGATTACTGGTTTAGTGCTCGGCGTTAATTCGCCGAGCAAAAAAACACAAGAAAATGCGATTTTTCTTGCATTTATGCAAATTTTGTAGTACCTTTGTCCCCGATTCGGTAAAGCGTTACCCATCACTACATAATTTAATATAGCGTAATAAGCCCAAACTTGATTGTTTGAAAACTCGACACTTTCAAGAATCATTGTTTATTCAAGTACGGTTTATGCACGCTCATGCTTTCAGCGTGAGTTTTCCGTGCGTAAATTTGAATAAACAAGGTAGTCGAGAACCTCAAACAATCAAATTGAAGCGAACGAAAGTTCACGCTTTTTCTATCTCTATACACCAATAGCGAATAAATAAACAACAATATTAACTTTTAAAATTCAAACAATTATGAGAAAACTTTTATCTGTTTTATCCTCCACCCTTCAGGGGGGAGTTAGAGGGGGGCTTCTTTTCGTGGCATTCCTCGCCACCACCACCCTCTGGGCTGCTGATTTCTGCTCGGGTGATCTCTGTTACAATATCACTAGTAGTTCCGAACCTTATACTGTAGTGGTTGCTGACGCTAACTCGTCTATCACCACCGCCAACATCCCCGAAACTGTCACTTACGACGGCACTACTTACAGCGTAACGGGTATTGGAAATTATGCTTTCCAGCATTGCTCCTCCCTTGCCTCTGTTACCATCCCAGAAGGTGTAACAGGTATTGGAATGTGGGCTTTCTCTGGATGCTCTTCTCTGACCTCTATCACCCTCCCAAACAGCGTATCATACATTGGGAAAATGGCTTTTTCTTGGTGCTCTGCTTTAACAATTATCAATATTCCAAGTAGCGTGAAGGCTATTGAATCTGATGCATTTTTGAACACTAAAATCTACAATGATAAATCTAATTGGGATGGTCTTGTTTTATATATTGATGATTGTTTAATTTCTGCGAATCGATATAATGGATCATCACGAACATATCTATCAGATCCTATTTATAGGATTAAAGAGAATACTCGATTAATTGCTGACGACGCATTCTGGAGTTGTGATAAGGTAACTGAGATTATTATTCCTAATAGTGTAAAAATAATAGGAAGCGGTGCTTTTTCTGGTTGTTCTTCTCTTTTAGCAATTTCTATTCCTGAAGATGTAACGACTATTGGTCAAGGTTCTTTTTCTGGTTGTTCTTCTCTTTTAGCAATTTCTATTCCTGAAGGTGTAACGACTATTGGTCAAGGTACTTTTGCGGGATGTTATTCTTTAGAAGAGATTACTTTTCCCAATAGCATAACTTATTTAGATGCGGATTGTCGCATTGAAAATACAAAATGGTATACAAATCAAGAAGACGGATTGCTATATATTGGTTGTGTACTATATAAATATAAGGGTGAAATGCCTGCAAATGCATCAATCACTATTAAAGATGGTATTGTAAGAATAAATCCAAAGCTATTTTATGATTATAGCGATAAAATAATATCTATCACCCTTCCTAATAGTCTCAAAAGTATCGGTAGAGATGCTTTTTATTTCTGTAAATTAGAACAAATTAATTATATGGGTGACATTGCAGATTGGTGTAAGATTAAATTTGAAAATTCATACGCACACCCTATGTATTATTATACTCGGTTTTTAATAAACAACCAAGAATTAGTAGGAGATTTGGTGATTCCTAATACGGTTGATTCAATATACGATTATACATTTCAATACTTCGAAAACATAACCTCAGTTGTAATCCCCAACAGCGTAATAAGCATTGGAAGTTGGGCTTTCGATCGTTCCTCTCTCACTTCTATCACTATCCCCAATAGCGTAACGAATATAGGAAATTATGCGTTTCTTAGCTGTTCCTCCCTCACTACCATCACTATAGGTAGTGGTGTAAAGACTATCGGAAAGAGTGCTTTTGAAAATTGTTCATCCATTACCAAGGTTAATTACACTGGTGATATAGCAGATTGGTGTAAAATACAATTTGTAGACGCCTTTGCAAGTCCATTTCAACTGAATAAAAGTTACAATAACTATTATAGTATAACGAAATTCTACTTGAATGAACAACCGTTCGATGGCATATTTCCCAATAACGTAGATCGAATCAATGCTTATGCTTTTGCTCGTGCTTCTTTCGATAATGAACATTATAATTCCATAACGATTGGAGATAATGTGAAGTATATTGGAGATGGCGCATTTAGTGGATGTACTGATTTAGAGAGAGTTTATCTACCAACTACTCCACCAAAATTAGGAAAGAATGTGTTTGACTATGGATGGGATGGAATTAGTTACTTTTATATCCCATGTGGTCTGGAAAAAATCTATAAAGAATCTGATTGGAAAAATTATACTAATGACGACACCAAATTCTCTTCATATCATAAAATAATGCATTCAGGATATTGTGGCGATAGTCTAAATTTATCATGGAGTTATAATGCAGAGAAACTTACAATAACTGGGACAGGAGAATATCACCCTTATGGTTGTACACCATGGGAACTGTTAATAGGTTCTATTAAAACACTTGAAATAGGACAAGGGATAACCAGTATATCTGACAACGCATTTGATGAATTGGTAAATTTAAATACTCTTATTTTGCCTAATAGTATTGAAGAAATAGGAGCAAAAGCATTTAATACTTGTAAGAAATTGTATGATATTTATTGTTATGCACAATTTCCTCCAGAAACATCCAATAATACTTTTGTAAACTATAATGCATTCTTACATGTTCCGTGTGATTATCAGCGTTACTACACAGCCGATATGGTATTTTCCAAGTTTACTAATGTAGAATGTATTAGTGCCGAAACAATTTCTACAGATAGCATAATCGTTTCTCCTTCCTTCAATGATGTCGTATTTACTTGGCCTACAGAATCCAATGCTGGAAGTTACACTCTGACTATCAACAAAGACGGCGAAGTATTCTGCACGCTCACTTTCAACGCTGCGGGTCAATTAACTGGCATTGCCTTTGCTCCTTCACGCAATGGACAACGCCACGCACCTGCAGCTACGCAATCAGCTAATGGATTCACATTCACCGTGACTGGTTTAGACGAAGGAACAGACTACAGCTACAATCTGGTTATTAAAGATAATGCAGGAAAGACATTGCAAACCTATTCAGGCGACTTCCGCACACAAAGTACCAATGATCGCACCGTTACGGTAGAATACGATGCTTTGCAAGGTGAGGTAATAGGTGCTGGCGTATATCAAGTTGGCGATACTGTTACCCTTACTGCTATTCCTAACGATGGCTATCGTTTTGTTCGCTGGAGCAATGATGTGGAGGATAATCCTTATACCTTTGTTATCTCGGAGAATATAATGCTCTCAGCAGAATTTACGATAGAACAAACTGCAGTAGAAAATATTTCATCGCCAACAACCAATTGTCAAAAGATTATCCGAGATAGACAACTGTATATTTACCATAATGGTAGTACATACAACGTAATGGGAGTAATAGTGGAATAACCGCTTAACTACTCTGATAGCGTTCATGTCGCTATCATCCTACAACAACAAAAGCACCCGAAAGGTGCTTTTGCTGTCGAGGAGAGGCGACTCATCGTCGGAATGGACTTGTCGCATTGACTACTGCTACGCAGCATTAGGCGACCGTCATTCCTCCTCTTCCCCAAAAATTAAAAATTTTCGGGGACCCCTTTGGTGGCGTTCTCGTCGCTATCATCCTACAACAACAAAAGCACCCAAAAGGTGCTTTTGCTGTCGAGGAGAGGCGACTCGAACGCCCGACCCCCACGTCCCGAACGTGGTGCGCTACCAACTGCGCTACTCCTCGTATTCCCACTCGCTTACGAAGCTCGTGGGATCTTTATACCAATTACTCCTCGTAATCCACAGCGCTACGCGCTGCTTTGCACTTGCCGATATATTGCGCCACCCTCACATGCTCAGGGTGCGTAGCGTACGCATCCAAATCCTCCCATGTGCGGAAGGTGCAAGTCAAACAAATATCGTGGTCGGTGTTCTTCGCATTAGGGATATTGATACCCACCGTCTCATCCACCAATACATCAATCTTCTCGCGCAATGCGAGCAATCCTTCACGAATAATCTGGGCATTCTCCAATTTCGTCTTGCCCTCTGCCTCGTCTAACAGACGAAAAAATACTACATGCTTTACCATATTGATACACGTTTTTCTGGTTCAAGATACAATGGCGACTCCTCGGTCACATTCCATGCCTCATACCATGCACCGATATGTGGCAATGCGCCATTCACGCGCCACATGCCGAGGGAGTGAGGGTCACTCTTCGTGCGTTGCAATACCTCCTCTGGACGGATATTGCCTGCCCATACATTCGCATACGCCAAGAAGAATCGTTGCTCTGGCGTAAAGCCCTCCACAATGCCCAGTTTTCCGTTTTCACCTTTCAGTTTTTCGTTGTTCAAGAACGCCTGATATGCCACTTGCAAACCACCGTGGTCAGCGATATTCTCGCCCAAAGTAAAGGCACCATTCGCATATACACCAGGGGCTACCTCAATGGCATTGAAATACTCCTCCATCACTTTCGTGCGCTCCTCAAAGCGTGCACGATCTTCCTCTGTCCACCAGTTGATCAGGTTACCGTCTTTGTCAAACTGACTACCTTGGTCATCAAAACCGTGGGTCATCTCATGACCAATCACCACGCCAATCGCACCATAATTAAACGCATCGTCCGCGTTCATATCGAAGAATGGGTATTGCAGAATACCTGCGGGAAAACAAATCTCGTTGGTCGCAGGGTTGTAATATGCGTTCACGGTTTGTGGGGTCATAAACCATTTATCCTTGTCTACTGGCTTGCCCAAGAATGACAACGAATAATCTTGCTCAAACTTTGCAGCACGCTGAATATTAGCATAATAGGTCAACTCAGGGTCAATCTCCAAAGCCGTATAATCGCGCCATTTATCTGGATAACCAATCTTCACGGTGAAGGTAGAAAGTTTCTCCATGGCCTTCTCTTTGGTCTCATCCGACATCCACTTCAGGGCTTGAATTCTTTCACCCAATGCCACTTGCAAGTTCTTCACCAAACCTATCATACGCTCTTTGTTCTCCTCTGGGAAGTATTTCTCCACATACATTTGTCCCACAGCTTCGCCGAGTGTACCATTCACCATCGCTACCGCGCGTTTCCAGAGTGGGGTAGGCTCTTGTCTTCCGCTCAAGATGCGACCGTAGAACTCAAAGTTCTGCATGAAGATCTCCTCGGTGAGGAAGTCGGCACTACCGTCAATGATTTGCCATTGGAAGAGGGTTTTCATGTCTTCGAGTGACTCCTCTGCGAGCATCTTACCTGCCTCTTGGAGGTGGCGTACTTGACCTACGCTGAGGCTATCAGGAGCGATGTTAAGACCAGCGAAGTATGCTGCCCAATCTACCTGAGGCACAAGCACTTGGAGTTCGTCAATGGACATCTTGTTGTAGTTAGCAACTGGGTCACGGAGTTCTACATTGCTGAGCGCTGCACCCGCCAAACGAGTCTCCAAACGGAGTACGGTTTGTGCTTTCTCGGCAGCGTTATCCATACCAAAGAGCGTGAACATTTTCTCTACGTGCTTGAGGTACTCGGCACGGATATGTGTGGTGTGCTCATCTTGGTCGAAGTAGTAGCTCTTCTCGCTGAGTGCGAAGCCAGCTTGGTATTCGTTGAGGATGTTCATGGATGAGTTCATAGCGTCTGCGTCCACGTACATAGCCCATAATCCGTAGTCCATGGCTTTGCCAAGAACAGCAGACCATTGGTCTTTGTCGGTTACTGCGTCTAGTTCAGCGAGTACTGGGAGTACAGGAGCGATGCCTTCTGCATTGCGGCGTTCGATGTCCATACTCAAGTTGTACACATCGCCAATCTTCTGTGGGATAGACCCCATAGGGTGTTGTTTAGCAGCGATGTCTGCGATGAGACCGTTGACTTGCTCCAGGTTTTGGAGTCCGAGTTTGTCGAATGAGCCAAAACGGCTGTACTCGTTAGGGAGTGGGTTGTTCTTCATCCATCCGCCGCAAGCGTATTGGTAAAAATCGTTTTGTGCGACTACGGTGGTGTCGAGGTTCTCGAGATGAATACCGGTAGTCTGTTGCTTGGTACATGCTGTTAGTGCCATAAGCGATAAGAAAAATAGAAATGGTTTGTTCATATGTTTGAAAGTTTAAAAAGTTCCAAAGTTCTAACGGTTCTAAAAGTTCTAAAGTTCTAAAAGTTTCAACGATTGTTTGTGACCGTTTTTGTGGATGGTCAGAATATAAATCCCCTGCGCTAGGCTTGGGAGAGGGTGGGTGGCGGAGGTGATATGCTCTTGTGCCACGATGGTGCCATCTATATTATATATGGTGTAGCTACCACCTTGCGCATTTTCAATGGCACGGATAGCGTGGTTGTAATAGAAAGCGTAGGTGGGTGAAGTGATGTCGGTGGTAGTGTTGTCTTTGCCCAATCTGAGTCCGATCAGGATAGGGTCATGGTCGCTGCAACGGAACATCGTTCCGTCGTTGGACGAGCCATCGTAGGTGTATGCATCTTTCTCAGGTGCGTTGATATGATAAGGTGTCATACCGGTCACTTGAGGGTAGAGCGTGCTGTTGCAGAGTGCATGGTCGAGATAACCCAAAGTGCCTTGATACACATAGCTATAGCTGCTGTCTGCATGGAACGTGCGATGGAGGTCAATCATCCCCCAATCGGTGAGCGTGGTGATAGGATCTTCCTTGCCATAGGCATTGAGGTCGCCCACGATGAGGAAATCCTCGTCGCCAAAAGTGGAGGTGTAAGAAGCATAACGAGAGATGATAGAGTTGGCTTCTTGTACGCGGGCAGCGTTGTAGGAGCCTTGTCCATCGCCTTGATCTTTGTTAGCACCCGAACCGCTACCGCTCTTGGCTTTGAAGTGGTTGATGGAAAGGATGAACTTCTCGCCGCTGGCTTTCTCGGTGAAGCCTTGCACTTTCTTGCGGTTTTGGACATAGGTGTCGTTGTGCTGCATATTGCCGTGAGGGGTGACCTTGTCCGTGCAATAGACAAATCCTGCCTTAGTAAAGGTCCCATCAATGCTACTGCCGTCGTTGATGTAGGTGAAGTTTCTGCCCGTGTTTTTGGTTAGGTCAGCAGCCAGTTCGGCTAGTGCGTCTTGCCCTGTTTGTATCTCCACAAAAGCGTAGATGTCCGCATTGATTTTAGTCAGGGCTTGACTCACTTTGGCACGTTGCGCTTGGTGTTCGGTATTGTTAGCTGGACCATAGGAGTCGAAGGCTTCTACAATGTAATATTCTAAGTTCATGCAGCACACCAGCAGTGTGTGTTCGCCGCGTGCGTCAATGGCTTTGAGGTCAATGCCTTTCTCCATCTCTGCGCGGGTGTTGCCTCGCCAGTCGCCTGAGACGAAACTGAGGTTGTTGTAGGAGTTGACTTTGACCTTGAGGTTATGCACTCGTTCGTCGATGCGATGATAGCCGCTGACATTGGTGAGTGTGAGGGTTCCTTGCTCGTTGAGCGAGAGGATAGATTGGTAGTCCGATGAGAGCGGAAGTGCTTGATTAGTAGGGTTAAAGATACGACGAGGAGCGATGGTGAGTTGCCCTGTTTTGGAGTTGTTGGTCACATAGAATGGAGTAGTGAACTGCACCTCTTTGCCCACAAACTGGCTCATCTCGCTATTGGTCCAGAGGTCGGGGTCGGTGATGGTGATGACGCCGTTTGTTTCGTCGGTGTAGTCGCCAGTAGGGGTGTCGCTGCCGCTGATGAGGGGATTGGTGGAGTTCCAAATGTATGCCTCGCGGTCAAGTGTCTCGTAGATAGGGGTAGAAGAGGCATTCTTCTGATACTTGGTGAGCTCGCCATAGAGTACCACGAAGTCGCCCACGGCGATGGTGCTTGGGTTGGTAATCTTTAGATTATCAATACCATACACGCGGTATGCGTAGAAATCGTCGGCGGAGTTGGCTCCTTTGACTTGCTCGATATAGAAGGACGCGTTGCCGTATCTGGAGACATTGTTTGCGTGGCTGGAATCAATCTTCTTAACATAGCCCATGACATAGTATTTGGTGCCAGTTGTGGCGCCAGATGCCAGTTTGGAGCAGATCTCACGTGCTTGCAGCACATCAATGGCTTCTGCGGGGATATTCCAGCCTTTTGCCTCCTCGGGAATGGTGATGGTCGCCGCAAAAGTATTGGCGGCGAAGAGGAGGGGCAGGAGTATGAAAGTAAGTTTTTTCATTTGTCTGTATGAATGAGCCTGCAAAGGTACGAAAAAAAATGCAGACAAGCAAGAAAACCCGATTTTTCTTGTGTATGTGAGAAATTTTTTGTACCTTTGCGCGCTATTTCATGTTGGTATGATAATTATTGTACAATGAAGACATTAAAACTGATACAATCTGATTCTTATCTCCGTCCTTATGCTTCGGCCATTGAAGGACGTTATAACTACGCCATCGCGCAAGAAAAAAAACTGACAGGCGGTCAGAAACTCAGCGACTGGGCGAATGGCTACATGTTCTTTGGCTTGCATAAGGTGGGCAAGAAATGGGTACTGCGCGAGTGGGCTCCTAATGCCACTGCTATTTATCTCATCGGCGACTGCAATGGCTGGCAAAAGGACGAGGCATATCGTTTGCAGCCCACCGAGAATGGTGTTTGGGAGATTACTCTAGCTGAGAAGATGCTCCAGCATGAGCAACTCTACAAACTGCTCGTGGAGTGGCAAGGTGGATGCGGAGAGCGCATTCCCAGTTATGCACGCCGCGTGGTGCAAGACCCTGTGACCAAACTCTTCTCCGCACAAGTGTGGGAGCCAAAAGAGGTAAAAACGGAAAAGTTAAAGGTAAAAGGTGCAAAGCGCAGAAAAGCGGGCGATCCGCTGTTCATCTACGAATGCCATATTGGTATGTCCAGCGAGGAGGAGAAGGTGAACTCCTACGATGAGTTCCGTCGCGATGTACTGCCTCGTATTGCAAAATTGGGCTACAACTGCTTGCAGATTATGGCTATCCAGGAGCACCCCTACTATGGCAGTTTTGGTTACCATGTGTCGAACTTCTTCGCCGTTTCTTCGCGTCAAGGTACCCCCGAAGAACTCAAGCACCTTATCGCAGATGCACATGCCTATGGCATGGATGTAATCATGGATATTGTGCATTCGCATGCCGTGAAGAATGAGTTGGAAGGCTTGGGCATGTTCGATGGTACTCCATATCAATACTTCCACGATGGCGCCAAACGCGAGCACCCAGCATGGGATAGTCTCTGTTTTAACTATGGCAAGGACGAAGTGTTGCATTTCTTGCTCTCCAACTGCAAGTATTGGATGGAAGAGTATGACTTCGACGGTTTCCGTTTCGATGGTGTGACCTCAATGATGTATCAAAGCCATGGACTTGGCGAGGATTTTGTGGACTACTCTTGCTACTACAACGGCAACGAGGATGGCGATGCAATATGCTATCTCACCCTAGCCAACAAACTCATCCACGAGGTGAAGAAGAACGCCATTACTATAGCCGAAGATATGTCGGGAATGCCTGGATTGGCTTATCCTATCAAGGATGGCGGTATGGGCTTTGACTACCGATTGGCAATGGGTATCCCAGATTTCTGGATTAAATATATCAAAGAGGTACGCGATGAGGATTGGAAAGCGGGACATATCTTCTACGAGATGACCAACCGCCGTCAAGACGAGAAGACCATATCCTATGCCGAGAGCCACGACCAAGCCCTCGTAGGCGACAAGACTATCATCTTCCGCCTCTGCGATGCGGATATGTATTGGCACTTCGAGAAAGGACACTCTACCTATATGGTGGACCGCGGTATCGCACTGCACAAGATGATTCGCCTCGTTACTGCTTCGACAATCAATGGCGGTTATCTTACTTTCATGGGCAACGAGTTTGGTCATCCAGAGTGGATTGATTTCCCACGCCAAGGCAACGGATGGAGCCATAAATACGCTCGCCGTCAGTGGAGTTTGGTGGACAGTCCACGCTACTTCTTCTCTTGCCTGAATCTCTTTGACGAGAAGATGGTACACCTCTTGCGCGAGCACTTGACACCTGTGAAGGATAGTTATGGCGTGCACTTGCCATGGGAGGATAAACTCTGCGACAACGAGGGCGATCAAGTAGTAGCATACCAACGCGGCGACTTGGTGTTTGTCTTCAATTGGAACGGTGTGAAGTCCTTCGAGGGTTATGGTATTCCTGTTCCTGCGGGCAAGTACAAAGTAGTACTCAACACGGATGCCAAGGAGTTCGCAGGATTCGGCCTGTCGGATGACACAGTGGAGCATTTCACCCTGCCTGATACAGGATACCTACCCGCTAATAAAGGATGGCTACAACTCTACCTTCCTGCACGTAGCGCAGTCGTACTTCAGAAAATAGATTAGAGAATACTAACGATTAATTATTAACTACTAACTATATAAACACCATGAGACTTATCGTTCAACCCAACTATGACCTGCTTTCAGAGTGGGCAGCAAACTATGTAGCAAAACGCATCAACGAGTTCGCTCCTAAAGAGGGTACTCCTTTCGTTCTCGGTCTGCCAACAGGTTCTTCACCTCTCGGCATGTACCGCAACCTTATTCGCCTTTACCAAGAGGGTAAAGTCAGTTTCCGTAATGTCGTTACCTTCAATATGGACGAGTATGTGGGCATTCCAGAGGATCACCCAGAGAGTTACCATACTTTCATGTGGAAGAACTTCTTTTCACATATTGACATTCGTCCTGAAAATGTGAATATCCTCAACGGTAACGCCGAGGATTTGGCTGCTGAGTGCGCTCGCTATGAAGAGAAAATCAAGAACTACGGCGGTATCATGCTCTTCCTTGGCGGTATCGGTCCTGATGGACACATCGCCTTTAACGAGCCAGGTAGTTCACTCACTTCGCGCACACGCAAAAAAGAGTTGACCACCGATACTATCATTGCCAACTCTCGTTTCTTCGACAACGATGTAAACAAAGTGCCTAAGACAGCTCTCACCGTAGGTGTAGGTACTATTATGGATGCCAAAGAGGTACTCATTATGGTAAATGGCCACAACAAAGCACGTGCTCTCCAACATGCTATTGAGGAGCCAATCTCACATATGTGGACTATCTCTGCCCTCCAAATGCACCAACATGGCATCATCGTAGCAGACGAAGCTGCTTGTGCTGAACTCAAAGTGGGCACCTACAACTACTTCAAAGACATTGAGAAGAATAACCTCGATCCAAAATCACTGCTCTAATGCTTCAGATTTATAATACATTAAGTAGACAAAAAGAATACTTCAAACCCTTGCACGAAGGACACGTAGGCATGTATGTCTGCGGTCCTACTGTGTATGGCGATGCACACTTGGGACACGCACGCCCTGCTATCACCTTTGATTTACTCTATCGTTATTTGATGCACCTCGGTTACAAGGTGCGCTATGTGCGTAATATCACGGATGTGGGTCACCTAGAGCACGATGCGGACGAGGGCGAAGATAAGATAGCTAAGAAAGCGCGTCTTGAGCAGCTCGAACCTATGGAAGTGGTGCAATACTTCACGAACCGCTACCACAGGGATATGGAACTGCTGAACGTGTTGCCACCATCTATCGAACCACATGCCAGCGGACATATCATCGAGCAGATAGCTTTTGTGCAGAAGATCATGGACAAAGGCTATGCCTATGTGAGCAACGGAAGCGTGTATATGGATGTGGAGAAGTATGCCAAGGATTATCCATATGGCAAGTTGTCGGGTCGTAACTTGGAGGATATCGTGACTGAGACGCGCGAGCTGGACGGACAACAAGAGAAGAAGCACAGTTTCGACTTCGCCCTTTGGAAAAAGGCATCGCCTGAACACATCATGCACTGGCCCAGCCCTTGGAGCGAAGGTTTCCCTGGCTGGCATATGGAGTGCTCTGCTATGGGTACAAAATACCTCGGTGAGCAGTTTGATATCCACGGTGGTGGTATGGATCTCATGTTCCCTCACCACGAAGCAGAGATTGCACAGAGTTGTGCTGCCCTTGGACACGACAGTGTCCGCTATTGGATGCACAACAATATGATCACCATCGCGGGCAAAAAGATGGGTAAGAGCTACAACAACTTCATCACCCTCGAGCAGTTCTTTGCGGGCAATCATGAGTTGTTGGAGCAACCATTTAGTCCAATGACCATTCGCTTCTTTATTCTCCAAGCGCACTATCGTTCTACGGTGGACTTTTCCAATGATGCCCTCGTTGCAGCAGAAAAGGGATTAGGTCGTTTGACCGAAGCATACCAACGATTGATGAAGATCAAAGCATCTGCTACCTCTACCGTAGAAATCGGCAACCTCCGCGAACGTTGCCAAGAGGCGATGGACGATGACCTCAACTCACCTATCGTGATTTCGCATTTGTTTGATTCGGCTCGTGCTATCAATACTGTCTTTGACGGTAAGGGTACGATCTCTGAGGCAGACTTGGAGGAGTTGCGTGCTGTATGGAAGACCTATGCGATGGATATCCTAGGTTTGCAATTGGACGGAGCGCAAGATGCAGGTGCAGGTATGGACGCATACAAAGGTGCTATAGACATGCTTCTCAATATGCGACTCGAAGCGAAGCGCAACAAGGATTGGGCTACCAGCGACAAGATTCGCAACGAACTGACTGCGCTAGGATTCACCATCAAAGATACCAAAGACGGTTTTGAATGGAGCCTATAAAACGGAAAAGTGAAAACAAAAATCCGACATATTAGAAAATTAGTCCTGCTAATGGCGGGACTAATTTTTGGTTTCTCTGCATGTAGTTCAAAATCCGATTCCCGAAACCCTAATCCCGATTCCCTAATCGAGGACACCATGGTGTCATACCCTGGTCGCACTTTCAGCTACAAGCAAAAGTTCAATGATACACAAGCTAAGCAGGAGTTGGCTGCCAAAGCCATAGGACTGGCGACACCACCGAAGAATCGCCAAGAGGCAGTGCGTATGCGAGGTCAACTAAAACTGATCAAGAGCAACGATAACTATATTGTGGACTCACTCACGCACTCCATCCCTTTCCTTGTTCCT
Organism: Paludibacteraceae bacterium; assembly: GCA_045589755.1. Lineage (GTDB taxonomy): Bacteria > Bacteroidota > Bacteroidia > Bacteroidales > Paludibacteraceae > Colicola. The sequence continues at coordinate 43,159 of JAZNPR010000010.1, forward strand.
GCTGCGGCTGCGGAACTGGAGCGTATCGGCGAAGGGTTTGCCGATATTCTGCAACGCAATGGCTTGCCGCATTATCAGTTTTATGTCACGAGTGTGCTCCGCACGAAGGAGGACATAAAGCAACTACAAAAAAGTGGTAACATCAATGCTACCACTAATTCATGCCACAATTACGGCACGACTTTCGACTTGGCGTACTTCCGATTTAATAAGGTAACGCGCACGCGCGAGTACATGCACCAAGATAATCTGAAACTGGTCTTAGGTCAAGTTCTTCTCAACGAACAGCGTGCAGGACGTATCTACGTGAAGTACGAATACAAACAAGCCTGCTTCCACATCACTGTGAGAGAATAATCCTATTTCCAATATCCAACAACCTATATCCTACTCCTAATCTCCACTAGTTCGGCGCGGACGCGTTGAAGAATCTCGGCGGCACGCTGACGGAAGTCGGCTTGGCGTTTGCCTTGCTTGAGTTCTTGGCGAATGGCCTCAATACGCGTGATATGCATCTCATCACGTAAATACTTAATCTGCTTAATCAGCTCAATATCCGCCATAGTATAATAGCGATTACCATGACCATCCTTGCGTGGATCCAACTGAGCGAAATGCTTCTCCCAATAACGCAATGTGGTAGCAGGAAGCCCCGTCATCTCTTGGGCTTCGGTCATAGAATAATATATCTTCTCACTCACCATTATACGTTTGGTATCTTGAGCGTTTTGCCTGCGCGTATGAAGTCAGACTTCAGTCCATTAAATGCCTTCAGTCGTTTGACACTCACATGGAACTTAGCCGCTATACCGCCCAGCGTGTCCCCCTCTTTAATCTTATAATAGGTGATACCGTTCACCGAATAGCCACCATTCAATCCTGTTTTTTGCATAAGGTCAATCTCTGAACGGCGGTTGTGTATCAGTTCTTTGGCTTGATATGCCAAGATGGTATCCTGCTGGTCAATATACGAACCTGAAATAGCGATAGGCAAACACAATGCATACTCCTTTCCCCCAGGAATAATATCGCGGGCATATTGTGGATTCAATCGGCGCAATTCCTCAATGGTAATATCTAAATTTGCAGCAATCTGCTTGAGGTGCTGACGCTCCGTCGTTATAATCGTATCGGTAATGGGATAGAGATTATCGGTAGATGGACAAATACCGTGTACGTCGGCATAGTTCATGGCATACGATGCTGCGATGAAGATAGGCAAATATCCGCGCGTTTCTTTTGGTAAAAAAGGATAGATACTCCAGAAATCGCGTTTACCTCCTGCACGGTGAATGGCTTTATTCACATTGCCTGGACCGCAGTTGTAAGCGGCAATCACCAAGTTCCAGTCGTTGAAAATTTTATACAATGCACTCAGGAACTTACATGCTGCTTCGGTAGAGCGGATAGGATCCATGCGCTCGTCAATGAGCGAGTTGACTTCCAATCCATATTTCTTGCCTGTAGCAGGCATGAATTGCCACAAACCCACGGCTCCCATATGCGAACGTGCTTGCGGATTGAGTGCAGATTCTATCACAGGCAAATAGCAGAGTTCAAAGGGTAGTTCATGTTTACCCAATATATCCTCAAAGATGGGAAAATAATACTCAGCTTTGCGTTGCAAACTGGCGAGTTGACGAGGGCTATGCTTCACATAGCGCAAGATATACCGACGTACCACCTCGTTATAAGGCACTTCTATTACAAAGGGCAATGCCTGCAAACGGGATTTATAGATTGAGTCGGGCAATTCAGCAATCAGCGTATCCGATGTACATTCTGTTGTATCCAACCATGCCAATGCTTCATCGAAAAAGATAGGTAGTTCCAGACTATCCAATGACGAATCAACCAAACTATCTGGTGTGGAGATGTTTGAGATTTCAGGAGTGGAATCATGTAGGCACTCAGGAATAGAGTCCTGAGCTATTATTGGTGCATTCAATGCACAAAGCAGTACTATATGAAGGAGTTGTTTCATTTTTAATCTAAAATCGTATTGCCAATTTCACTTCGGCGGTTCGTTGGTGATGCATGTCGTAGTAGAGTTGTGGTGTAATATCTAGCGATAAATCATTGGATATGTCAAAATCGAATAGTTGAGCATCCACATATGCATCAACCAGTGATAGTGCATAGACCAACACGGTTACCAAGATAGATAGGTCTCGTTGCCTGAGTGCTGCATTTTGCCAGGTTTTCAATCTATTTTGATAGGTTTGAGCTCCACCCATACTACTGATAGTATAGCCTTCAGGTAGGATAGCATTGTATGATTTGATAGGATCGTCGGTCAGTGTGCCATTTTGCATGTCATAATAGATATCGCGATAAGCCGTTTTGTAGCTGTCATATTGGTTGCTAGTCCAAGTGATAGCATAGATACATCCCATGAATCCACCATAGACAATGGGGAGTTTCCAATAACTTCGATTGTAGATTTGACCTAATCCAGGAACTACAGCACCTAACCAGACAGCACGACCAGGATTGGGTTTCCAAAACAATCGATCCATTTCTTTCTGGGTAAGCGGAACGGAGTCAATAAGGCTAACAGAAGATGTGTCGGCAGTGGATTGTTGCTTCAATTCCTCCGAAGTCATCCACTCGCTGTCATCTACCCTGAATTCCGCTTGTTGTGCCCGTAATGGCATAATAATCAGGGCTAATAATATGCAGAAAATTAGCTTCAATGTATTCGTTGTATAATGCTATTTAATTCGTCTTCGTTACGGAAGGTAATAATAATTTTCTGACCAGAAATCTTGGCTGCTTTGCCCAATCGATCGGTGAGATATTGCTGCTGAGCAGTGTATGTCAGTTTTTCTTTTTTCTCTTTTTTATCAAGTTTTATGGAACTGACCAACTCTTCTACTTTGCGTACAGATAGACCATTTTGCAGAATACGTTTGTATATGCTGAGTTGTTGTTCTGGTGACGTAGAACCCAAGATAGCGCGTGCATGCCCCATGTCGATTTTCTTCTCTTTGATGCCGAGTTGTATTTCTGCGGGCAGTTTGAGCAATCGAAGGTAGTTAGCTACCGTAGCACGTTTCTTGCCTACGCGCTCTGACATGCGCTCTTGAGTTAGGTTATATTCGTCCATCAATCGTTGATAGGCTAATGCAATCTCAATAGCGTCAAGATCCTCGCGTTGGATATTCTCAATGAGTGCCCATTCCATCACTTGCTCATCTTTGGCAGTGCGGATATAAGCGGGTATAGAAACCAAACCTGCCATCTTTGCGGCACGAAAACGACGCTCACCTGCGATAATCATATAGCGTTTGTTTGCATCTTTGCGCAGTGTGATAGGCGATATAACGCCATGTTCTTTGATGGATTGCGCCAATTCGCTGAGTGCTTCTTCATCAAAAGTGCGGCGTGGCTGATCAGGATTGGGATAAATCTTTTCCAACGCAATCTCACTGATGGTCGAAGAACCCTCAGTAGCAATATGTGTAGTATCGATCAGCGCATCCAATCCGCGCCCTAATCCTAATGATTTTTTCATGCTTGATTCCTCCTGATAAGTTCTTTAGCTAGGTTGATATAGTTTTTGGCTCCCCTACTATGTTTGTCGTATTCAAGTACGGACATGCCATGACTGGGGGCTTCGCTCAGTCGCACATTACGTGCGATAACGGTGTTAAATACCAGATCTCCGAAGTGGCGGCGCACCTCATCGTGTACTTGCATAGACAGACGTAGGCGACCATCGTACATGGTGAGCAAGAATCCTTCGATACGCAGTGAGGGGTTGAGGTTTGACTTAATGATCTTAATGGTATTCAGCAGTTTGGCAATACCCTCTAGTGCAAAGAACTCGCACTGTACTGGAATAATCACACTATCGCTGGCGGTAAGCGCATTGATGGTAATCAAACCCAATGAAGGAGAGCAGTCTATGAGTATATAGTCATACAATGGACGTAGTGGTGCTAATACGCGCTTGAGCAAATTCTCTCGGTCATCAATGTTGAGCATTTCTATTTCTGCGCCCACTAAGTCAATGTGCGAAGGAATGAGGTCTAGGTTAGGTAATGTCGTATGTGCAATAGCAGTTTTGGGATCAATACCGACTACTAGACACTCGTAAATAGTATTTTCAAGGTTGCGTATGTCTATACCTAAACCCGATGATGTGTTGGCTTGTGGGTCGGCATCAATGAGAAGGACCTTTTTGCCTTCTGATGCTAATGAAGCCGCCAAGTTGATAGAGGTAGTGGTCTTACCTACACCACCTTTTTGATTTGCCAATGAAATAATTTTTCCCATGTTATATAGTAGTTTAGAAATTCAGTAGTTATTATTTGATTTTTATTTCCCACATGTATGCAAAGTTCACACTCAAGTTCATCGAGTTAGACTGGCTAAAGTAGGCCACTTTGCGGTTGCTGTAGATGGTTCCTAAGCTGAAGTTAAATCGTGCTTCAAGTTGGAATATACCTATCTTTTTTGTGCGGTAGTAGCATCCCAATCCGCCTGCCAATCCCCAATCAAATGGATTGTCCAGAGGTAGATATTGGGGTGAAGCCACATTACTTGGTAATTCGGTGCTCACGTCGCGGAAGCAATAGCCTATTTGTGGTCCTAGATTAAGAAATCCGCGAAAACGCTCTTTGCCCAAATACAAATGCATGAGTAGTGGCACCTCCAGATAATGCAGGGTGCGATAATAATCTATTGTGTTGCCATTATCAAGAGCGATAGTCTCATGCCATCCACGTGGCATATAGTTGATTTCGGTTTGAATAGCGCATACTTTGTGCCCTGCATAGCGGAAGACCAGTCCGCCATTGAAGGCTAGTGGAGACTGTATGATGTCTATTTTTGCTACATTGGGAACAAACGTCACCGTAGATGCCATGACACCCGCATGCACTCCTATGTACATCTCTGGACGGCGCAGACGTGGTTGAGCCATACTTATGCTACTTATGAGCAACAAAACAAGCAATATGATAAAATGTCGTTGGCGCATTATTGATGTATGATATGTACGATATGATTTTCATACCCTCCGTCTGCTGCGGTAGGCTGATAGTGAATACGCGCTTGAATGCCATTCCATACCTCACTGGGTATGGTGTCATGGGTAGTATGTTTATGCTGCTGAAGCATGTCCAGCAGTTGACTGGTGAGGTCGTAGCCTAAGAGGTCGTAGCGTGGTTGATAGGAACTCAGTTCGTGGTTGAAATATTGCTCAAAGAGTTGATTATAGGACTCTGGTATCACAGGCGATGGGGCAAACACGGATGTGTATAATTGAGGTAAAATAATCTTCTCATTTTGCCATGAGTAATGCGAAAACAGGGTGATGCGATACGTACCACAGGCTTTGAGCAGGTGAGGCATGACGGTTTGCAGATTGACAAAACGCTCGGTATTGAATAAGACAAGATTCTCCAGTTCGGTGCTGAAAGCTCCTTCTATGGAGTCCGACAACAGGGCTTTGAGTGAGATAGTAGTAGTGGGCACTTGGTACGCTTGCAGGGATTGCTGCAGAGCTTTGATGCCTGATGGAATCACTTCGCCTTCTTTTGCCTCAATCAGTATGCATTGGATACTATCTTTGCGTTGTGCAAGATAGCGTGCCACAGTATCCGCCTCAATGAGTTCGGATGGGTTGAACTTCATGGCGTATGGATTATTGTTGATACCCTCCACGCGCGACAAGAATGGAATCACGAGCCAGATGCTATCATGCTGCAGTGAATCCATGACCATTTCCACTTGCTGACTATATGCGGGACCCACGATGGCATCCACATGTCGAAGCACGGTGTCTTGCTGTAACAGTTCTTTGATTCGGTTAGCTGTTTTACCAATATCGTAGGTAAAAACTTCCAATAATTGTCCTTTGGCTTGTGCTTCATAGATGGCAATCAGTGCGCCAGCGTAGAAGTCATAGAAGCGGTCCATATTCCTGTCGCGTTTGATGGCATCTGCTTGCAATGGCAATAGGAATGCCAAGCGAATCACGGTGCTGTCATTGATCAACAACGAATCCGCCAGAACGGTATCATGGGATAATGTATCTACCAGTTGCAGCGAATCCAATGAGATGTCCTTTTGGATGAGGATTTTCTTTTGCTTAGGTTGGTTGGTTTTCTTAGGTTTATTATCTGCCGCAAACACCAAACGATTTCGGTGTTCTTTCTTTTGGCTAACAGTTTGTTGAGTTGGTATCAAAATTTCTTCTCCGAAGCGTAATCCCTGGTGCTGTAGATGAGGATTCGTTTTTAGAATCTCTTCTTGAGAGACACCAAAGTTCACACTGATGCGATACAAGCCTATGCTACGCTCCACGGTGTAGCGATAGTAGATCCTCCCATCAATCGTGTCGGTGGGATAGGGGAGAAGGGGATTCTCTGCTTGCATAGGGAGTAGTATTCCTAGGCAGAAGCATATTGATAGACAATATTTCAAAAATTGTGTCATAGTTATTTGGTATATCTTTTTTTTCGTTGTAGCACCACGACTAATCCCACTATTGCCAATAGGGTCAATGGCATAATGATACTGATTATCTGTGCTGTGATGCGTTCTTCTCTTGCGCGCTGATCGTTGATAAGTCGTAGGGTGATTTGCTTTTGGCGTAGTGACATCCATCCGGTGTCGTCGGTCAGGTAAAGTACAGCATTGACCATGAAATCGCGATTGCCAAACTGCGTTTGTGTATAGCGGTCGTATCCCAAAGGCAATGGTTGTCCTTGTTGCCACTCGTTGCGTATAGTACTGCCTGCCGCCACAACAATTTGTTTGGTTGGTTCGCTCTTTTTGCGCAATGGTGCATGCAATTGTAGGTCCTCTGGTGGCAATAAATGAGCGTAGAGTGATGTAAATACGCCTTCTATGCTTGCTGCCACTGGAATAAAAGCATATTTAAAGTCGGCTTCCGTTCCGTTGAATAAACTCAGGTTTACTTCTGCTGGCGAAGTTGTGAGCTTACTGTTGGTTGAGGTGGCGAGCAGTGTTGTTTTGTGCAATCCATCTTCTTCGCCTACCAAGTCAATGCACGAAGCCATCGTGGCGCTCACTTGCATGATATTGCGTGTGATGGGTGACGCTTGCGAAGTGAGTAGCAATGGTGCGTATGTCCACGGCATGGGTTGCCAATTGGGTTGTTGTGCGTTATCCGATACATCCACGGGCACGGGCATACATTGCAAATCCTGAACCAATGCAGGGTTGATGCGTACTCCGTAGCGGAAAAGCATATCTGAAATATTCAAGTCCAATGGAATAATGGGTGTCATACCGTTCTGCGACAATGTTCGGTTGGAGAACTGCACTCCGTTCACCACCCACAATATGCGTCCACCTTGCATGAGGTATTGATCCAGAATATACTTGTCTTTTTCCGAGAAGGGTTCTTGTGGGTCGGCTATAATCACTGCGCGATAGCCGTCCAGCACCCCTGTTTCACTACCCAAGATGCCGCGGTCAATCTGGTAATAGCGCGACAAGGCTTGGCTCAAGTCATAGACATCTTTTTCTGGCAACTCACCATGTCCTTCCAAAAAGGCTATCTTATCCACTTGCTCGCGCGTCAGTGTGTAGAGGGCTTCCACAAAAGCGAACTCCAAGTTCTCGATGCTATGATTCAAGTTCTCTTCGCCGCTTAGTCCACGATTATTGCGCAGCAATTCTACTACGGCAGTCTTGCCCTTGTAGGTCATTAGTGCATAGGGGTAAACAGTCGTTTGTGCCGTTTGTCCCTTGTGTGTGCGCTCGTGAATGACGGTGGGCGATACGCCTTGCGGAATATCCTCCGCCGACACCCGATACTCAATCTCTGCGCCTCTCGCCTCTCGCCTCTCGCCTCTCGCTGCTTCCAGCTCCTCCACCATTTCTATGGTAGCGCGTTGGAGCCGTTGAAAACCTGCGTTCAGTTCGCCATCCAGCAGGATAGTGACTTGCAGCGGAGCGTCCAAATCGTGTATAAGGGCACGAGTGGCTGGGGCAATGCTATAGCGGCGGTCGTTGGTCATATCCCAACGCACCACGAACTGCTGCACCAGTATGTTTATCACTACCAGTGCCACCATAGCCGCTATGCCTTTCCACATTTTCATCTAAACACTACTCCAGTGCTTTTAATACTTCCTCGTTCACCACCACAGGATACTTATCGCGCAGGGTCTGCACCCACAACTTCTCCAGATGGTCTTGGTAGTCGGTTGTTACTTGTCCGCGAACATCGGTGTATTCTTCTGGTGCTTTGATTACTTTGCCTACAGGAATCACATGTGGGAATTCTTCGGTTGGGGTGTATTCTGCTGTTTTACTCTTGAAGGCATACTTATCCACAGCAGCATTTTTGCCTTCTTTCCACAGACCGCGCTCCACGCGCACGTACTGTACGCTGTCCACGTTCACGCGTTGGTTGATATAACTCATCACCGAATCAGCATTGGCGCTCTTGATGATTTGCTTAGCGGCTTTAGCCACTTTTTCATCCTTTGCGTAGATGATATATCCTTTGTAGCGAGGAGCTTCCCAGGTGTAGTTTTTCTTGTTGGCTTTGAAGAATGTTGCCAATCCTTCGGTATCTTTGTTGGCTTTGTCCCATACTTCGCGCAATGATACATCGAATAGCAAGATACCATCGTGATACTCGCGAACCAAGTTGCGCAAGTCCGCATACTTCTCCTCCAAGTGTGCATCGGCGTATGCTTTTACCTCATCGTTGCTCATTTCGGCAGGCAAGTTGTATTCTGCGCGTGTTTTGTTGATAAAACTCTTTTCTGCTTCTTGATAGCGCACATCGCGTTTCACTTGATTGAGCAGTTGCTGACGCATGCTGTCCAATGGTTGGATGCCACGTTTCTCATAGAGTTTCACAAAGTGCCAGCCGAAGCGTGTTGGGAATGGTTCGCTCATTTCGCCTGGTTGCATATCAAAGGTGATGTTCTCGAATGGTTGAACCATCATACCTCTGCCAAACCAACCAAGGTCGCCTCCACGTACTGCGGAGCCTTTGTCATCGGAATGTGCGGTAGCTATTTCTGCAAAGTCAGCACCTGCCAATACTACTTGATACAAGCTGTCAATATGTTTTTTTGCATCAATGGCCATACCTTCGCTGCCACGAGGCATCATTTTCATGATGTGTGCTGCATGCACTTCCTCGAAGACACGTTCTTCCTCTACCAATGCGATGTGCAAGCCGTATGGGCTGCGGAACACTTCGGTCACTTCGCCAACGGGGGTGTTATATACGGCCTCCTCGAATGGATAGACAAAGCGGAATACTTGAATCCAACCCAGTTCTCCGCCGTTCTCTTTGCCTGCAGGGTCATCGGTCATCTCGCGTGCTACGTCAGCAAAGGCTTCTGGCTCGCGCACGGTCACCCATTTGCGACCTTGTTTCACTTTCTTTTCTACGCCTGTTGTCACGCGTTCGCGTGCCAACTGAATTTTAGTTTCCGCAGCTGCCATAGTAGCCGAATCGGCATTGGCTGGGCACTGAATAGCTATGTGTGCTGCGCGGCGCACGTTGGCTTGACGGTTGTAGCTGAGTTGCACCAAGCTGTCAATAGCCTCGTTATCTTGCATGTATTTAGGTGTCGCCTGCGCGCGATAGCCTGCCAACTCTTTCTTAAAGGCCTCGGTGGTGTCCACGCCTTGTGCGATAGCTTCTGCCACTTTGAGTTTGAAGTTAATGAATAGATCCAGGTATTCTTCCATGGATTTCTTTTCCAGACTGCTCTCTTGGTTGTTTTTCTCGTAGATGTACAAGAACTCTGACAGCATCACGGGCTCACCGTTGATGGTCATAAGCACTTTGTCTTCTTGGGCGAAGCCCATCATGGCACCTGCCAACAAAATGATTGATAAAATTACTTTTTTCATTGTTTTTTTATTCTTTTTAATTCAAAATTCTTAATTCAAAATTCTTAATTCACATAAAGCGTGCAAAATTACAAAAAAATTTTGATATATGCAAAAAAAGTAGTACTTTTGTAGCGGATTTTTATTTGAAAGGTAATGGCAACACTTACTCCTATTTTTTCTGCTGCGGAGATTCGTACCGCCCAAGAGTTTATCAATCAGTCGAATAACATAGTTATTCTCACGCACATGTCGCCCGATGGCGATGCCATGGGTTCGTCCTTGGCGATGCGCCATTTCTTGGAGGCGCAGGGCAAGCATGTGTCGGTGATTGTGCCGAATGCTTTTCCCGATTTTTTGGCTTGGTTGCCCAAGGCCGATGAGGATATTATTTACGAGTCGCGCCGTGCGGAGGCGGACGCGCTGTTGGAGCAGGCGGATTTGGTTATTTGCACCGATTTCAACGAGCCCAAGCGCATTGGTTCGTTGGGCGATAAGTTGCTCACGCTCACTTGCCGCAAGATGATGATTGACCACCATCTCCACCCATCCGATTTTCCCGATTTGACATTGTCTTATCCCTCTTCCCCCTCCACCTGCGAACTCGTCTATCGCCTAATAACATGCCTCCAATACCCGATATCCGATACCCAATACCCGATATCCGATACCCGCTCCCCGATATCCCAAGAAATAGCCACCTGCATCTATACGGGCATGATGACCGATACGGGCAATTTCTCCTTTAATTCCAATTATCCAGAGATGTACCAGATTGTCGGTGAATTGGTGTCGTTTGGGGTGAATAAGGACGAGATCTACAACCGTGTTTTCAATGCTTATTCGGCGGATCGTATGCGTCTGATGGGCTATTGTTTGTATCAGAAGATGCGCATTTTCCCAGAGTGTCATACGGCGCTCATTTATCTGAGCCGCAAGGAGTTGTATCGTTTCAATTTCCAGTCAGGTGATGCAGAGGGTATTGTGAACTTGCCGTTGCAGATTAAGGATATTCACTATTCGTGTTTCATGCGCGAGGACAAGGTCAATCCTACCGAAGTGGCGTTGGCGGGCGGAAGCAAAACGAAGATTAAAATCTCGCTTCGCAGTCAGGGTAATCGTCCTGTGAATGTGTTTGCTAAGGATATTTTCGGCGGTGGCGGTCATGCCAATGCTTCGGGTGGCGAGTATTATGGTCCATTGCCCGAAGCGGTGCAACGCTTCTTGGACAACTATCAAGACTACTTTGTCTTGTAACCCTTACCCCTTACCCATTATCCCTTACCCATTATCCATTACCCATTACCCAATAGCCCGCAGGGCGTCCAATACCCCTTAGGCGGAACGCCGTCCAATATGTGTCCACCACACCCACATGCCGAAGAGCATCAGGTAGAAGAGGTATTTGAAGACATATGTGTGCATCATCTCGAAGAGTTCGGGGTGATGTTCTATTATCAGGGTAATGAGTGCGATGCGCAATATATTGAATAGGTATATGGCGACGAAGCCGAGTGGGATAAACCACAATTTGCGCAGCCATTTACCGCGTGCTACGAGCATGATAATCAGCCAGATGAAGGATTGTTTTAGTGCGGTGCAGCTCCATACGATGCGCACGCTGGAACCGCTGTCAAAGCGCAGGATGTTGTTGGGCAGTTGATGAATGGTGTCGCGCACGAGGTGTACGGTCCAATAGACGGCATTGGCGATGTGTGTAGCGAGGAAATCGAATGGGGCGGTGATGTCGAGTCCGAACCATGTGACTTGCTCGCCTCCTTCGTCACCTAGCACGGTGTATTTCCAAAAGAAGTTCGCCGCCAGCAGTGCCACCACGAACAATATAATGTCCGTGTACGGAGCAATCTGTTTTTTCCAATCTTTCATTCGCTGTTCGTTTTTAATGATATTTCTTCCGTGTTTCCGTGCCTGTCCGTGCTCGTCTGTGGTTGTTATATGCGGGTTTTTGCGTAGGGTGCGGCATCTACGGGGCAAAACTCCCCCTTCAGGTACTTGTAGTAGCCTGCTTGTGCCACCATGGCGGCGTTGTCTGTGGTGTAGGCAAACGGTGGGATATGCACCTGCCAGTGATGGCGTTTGCCGAGGTCGATGAGCGCATCGCGCAGTCCGCTGTTGGCGCTCACGCCGCCTGCTACGGCAATCTCTTTTATGCCCATGTCTTTGGCTGCTTTCTTCAGCTTATTGATCAGAATATCGATGATAGTCTTCTGCAACGAAGCGCACAAATCCGCTTTATTTTCCTCGATGAAATCGGGGTTTTCTTTCAGTTGGCCGCGCAGGAAATAGAGGAACGAGGTCTTCAGGCCCGAGAACGAGTAGTTGTATTCGGGTATATGTGGTTTGCTGAATTGGAACGCCTCGGCATTTCCTTCTTTGGCAAGGCGGTCTATCCATGGACCACCAGGGTAGGGCAGTCCCATGATTTTCGCGCATTTATCGAATGCTTCGCCTGCCGCATCGTCTATCGTCTGTCCGATGATCTCCATGGTGTAGTGGTCTTTCACCAGCACAATCTGACTATTTCCTCCACTCACCAACAAACACAAGAACGGAAAATTCGGAGCCTGATGCCCATGCTTCTCCTCGATGAAATGGGCCAAAATATGCGCTTGCAGGTGGTTGACTTCCACCAGCGGTATGCCTTGCGACAATGCCAATCCTTTGGCAAAACTGGTACCCACCAGCAGACTACCCAGCAACCCTGGTCCGCGTGTGAAGGCAATCGCGCTGAGTTGGTCTGCCGTCACGCCTGCGCGTTTGAGGGCGGCATCTACTACGGGAACGATATTCAGTTGGTGCGCGCGGCTAGCAAGTTCGGGTACTACGCCGCCGAACTCCTCGTGTACGCCTTGTGATGCGGTCACATTGCTCAACAGTATGCCGTCTTTGAGGACTGCTGCCGAGGTATCATCGCAGCTGGATTCTATTGCGAGAATAATGGTTTCTTTCATCTCTATTTCTTTTATTTTGCCTGCAAAATTACTATATTTCTATGATATACGCAAATTGGTGTGCCTATATTTATTATCTCATTCCATTGTAATAATTTGGTGTATATTGTGTAACTGATTGTATAATAGTTACTTATAATTGACTTTCGGGGGGGGGTAATTTGCCAATCTTTATAAATTCAGTTGGCGTATGTCCTACGATTTTCGTGAAATGTCGCCATGCTGTAGCGCGCGACCGATAGCCTGCGTCGTAGAACAGGTCTTGCACATTGGCGTTGGGGTTGGTCAACAGACATTGACATATATAGTCGATGCGTCTGCGATGTAGCATGTCGGACAAACTTTCGAATCCCAACTCTTTGGCTGCCAATTGGATATACGTCCTATTGGTTCCCACGCTATGTACTATCTCATCTCCTGTCAGTTCGGGGTCTTGCCATATCTCAGGTTGGTCCATCAGTTCTTGCAGTTTTTGTGCCACATGGTTGATGGTTTGTTGCGTGCTTTCGGGCGTTTCGGCGGCTGCGTAATAGTCGCGTACTTTTTCCAGCGGCACATGCAGTCGCTCGTAGTGCTCCGCATAGACGATGAATACGGAGATTATCAGGTAGAAGACCTCGTGGATGATATATCCTACGAATATCTGAATGCAGCGACTGACTATATAGGTGCAAACCATCAGAACGAGGCAAGCTGTGAGCAGGTCGATGTATTTTTGTATATCGGGATTCTTGTGCTTATTTCGCATGTGTATCAGTCCAATGCAATAAGGGATGAACAGGGCTACAAATGCGATACGGATATACACATTTGGTTCCGAGATATGTGTTTTCAGTTGTTCGATGCTGTAGATATTGGTTATATCTCCCAATGCGCTTAGTGCGATGATGGGTATTGCAACGAGCACCGAGGGCAGTAGTATCAGTGCTGTTCGTTTCAGTGTGAGCCAATGGGGGCGTATCAATTCTGCAATATAGCACCAGATCAGGAAGAAAATATAGAATCCTGGTATGAAGATAATGGGTGAAAACAGTTTGTATGTGTCCAGTATGTTGGTATTTTCGAGTGTCATGATCATCTCTGTGCACGATGCAATGGCAGAAATGGCAAAGAAAATGAATATGTAGTACCACCTGTGATTATCGGGGGTATGGTGTCTGATGAAAATCAGGGAGGCAGCAGCCAATTGCATGAACACATGTATGCCCAATATCACGAGGTAGAGTACAGATGTCAGATAGGTAAAATTCATGCTGTTGTTTCAGATAGTCCGTGTTTATTTCTTGGGATACAACAATCGGAACACAAACGTACGCAGCGATGCACATGGCTGTTTCTTTCGTTTGCGTGATTCTGTTATGTGTTTGCGGAAAATCCGCTCATATTCAGCGCGTTGGGTTGGGTCGGCCAGTTGCGTGTCCACCTCTTTCCACGTGTCACGAAAGCGCGCCTGCGCTTGTTGTTGTGCCTCAGTAGGATTGTCCACGCGATTGGGGTGATCCATACCTATGCCGTATAGTTGTCCCGTGTGCTTGTTGGCACGGATATAGATGCGCTCATTGCTGATGAACTTGCCCGTGATTGAGGCAAATGGCGAAGAAGGTGTAATTTTTGACATATCATTAAAATTTTGTACTCGTATACAGTTGACACTATATATTTATTCTTGAGCGCGGCAGGGAGTTGATTGCCGCGCAATGTTGTTGAAAATAAATGTTGTTATGGTTGTTGACTAAGATAATTCTTGTTGTTTTTATTCCTGCTCTTTCGCTTGGGTGTATAGTACATGGAATATATACCCGTATAGTGTGGTGATTACTGGCTTGCGGCGCGATGAATAGGGCAAATGTTCATTGGAGGCAGCGGGTCGTTTATACGATGGATTATGCTTGTTTGTGTATGCAGCGAACTCTTTCTCCCACATGGCGCGTTTCTCCATATCCGCCATTTCGGCGTATGCTTGTTTGGAGATTTGACCAAAAAGCGACGAGTTGCGTTTTTGTGTTTCCGATGGTGGTTGCTCATTAGGGTGTGCAATCACGTATGCATGGGTGCGACCATTGCGCATGCGGTAGATCACTTGCTGGTGTTTAGATATCGCTCCAGCCACCGCCGCTACAGGAGCATCAAGAAGAATCTTTGCCATGATTGTTATGTTGTTGATCCGATTGTTTATATTGTTGTTTTATAATAGTTGTCTCTGTTGTCTTTATCCCTATTTCAGTTTGCATATTTATTTTGTTTAGGGTTGCTAATGCGCAATGCGCATTCTTTCAACCCAAACAAAATAATCTCCTTGATTTTTATTTATTTTTGTAGCCCTCACAGAGGGCGTATTTTTGTTTCAAAAAAACATCCTTGAATTGACAAGAATTGACAACCCAATTGATGCCAATTGTCTTAATACTCACCCCGTTTCCCGCTTTTATATATTTCAGTTTGTATATTCATTTTGTTTGGGGTTGCTAATGCGCGTTGCGCATTCTTTCAACCCAAACAAAATAATCTCCTTGATTTTTATTTATTTTTGTAGCCCTCACAGAGGGCGTATTTTTGTTTCAAAAAAAACATCCTTGAATTGACAAGAATTGACAACCCAATTGACGCCAATTGTCTTACTAATCACCCTGTTTTACGCTTTCGCCTGCAAAGGTACTAAATTTCCCCGACACTACCAAATTTTTTCGCTAAAAAATCTCATTTTTTCCTCATTTTTCCCTCCCCATATCTTTCTATACATTCCCGATACATACCCGATACATTCCCGACACATACCCGATACATACGTATATCCCATGAATACTCTACGAATACCCCGCGTATACCCCACGAATACCCCAAATCGCCTACTAAAATGATAGAAGCACCTCCTATCCCCCCACTCTCTATTGGCTGTTTTGTGCACGGCGGTGGTCCGCCGTGTAACCAACTTTGCATGAAACACCCTCTTTTGCTACTTCGACTTTACAAAATGAAAATAAATGGGGGGGGTAAAATGCTTATTGGGATGTTTAATTGCAAAATTCATATATTTTTTGTACCTTTGCACAATTTATAGTGTCTTTAGTTGAAAAGACTTTTATACGAGTATAAAAAATAGTAGAATTTGATAAAACAACCATACATGAAACAACTGCACAACACATGGAATTTCATTCACCGACTCTGGTATAGAGCCGAATATGTCTCCGTGATATGCCTAATGTTGTGGCTATCTGTGCCTACTCAGGCACAAGTGTACTCTACTGCGCGATACTCTACTGCGCAAACCTACACATACGATATGCCATACGATGCCTACGACGCACAGTTTGGGGAAACGCAAGTGGAGCCCAACAATTATCAGCCCTATCGCTCGACTATCTATGAGCCATTCAGCAATGCCAAACCTACTGGACCCCAACGCGGTGGTGCGATTGGCGAGGAGGAAGATGATGACGACAATTCAGAAGACGATTGGGTGGGCGATTTCGGTCACCCCAGTGACCCTAACCAGTCACAGAACAGCCCTGTAGGCGACGCTTGGGTGCTGCTACTTTTTGCAGCCGTTGCCGCAGGAGTGGTATATAAGAAACAACGAACATTAACAACGAAAACATTATAAAGCAATATGAAACACAATATACTCAAATCGCTCTTCATCGCAGCCATTTTCATGGCTGGAACAACTAATGTATGGGCAGAGAAAGGATTTTTCGAAAGTGGACAATGGGATGTGTACTATTGGAACGGAAGCAATGACAAATGGGCTGGTTCTCATAACGATGGTAGCACCTATGATTTAGGCATCCAAACGACTCTTTACTTAAAACAAGGCTGGGTAAAAACTTGGTCTAATAATAGTTGGACACAATCTGAAGTTGTATGGTATTGGGGGTGGAATGACAACTATAGCAACAATTGGAAAACAAACAAGAGCAACGTACAGGGAGATCAAACATGGGATTTTGACATTAACGACTACGACATGATTGGTAACGCCCCCAACAATCCTGGTCACAACACATTGTGCATGTATTGGCGATTAGATAATTACGTATCTTCAAAAGCAAGTTATATCAACTTCACCATCCCTGGTTTTACAACTACAAGCGCAAGCCAAACATTTGATAACACTACCGTTGGTAGCAGCAGTTCAAAAACAATTTCGTTTGGTACACACTATGGAACAGCGTTAAAAACATCAAACTGCTCTATTGCGGGAACTAATGCATCGGAGTTTACGGTAACAAGCATAAACGAATCAGGCGTTACTGTTACGTTCAATCCAACATCAGCAGGAAACAAGACAGCTACACTAACTATCACAGATGCACACAGCAAGAAATGTACTATTACACTAAGTGCTAAAACCCAATACACGGTAACTTATTCAAAAGGCAACTACGGAACAGGAAACAACGTAACCGATAACAAAGTATATGGTACAGCTTTGACCCTCAAAGATAAAGGTAACTTCACTCGTGAACATTACACACAAACAGCTTGGAATACTAATGCAAATGGTACAGGAGGAACATCGTATGCTTTGAAAGCGAGTTATACACAAGAAGCAGCCCTGCAACTTTATCCAACTTGGACTCCAATAGAATACCAAATTACCTACCACCACATTGACGGTGCCACACACACAAACCCCACCTCTTACACTGTAGAGACGCCTACTTTCACCCTGCAAGCGCCTACTAAAGAGCTCTATACCTTTGAGGGCTGGTATCAGCAAGCAGATTTCAGCGGGGATAAGGTGACCCAAATCACCGAAGGCACTACAGGCAACATCGACCTCTATGCCAAATGGTCAGAGACCAAATACTCCGTAAATATCTACTCCAACAATAGCCATTATGGTATCACCACTCCCAGCGGAGCTAATTGGGTAGGTCCTACTCCTGTAGAAATCACCGCTATCCCTCATAACGGCTATCGCTTTACCCATTGGACTACCACAGGCGGCGCTTCGATTGCCGATCCGAACAGCGCAACCACCACTATCACAGCTACCGCTACGGGTACAGTCCTCGCCCACTTCGTGGAGAGCCTCTTCCCCATTACCGTTCAGTCGTCCAACATCGCTCACGGCAAAGTTACCCAATCCGCCACACAAGCAGGCGTAAGCACCGCCATCACTATCACCGCAGACCCAATAGAGGGATTTGAGTTCACTGGTTGGAGCAAAGATGGCGACATCACTATCGCCAATATCAATAGCGCAACTACTACCCTCACCGCTACAGGTGAAGGTACCGTCACCGCAAACTTCGCACCAAAAGGTAGTACGCCTATTTATTTCAGAGCAAATCACGCATGGACAGCATCTAAGGCGTGGTTTGCTGTGTATTATTGGGAAACTGGCAAAGACCCAGGTTGGAGTGTACTCAATCCTATTTGCGGTAATGACTACTACAAAGCCGAAGTACCCGCTGGATATACAGGATTTAAGTTCGTGCGTTTCAGACCTTCAACAGCTGATGGATATAACTCTGATAATGGTGGTCTGAACTGGACTAATCCATGGAATCAATCAGGCGATCTTGTCGTGCCTACCGATGGAAAGACTATGTTTGATACCAAGAAAGTATATCTCAAGCCCAATGACAAATGGAAAACGGATAATATGCGTTTTGCGGCATACTTCTATGTATCAAGCAATGATAGCAAAAACAAGTGGATGAACATGGAATTAACAAGCATAGATGGCGTATATTCATGTGATATTCCTACCGAATACGAAAGTGCTGATGACTACAACCATGTTATCTTCTGCCGCATGGATCCAAGCAAAGAAGAAAACAATTGGGACAACTGCAAGAATCAATCAGATAACTTTAAGTTATTTAGCACTGAGAGTGGAACTTTCGACAAGAACTGCTTTACCTTATGGAACGACCAATGGGGTAACAAAAGCCAACCTGCCACGGGCTACTGGTCCCTCGTCAACGACGAAGCTACCTACGACGTAACACTCTACTCTTGTTCGTTTGGTGAGTATGGCTTTATCTACAATAACGTAGAGTACACCTCTCCCGAATCTGGCAATATCACCTACCAAATACCTATCAATGCGACTGTCAAAGTGTTTAGCAGACCTTATAGCAAGGAGTACCGCGGAGATGTGATGGTAAACCAATCTGGTACCAAATGGGAAATCACACCAGACAACCCTCTGCTCAACATTACTTGCAACACTATCCTCGACGACAACTACAAGACTACTGGCGAACACGAAGTGTATCTGGCAGTGCCTAATAACAGTGGTTCATGGGTAACGAATGAAGCTACACTCCACTACCTCTACGCTTTCCACGACCGAACAGAATCGGGGCAAGGCATACCCGTTCAGATGACCGAAGTAGGACACGCAAATGTCGAATTAAATTCACAAAACGTGGACCACATCTACTATCGCTGCGTAATCCCTGCGGAAGTCAATACTATCCGCTTCGAAAAACGCTCTAACGCTACAACTACTGTTCTCAGTACCATCGACCTGCGCTACGACATTCCGCTTAATAGCGTAAACTGCTACCGACTCGATAGAAAAGAAGATGCAAATAGCAACCAAAGTTACGCAGGCGTTTGGGAGCAAGCCCCAGGCTTCGGCGGCGACTTCCGTCTTGTACATCACCGCGCGAGTGGTGTGACATACACCTCTGACGTTATCCGCCATGGCACAATATCGCAAGTAGTGAGTATGCACATCTACCCTGTGGATGCAAATGCTGGGTACCCCAAACTGGAACTCCAACAATGTGTCAATGGTAATTGGGTAACCGTAAGCGGACAAACCAAACTGGTGAAGGACATCAACAAAATTATGAACGACCAACAAGACAATGGTTGCGGTGTATGGAACTTTACCGTCACTACCGATGGCGGCGACAAAGCCGAGGTGAAGTTCAGCACCCCACAACGCTACACGGGCAACTACTATATCCGCACCAACAATGCCGAAGGCGAATGGCGCAACTATACCCTCAGCACCAACCACATGACCTTCTCATCCTACGCTAAGAACCATAGCGAATATACCCACTATTTCTGCCGTTACATAGATGTTATAGATAATAGCAAAGTACCAGGTCACAACAAGAACGTGAAGTTTATCATCGCCAACGATTATGCAGCTGTTCTCTCCAACGAGATGACTGGCGACGAACATACCACCTCAGGCGGTGACCTTCCTGAGAGTGCTAACGTGCGCTGGACATGGAACGAAGTGACCAACACAGTCTCCCGCGCGTATATATTAGGTTCGCACGGAAGCTATGACCATATCGTTGCAAATGGCAATCGTCTCAACGACCAAGAAGACTGGATATATGAGATTGACATTAAGAATGTAACCAAGGGAACTCTGCTTGATATTCAGGCTACATACCCTTCTACAACAAAGGACGGTGTATTGCCTCTAACCCAAACCTTTGCCGAAGACTTGGAGATGATTCACACTGATGCTGGCAACTCCAACGAATACACCGTGCGCGTAATGTACGACTTCAAGATCAACAAGACCCTCATCATGCTCCTACCCGATCAAGCTGATCCTGCCAATATCGGTGTGGATGTGCTCATTGACCGCACCGACCAAGGCGAAGCAACACAAGTACAATCTACAGTTACAAGCAACAAGGGCTACACCGTATATTCTACCCTGACGCTGACGAAGGATCACCTGCTCGGCAATGGTACCGAATGGGAACGCCTCTACTATTGGATTTCCTTCCCATTTGATGTGCGTATCTCCGAAATCTTTGGTTTTGGCGAGTACGGCAAGCATTATATCATACAATACTACGACGGTGCCGAACGTGCTAAGAACGGTTGCTGGGCAGATAGTCCTACCTATTGGCGACAAATCACCGACACTACCTACTCCGCGCGTAGCGAAGATGCCAATGGCGGAAACGAAGACGCCAATGGCAACCCTAACAACGGTATCCTCGTAGCCAACAAGGGTTATGTATTGGCGCTTGCACGAAACATTGCTAATAGCAATATCTTCAAACATGGCAATGAATACGTGCGCCTCTACTTCCCATCGCGAGAGAAAATCTATAGTATCAATGGTGATATACAAAATACCTCTGTCTATCTCATGCCACACACTTGCACCATCACGCGCGAAGACCGTAATATCTACGATAGCAACTGGCATATCATAGGTGTACCTTCCTACGCAGACAAAACGCAGACACTCACACAAGACGACATGCTCTACTACTATACCTACAACACCAGCAACAATACCTATAGTGTGACTTCGGCGAAGGATGTGCAAGTAAAATTCAACTCCATGCAAGCTTATATGGTGCAGTTTGCAGGAAACATCAATTGGCAATCGACATGGGAGTTGCAACCGCAACAAATCCTCGCACGCCGTACCGCGGAGATGCCTGACCACTACTCCCTCCGCCTCGAACTCCAACGCGATGGTCAATATGCCGACCAGACCTTTATCCAGCTGCAAGCCGAAGGCGCTACCACGGACTACGATATGAATCAAGACCTGACGAAGATCATCAACACAGGTGCAAACATCTACACCCTCGCAGGCGAGAAGCATATCCAATTGGCTGGTAATGTGCTACCTTCTGCCAAGACAACTATCCCTGTAGGCGTACAAGTGGCTCAGGCAGGCACTTACACCTTCGCACTACCTGACGGTACCAGTGGCATCAGTGCCACCCTTGTGGACAACCTCTCGGGCATACACACCAACCTGCTGCTGGACGGCTACACCGTCACCCTCGATGCAGGTGCCACAGAGGGTCGTTTCTATATCGTGCTCGACCCAGACCGCACTGCGACTGCTGTAGAGAACATCGGCGATGCACAAGGCGATAAGACACAGAAGTTCCTCATCGACGGACAACTCATCATCAAGCATGATGGCATTAAGTATAACGTACAAGGCGAAAAACTTTAAGGCAATGAAAAAACTTCTTCTAATCATAGCAGCGGCGATACTATCCCTCGCCCTCATCCAAGCCCAAACAACCGATGGTTACCTCACCAGTGGTGATATTGTAAGTATTAGGTTTAGTTATCCTAACTGGAACATAAACAATATGTACCTACAACTCTCCCAACAAGGTATAGGTTCGATTGGTTATCCTGACGAAAACTGCTTGTGGCGTCTGGGTATTGTGGAGAATGGCAATAGTTATCAATACACTTTCGAGCATGTCGCTACTGGACTGTACCTTAGAACACAGACCACATCTGCACTGCAAACTGCCGATATCGTAACAGGTAATGCGAGTAATAGAACAGCATTCAGATTTGATTGTACAGAAAGAGTCAAGGATAGTTATTTGAGAGGACAATTGGGCTGTGTAATTGTGATACCATCATGGGGAAATGCACAAGTATTTGCTTGTTTGACTTCAACCAATGGTTTGCTGCAATTCTGTCCATGGAATCAATTTGACGTATATATTGAGAAATGGACACAATCAGGTTCGGGTGATGGCACCTTAAAAGGATATTTCTCGCCTGAGTTGCAGAAGTTTGGTTTGGCTAAAGACGATGCCGCAGCACAAGCACAGGCGAAAGACGTTAAGTTTGTATTCCCAACCCATATCCACTCATCCTTCCACTGTGTCAATCGTCCCGAATTGGTATTGGGTGGCTCGGAAGAAGAGGTTACCACTTTCCCTACACCTACCTTCTATTGGAAATCCCAAGGCAAGAACGGCAACAAGATCTCAGTACTTAACCCTGCCAATTATCAAGTACCTGCAGGTGCGCCTGCTATTGAAGGGCGCAATATGCTTCAGGTGAACACACCTACACAAGACGCAAACGACAACAACATCTGGAACTTCACCATCACGCCACTCAATAAAAGCCCCAAAAACCTCCAACACAAAGAT
Organism: Paludibacteraceae bacterium; assembly: GCA_045589755.1. Lineage (GTDB taxonomy): Bacteria > Bacteroidota > Bacteroidia > Bacteroidales > Paludibacteraceae > Colicola. Next base: position 65,849 of record JAZNPR010000010.1, read on the forward strand.
AAATACGGTACCTATCGTTGGGTAAACTATATGGACACCCTGGTAGCAGAATACACCTACGACGGTAAAAACTACGCAATAGAAATGCTCGTGGAGCGCAATTCCTACCACGAAGAGGAATTGCCATCGCTTGTTATTTCGGTTAACCCTCATAGTTATACTTTTGCTCGAACTGCCGAGACGCTAAACATTCAAGTAACAGCCGTGCACCAACATGGTACAGTAGTCTATGACGTAGAAGGCAATGCGGTAGAAACTATCTATGCCGATAGCATTACCCCTAACCCAGCCCAACTATCAACGATAAATGGCAACGGCTGGACAACCACGTTAGAAATAGATTATGGTAGTGGAGAACAAGATTGGATTACCAGTCCTCAAGTCGTTGATAACAACACTATTCGGGTTGCAGTGCCAGATCACAACGGCAACAAACGCTCTGCTGTATTGAAAGGCACATTAACTGAAGATACACGACATGGGCATGAAGGCACGTTCGAGGTGCAACTCCACCAACGCGGTAAGGAAGGAGGAATACAATTCATCACTCAACCTGGTTTTGGTGCATCCGACTCACTTAAGAATATATGGGGCAACCGCAAGGATCCGCAACCTGTTCACACTGCCGAGCGTACGATTTATTATACCAAAGGACAACAGATCGAACTGAAACTCGCTGAGTCGGGCTTCTCTGGCTATATGCGTTGGTACGACTACGAAACAGGCGGCAACCCACACTACAACGACCGACATGGTGCAAACTACCCATCTACCGACTGGCACACACAACCTCGCACTGCCAATGGTCATTGGTTCGTGAATATTAACACACCACAAAATAGTACAACTGTTAGTGACGAAGGCTACTCATACGGATTATATGCACTGCACAAAAATGCCAAAGACAAAGCGGGTCGCCAACTATCAGCCAATCTGGGTGCAATATTGGATGAAACATATAAGACCAACGACCGTCTCGCTCAGCCTGCACCTATCCTCTATGGTTGGAACTATACCTACAATGCCAACGCAGCTACCCCAGATGATAAACGTGCTGCGGGCTACCACACCATGGCATGCGATGTGAGCGCATATACCGATTATACTATCTGGACAAGTCAAAATGGAGCACGTATAGATAGTATCAAAGAGCCCACACTTTCCTATCGCCAACTCTTCCACCTCAAGCCAGCAGAAGAGATAGCGGATAAGTTTGCAGCATTAGCTGAAAACGAATACCTCGAGGAGTACCACTATATGGCACCTGTCGGACCAGACGTATATCTATCCACCGAGTTCCGCCATGCTGCTAAACAACCTGAGACGGAGAAATGTTACTTCTATTGGAAAGACGGAGTGAAAAATGGCACCTTACTTCGTGTGAATGGCACTGCGCGTTGGTATGACCAAAATGGCAACAATATTACCCCTGGCACCTATAACGCCAAGGACTATCTGGACGTGGATGCCCAATCACCTGGCACTAAAACCTACTACCTACGCGTACCTAATGCTTTCGGAACAGGACAACACTTAAACATTGCCAAGTTTACCGTAGAGTTTATGCACGCTAACGCTTGTGGTCCATCTGCTGGACTGATCTCTATGGAGCAAATACGCGCACAATATAAGGTGTTAGAGTATATCGACTTTAGTTTTGGAGCCCCAGCACCTGGTACAGACAACGAACGTGCATTGCGCACACCTCTCCCTTGGACGTATGCGACCTACGGATTTGTCTATCCAAGCGACATCAATGGCGATGGAAATGCGGACTATGTACGTGGTGATAGCCAAGGTGAGTTCCCATACTTCGGCGAGTACCGATTGGTAAACAAAGTTAATAAGAACTTCGGCGGAGATGCAGGTGTTAGTGGCGATAATCACGGTGGCGCAGCCAACGGATATGCCATGTATGTGGACGGAACCATGGAACCTGGTATGGTGGCAAGTATCTCTACCAAAGCAGTCATCTGCTCCGCTCAGACAATGTATTGCTCCATGTGGTTACGCAACCCAAGCTCCACCGCACACAGCGGTGCGTTGCCTATCTTCCGTTGCAATATCCAAGGACGCAAGAAGACAGACCAAAAAGATGCACAGGGAAAAACTATCTATACCGAATGGGAAGATGCAGGAGTGTTCTTCGTGGGAAGTATTGATAAAAACTCTGGCTGGAGACAGATTCTCTTCCCTGTCAATTCGGCGAACAACTACGACGAGACACGCGTATCGCTCTACAACTTCGCTACCGACAACATGGCGAACGACTTCATGATTGACGACATCTGCCTCTTTGTATCGCAATTGCCATTTGCTGCCTATCAAGGTAAAATGGCATGTCGTACTACCGCTGATAGCAAGACAAACGCCGTGGCTGTGCTCCGTCTTGACTACAGCAATATCGACAAGGATAACGATGGTTATATGTACTACCAAGTATATAATGAGAACCTCAAAACAGCCGTCAACCTCTCTGGCGATGCAGCCTACTACCACGAAGCCCATCAAGGCGACCATACAGCAGAAACCTACTATGGTTCCGTAGCAATACCCGAGCAAAGCTACAAACCAACTACGTACTACCAATCTGTCACTAAGTTCTTGGACGACCTGATGGCAAGTGGCGAAAAAAACGGTATTGCCTATGTACGTGTAGTGAACGAAGGTATTGATAAGTATCTACTCTATGTAGGACATATCATTGAGAATACAGATGCTCCTAATAAAGCAGGCGAATTGCTCTACTCGGGACACGAATATACGCTGCGTATGGCACATACACCCAACGAGTTGGACAAAGCAGAGTGCAATATGCGTACACCACTCCACGCAACGCAAGCCACTTACTTCCAATTAGATGATTCCGAAGAAAACTACTGGGACGACATCCAGTCCACTTCCTATGACCATTGCGCGAACCAACTCTATTTCCTTACCTCGAAAATCAAGAATAGTTTAGCACTGAATGCTGGTGGAGATATAGAGAATTTAGTAGCACCTATTCAATCCGACTGGCTTGTGCTATACGATACATGGAAGGAAATCAATGTATATGCCGAAGCAGTACCTACGGATAATGAAGAACTAAAAGATTACAACGCACGTTTGGCTGTAGCCGACACCCTCTTCAAACAGAAATATACCTACACGCGCGGACAGATAGCCAATGCTATCCTCCACGACATGCGACGCATACCTACCGCGGACGACCCTAACCCCAACTACTATGCACGCTCATTCAAGGAATTGGATCCTAACCATTTCCAGACCCATGCTAACTATCAAATCATCAAGCACCTGTGCGACAATGATTGGCTGGAGATGCACAAGACCACAACTTTCTTCTTCCTCGGCGCACAAGATACTACTCGCTACTTGGTTTATCCGATAGAAGGAACAGCCGAAGCGAAAATGAGTAATGGTACTTCTGTCGTCCTCAAAGACTGTAAGGAAGAGCGCTACGTAGCTATCAGTTCGATGGATTGGGCATACCACCTCAACGCAACACCTATCCCACACGAGGAGAAAACAGCCCACGAGAGTATGCAATTGCCGACCGTGAAAGTGCTACTCGACAATATCCACAATGTGCAAATACCTATCACCGACCTCTTTACTGATAATGATACGCATATTAAGATTGGTGGCAAGGCATACACCCACGGCGCGACGATTACCATTGACCTGAGCAATTTGCCCGCCTACATGACCTATATGGATATGAATACGGGTAAACCTATGAACAAGCCAACACTTGAAGTCGGCAAAGAATATACTCTCCGACTGCAATACAACAACGCAAACGATAGCCCTACCAATGATGCTAATAGCGATAAAGCTAAGGATGGCAAATGCCCTGTGGGCTATGTGTTCTTCCACCTACTAGTAATCCCTAACACTATGGTATGGACACCAGAAGGAGCATCATTCAACGGTTGGGGCAAGAACGAGAACTGGCGCGGATGGAAGGACACCAATGGCAACGCCATCATTGATGAGGATGAACTCACCGAGGGCTATGTACCTATCAGCGGCTCCGATGTCATCGTTCCTAAACTTGACAACTCGGCCCTTTATCCATACATCGTACCAGAGGAGGAGCACAACCACTATGAGATGACCATCAACTTCGACCCACACCACTGCCGAAACATCTACTTCCAAGTAGGAGCACAAATCAATAACCAGCACATGCTCCACTACGAGAAAGCCTTTGTGGATATGTACGTTCCTGCTGCCAAATGGAACATGATGGCATCACCACTCCAAGAAGTATATTCTGGCGATATATTCATACCACACACCTCCTATGGCATGGTTGAGAATCCCGAACCATTTGAGATAGCCGCATGGGAAGGAAAACGCTATAGCGATGCACCATACGCCTTCTGGCAAGCACACTTCAACAAGACCGTCACTACCCATTACAGCTCAGGCGCTACGACCACCGCACTATCCAGCAATACCGCCGAGTTTGCACAAACCAATAGCCTCGACGTACTACTCGAACCAGGTACAGGCTTCCAACTACAGGGATATGGCCCTAATAACAACGCATCCGACTCCCTCATTGTGCGCCTACCTAAGAACGATAACCAATACTTCTACTACTCCTCTCGTGGCGAGCAGACCGACCGCTATGCCACCATCCCTCGCACCAGCAACACGGGCAAACTGGCATACGATAATAGAAGTACTAACGGCGAGAAAACCATCGTCCTACGTGGCGAAGAAGAATCCAACTACTTCGTCTTTGGTAACCCAACCATGGCATACATCGACTTGGTATCTTTCATGGAAACGAACAAAGACATTAAAGCGGTTTACCAAATGAGCAGCAACACGTGGTTGGCAAACACCGACCTCTCTATGTACCAAACAGCCGACCGCTATCTGGCACCTACACGCTCTATTCTCGTAGAGGTGGAAAATAGCAGTACCACTCTGACGCTGACCCTCAAGCCTGAGCATCTCACACTAACCAACCTTTCTCCAAAGGCAGAGGCAGAGCGAAGAAATGAACGCCGACGCACACCAAGCGTTGACAACAACGATACCCACCTAATGACTATCTACGCCTTCAACACCAAAGGTATTGCACGTAGCATAGTAGCATACAACGAATATGCCAACAACGACTACCAACAAGGCGAAGATGCACTCTTCCTATCCACAGGTATCGACACCAAGGCAGAGACCAATACTCCAACATCGCCTATCAACCTCTACTCGCTACACAACCGCGTACCAATGATGGTGGATATGCGCGAAAACATCGATACTATCCCACTGGGAATGCTCGTGAGCCCTAACCACCGCACCGCAAAAATGCAGATGGCATTCTACCTCTCACAAGATTGGGACAAGACGTGCTACCTCTATGATGCACAAACCAATACCAGTACACGTATCATGGACGGACTCTTGCTCACATTGGACATGCCATTCAACCACGAGAATCGCTATTATATCGTTGGTCCTGACCGCACTTCCAACGGCGAAGATATTGTGACTAATCTTCCGAACGTTAATCAGGGCGATATACACGTTTGGGCATACTCCGAGCAAGCGGGCAATATCACAGTCTGCTCCAACGATATTATCCAGTCGGTAACCGTATATGACATCACAGGTCGCCTTGTGGGGCATAAGACCCTCGACTTGCTCTATAATCAGGTATCGTTACCAGTAGGTCAAGGTGTACATATCGCCGAAGTTACCCTCCGCGACAACTCCAAACACTACACCCGCGCTATTGTCAAATAATCGGTAGCCCCCTAAAAAAAAGCCACTTTGTCTTTTCAACAAAGTGGCTTTTTTATTCCTTGCCGCGGCAGGGAGTGCGGGGGCCCCGAAAAAGCCTCCTGCTTTTTGGGGTGCTTTTGATTGCCGCGGAATGTTGTCTATGTTGTTTTCTTACCCAACTGACTCCTTGTTTCCGTGTCCATCCGTGTCATCCGTGGGCGGTTATATCTCCTTGCCGCGGCAGGGAGTGCGGGGCCCCCGAAAAAGCCTCCTGCTTTTTGGGGTGCTTTTGATTGCCGCGGAATGTTGTCTATGTTGTCTTCTTAACCAACCGCATTCCTTGTTTTTGGTTGGGATAGTTTAGATTTCTGCCCATTAGGGCAAGGATACATTTAGTGTCAATACGAATATACATTTCTTAAAAAATGTTGCAAAATCCATAAGAAATGTGATGTTTTGCCAAAATGAAACACTTATTTGCTGCCATAAAACATAGTTTTAGGGAAAAAGCAGTACTTTTGCACGGAATTTCGGATTTTCCAAAATGTTTGAACCAACAACTACATATACTCCTATCACTTCTTCTGCTTTAACAAGCAGTAAGAGTATCATGACGAGCAACCACTCGTCATCGTTTGTGGTGAGTACCAGTTTGGGTAGCAGTTTCAATAGTCACTCATCATCGACAGTTGCTCCTATCTCGGTACGTACATCGGATAAGACGATTCGTTCCTTCTCGACGGGTGGCGTATATGAGTATGTTATTCCTAAGGGTGTAGGTTCGTTTGTGAGGATGCATCGGGATAACGTAACGCTAAACTCATACGGTTCTGGCGTTCAACCGCCGCGTCGCTCAATAGCGTTCCCTGGAGAAGACTACGAAACACCACCTACAGGTGAGTTGGATCCAGATTTTGCGAGTCCAGTAGGTGATGTATTGTTGCCAATGCTGTTGATGGCATTTGTGTATGCCACTATTCGTTTTTTTAAGAATCGTAAACTTCAAAAATCGATAAATAATCAGTAAATTCCTATCCCAATGATGAAAAGATATTTTTACATTCTACTCTTATGCGCGTGCGCGTTGTTCGTTTTTGTTGGTAATGCTGCTGCACAGATAAAAAGTGACGATATCGTTACGATTAGTTATAAAGTGACTGATCGAAATGGTAATGTTACCTCTAACTACTTATGTGCTGATGGCACCAGCATAAATGACAAATCTACATATGATGAATCTTGTCTGTGGAAAATAGCGATTTCAGGGACAAATTATTCGTTCCAAAATGTTAAGACCCCAACATATAATTTGTACACTTACAAAAGTGGAAATACATATAGTTTAACATTAGGAGAGAATGCTTCTAGTTTTACCTTTAATGGAAGTAATGTAAACAATGTGGCGCAAGGTACCTTGTCTTATAAGTATAATAATAGTACGAGGTATATTAGATTCTCTAACAATCGTTTTCAAATGAGCAGTACCTCCACAACTCTTACCATCGAAAAATGGACTCGTGTTGAAACGAAGGGTAATGTTGTGTGTACTCCTTCGCAATCGTCACATACTTTTACTGGTTTTATAGAAGATGCAACATTATCAGAGAATGCAACGATAACGGTCAAGGTGGAGCGAGAAGCAGCAGAAGCGTATTATCAAAACATGAATAATACTACCCAGAAAATTGAGATTACTTCATCTGGTTCTACGGAAGTAACTCAGCCAACTATCGACCGTGCATCTGCGATATGGGTATCTAGCAATAATTCCACTTCAAGTGCGACATGTGCCGTATATGGAGAGGAAACAAAGAAGCATTCACTGTTGTCTGTAGGAGCGCCGACTGCTAAAGGTAATAATACTTGGGAATTTCCTATTTCAACCATAGGGAAGAGCCCTATGGAAATGACGACTGACGATAGTAAGTGGGCAGACTATTCTGACATGATTCGATTTGCATTCCATGATAAGGAAACAGATGCAACATATTATGCCAATATAACAGTAGCACGATATTCATTTCATGAGGAAGAGTTGCCCAATTTTGTTGTAAAGACGGAACCATCATCAGTAGTATTTACCAAAGGTGGCGGAAATAAATCACTAAAGATAACCCTTACTCATCAGCATGGTAAGCTGGTTCGTCATATGCATGGCAACATATCTGACAACACTTCGGATTACACAAAAGAGGTGGGTGTAACAAAAGAGGAGTTGACTGATTTGAGTTTTGCTACCTTCAGCGCTAAAAAAGTAACGGATGAGACAGCATCAGAATGGTTGACAGTAGGAACAATAGCTGCAGATGGTACACTTACCTTAAGTGCGCCCGCAAATGATACGGGTGGAATGCGCACCGCACGATTGGTGGGTTTGTTTAATTATACCAATCCTTTAGACCCTTCAGATCAACACTATGAGTATATTGAAATGCAGGTTACTCAAAACGCGAAAGATGGTAATTGGAAATTAATTCCAAACAAGGGACACTCTGGTGATAATTTTGTTAAAAACCCATATACGAAATCCGATCAGCAACAAGTGCATACTGTTGAAAAAACAATATACTACACACCTAATCAAGCCGAAATAGAGCTTCGCCTAACAGAAACAGCGTTCCGAGGTTATATGCGATGGTACGATTATCAAACCGGATGTAATCCCGTTTATAATGCTGACGCGAATCAACGTACTACATGGCAAACAGCACCTGGATATGGTACTACTACTAACTTTACCGAAATAAATACCACAGAAGGGGATTCGTATGGACTATATGCGGTGGTAAATAACAAAGGAAATATTACTAATCCCAATACACCAAGATTAAAAGGGTGGGCTGATGGTCAGCCACATATCATGGCTTGTGATGTGAGTTCACACAAGGATTATACCGTTGATAATACGAATCAGACAATTACAGAACCTACGCTTTCTTATCGTCAACTATTCCATTTGCGTCCAGCTGCGGAGATGGCTGATAAATTTAAGGCGGCTGCTAGTATAACAGATGGCAGTCAGTTCTTAGAGAATTACGAGTACACAGCCCCAAGTGGTAAGACGGTAATGCTTTCCACACAATTTAGGTACAAATCGTTTACAAAACCTCGTAACTCACATAGTTCCGAGTTCTGCTACTATTACTATAAAAACGGTACTAGTGGCGAATTGGGGCAAGTGGGCGTAACTGCAGATGTAACTGCTAAATGGTACAAGGTAAATGGCGCGACACTAACGGAAGTGGAAAATCCAACATACCCTACCTTCGACTATCTGCAAATTGCAGGTCAGGCGGCAAATACGGAGGCTGAGTATCAGCTGATTGTCTCTGGTGTACATGGAGGAAAAGACTTAAAAATTGCACGCTTTGTAGTCAAGTTTGTGGATATTAACACACATGGTCCGGTGAATTCGATAATGACTCAGGCAGATATTGCTGCGAGGTATCAAATTCTTGAGTATAATGATTTTAGTTTTGGCGCAGCTGCTCCTGGCACAGGGAATATGACACATCTATACAAACATTTGCCTTGGGAGGAAAGTACATATGGTTATTTTTACCCCACCAATGTGGCTAATGAATGTGATAGGCAGAATACGGACATCCCATATTATGGTGAATACGCCCTAATAAATTACTACAGTAAAAACTGGGCGGGTGGTGCTCAACATGGTGGTGCAGACAAAGGTTATGCGCTATTTGTGGATGGAACGACGGAACCTGGCTTGGTGGCAAGTATTTCTACCGATGCGGTAATCTGCTCGGGCCAAACATTATACTGCTCGGTTTGGCTGATGAACCCTCGTAAGAATAACCAAGGTGGAACACCTCCTGTTTTCCGTTGTAATATACAAGGACGCGATAAGGGTGATGCAGAATGGAAGGATGTGGGAGTATATTATGTAGGAGCATGGGATAACTACGACCAAAACTGGAAACAAGTTGTATTCCCTATTCAATCCAAAGTTTCCTACGATGAAACTCGCGTGTCGGTATATAACTTTGGTACTGGTGGAGATGGCAATGACTTTTTCTTAGATGATTTGTGTTTGTTCGTCTCACCTCTGCCTTTGGCTGCCTATCAAGCTACAATGGGTTGCCGATCTTATACGGATAATACAACCACTAGCACGGCTGTGGTGGTTCGTCTAGATTATGCAGAACTGAATGAGGGGTTGCAAGGTAAATTTGCATATTATCAACTATTTAATGTAACGGACAATAGAGTTGTTAAATTAAAAACCATTAACGCTTCTAATCAAATAGTACCTGCTTACTATGCAGAAGGTGAAGCAAATGAAGCATATGGTTATGTTAGCATTCCAGCGAAAACTTATACTCCGAAAACTGACAAAGGTGATGTGATTGCAACAGATGGCTTGCAAAAATATATTGAGGAATTGATAGATGATAACATTAGACATGGCAAATGCTATGTCGAGGATGCTGTAAATAATAAGTGGTTCTTATATGTCATCCACATTGTCCCTAATACACAGCAGAACGTCAGCGCTGCGGATGCAGATATCTATTTGGAGAAAGATAAAGAATATTTATTGCGAATTGCTCATACTCCTGGTGAATTGAGTTCGGCTGCATGTGCTTCTATTACCGAACTACATGCGACTACAGATACCTATGTCGAATTGCGTGACGACCGAGATGCAGTAGAGCGTGTGGATTGTAAGGATATGTTATGTGCTAACAATCACTATTTCTTGGATGTGAAAGTACAAAATACGTTGGCGACTAGCGTGGGTGGTACTTTGGAAACCGTAGAAGCTCTTGTACATGCAGACTGGCTCGTGGGTGCGGCTTTTGATGATGCATATTGCGACGAACGCAGCATGACCGACGAACAGAAAGAAGAGGCTAACGCTGCTTTTAAGGCTGAATACAAGTGTGAACGTAATGCTTTGCGTCAAGCCATTAGCGATATGCGACAACTTCCTTCCGATTCTAAGCCTAATCCCAACTACCAACAAGCTGATCCGAAGAAGTTAATCATCACTCCTGATGTTTTTGATGCGACCGAGTTGGCATTGATTCAGCGATTGTGTGCTGAGGGAAAACTGAAATTGTATCAAACAACTTCAATGTTCTATATGGGATCAGAAGAAATAGTTCGCTATTGGATCTATCCCGTGGCTGAAGATGCTAAGGTTACTTTTAACGGAGAAGAATACAAACTTTACGATTGCGATGAACCGCTATGGGTAAAGCTAAAATCTCAACAATCGGACTATGCCGTCAATCTATCCCCTATTGATATAGCTAATCAAAAACCTAATGAGCGATTGATGCTGCCTTCGATTCGTATTTTAGAGGGAACGGAACAAATTGTGATTCCTGTCAAACAACTGATTGAAGAGACTAATCTTCACTCTACCTTATCTCCAACCAAAAAAGAGATTATCTTCAATTATAAGGAAACTATTGAAAATGTGCTAGAGTATGTGGACTTATCCAATAATCGCATAGATATCGTAGATGCACCTACTACTTTAGAGCCAGGAAAAGACTATTTGATGCGTATGGCATTCTATGACAAAGATGGTTATGCTTATATTGAAGGTGACGAGAAGAATTGCCGCGTAGGATTTGTATATTTCTATCTATCTATTGTGCCTAATGTGGTGCAATGGACAGGTGAGGCATCTGCGGTGTGGGGGGATGATGCCAACTGGAAAGCGAGAAAAGCGGATGGCACATTGATGGATGTAGGTTTTGCTCCACTACCTGAAACCAATGTAATCATTCCTGCATTGGGACCCGATAAGCCATATCCGATAGTGACAACTGATGACCACTATCCAATGGATGTGAACCACATGCCTAATGCATGTAATGATATCTATTTCGCACCAGGTGCAATGATTCACAATCAGCATCTATTGCAATACAACAAGGCTTTTGTGGACATGAAGATCGAGGCTGCCAACTGGAACTCTATGGCTCCTCCACTCAAAGGCATGTATACCGGTGATATGTTCGTGCCACATGTGGATAACAACAATGCAGAATACAAGAGCATAACCGACCATAGCAACTATCCGTTTGCGGTCAGTCCTTTCCAAGGTACACGTACTAGCAAAGCGCCGTACGTGTTCTGGCAGTCGTTATACAATAAACGTGCGACTATTTATCACGAGAATGGTAATCAATCACATCCTGCCCTAACTACAACTGCTATATTCGCTCAGACAAATTCACTTGGTCAACCATTGCCACCTGGAACGGGATATCAAGTCTTAGGATTTGGACCAAAACGAAATGAATCAGATGAAATCATTGTACGCTTGCCAAAACCTGATACTTATTATAGCTATTATTATTCCAATGGAACGGTTTCGGATCAACGCGCGTACGTAGAGCACTCATCGAAGTTGGCGTTTGAACCTGATGCCAACGGAGATATGTACATCACGCTAACCAATGATTTATCAAGCAACCAGTTTATGTTTGGTAACCCTGCTATGACCAATATTGATATGAAGAAGTTCTTGGAGGATCCATATAACGCTCAATTGGCTAAGAAGTACTATACAATGAGTGAGAGTTCTTGGAAAGCAGAAAACTGGTTTACAATGGAACATTCTGGTTCAGGTGAGTTGGCTCCAATGCGTTCGGTTTTGTTAGAATTGGTGTCAGGTGAAGCGAAATCAATAACCATCAAACTGTCAAAGACGCATCTAGTAGGTTATACCGAACCCGTTCCTGCTGGAGTTGTTGCTCGCAAGAATATAGTAGAAGAGGAGTCTGGAGAAACGCAGTTGATGACTATCTATGCTACTTCCGAAGGTGGTCAGGCGCGTTGTATTCTTGCTTCAAACGCATATGCGCAAGATATATACAATAATGAAGAAGACGCTTTGTTTATCTCTTCAGGTGTAGAGGAAGGAGTGAATAGCGCAACGGCTACTTCGCCAGTAAATATGTACACCGTTTCAGAGCAAGTGCCAATGATGGTGGATGTGCGTGAGAACATCGACACAGTGCCTATATCTATGTTAGTACACGATAGCTACCGCACAGAGAAAGTCAAATTTTCTTTCTACTTGTCAATCAACTGGAACAAGGAGTGTTACTTCTATGATGCAGTTACAGGTGAGCGCCACCGTATTATGGATGGCTTGTGGCTAGAAAAGGATATGCCTCTCAACCACGCGACACGCTACTTCATTACAGGTCCCGATCAAACTACGAATAGCGGTGTAGTCACCAACACCACCAACCCCAATGTGGCACCACTACAAGTTTGGGCATACTCCGAGCAAGCAGGCGAGATTACAGTCCGCTCCAACGATATTATTCAGTCGGTAACCGTATATGACATCACAGGTCATATCATTGCCCGCCAAACGCTTGACCTGCTCTATAATCAAGTATCATTGCCTGTAGGTCAAGGTGTACATATCGCCGAAGTCACCCTCCGCGACAACTCCAAACACTACACCCGCGCCATCGTCAAATAATCGGCTGCCCCCTAAAAAAAGCCACTTTGTCTTTTCAACAAAGTGGCTTTTTTATCCCTTGCCGCGGCAGGGAGTGCGGGGTCCCCGAAAAAGCCTCCTGCTTTTTGGGGTGCTTTTGATTGCCGCGGAATGTTGTCTATGTTGTCTTCCAAAACTTACACCTTACTCGCCCAAACGCTCCAATTCAACGGTGAAATGGCGCATCAGTGGTGCTTCTTTCGTAATCGCCAAACCGCGGGTAATCGTCTCACGGCGGTCATACACATTCTTCAGCGCAGCTGCAATCACTTTCATGTGATTATCCGTATATACGCGGCGAGGGATACACAATCGTACCAAGTCCAGTCCGCCAAAGCGGTTCTCTCTCGTCACTGGGTCCCTATCTGCCAAGATATAGCCAATCTCGCACGCACGAATACCTGCCTCCAAGTACAGTTCGCAAGTCAATGTCTGCGCAGGGAACTCCTCAACAGGCACATGGGTCAGCACCTTATCCGCATCCACGAAGATAGCGTGACCGCCTGCGGGGCGTTGGTAAGGAATGCCGTATTCATCGAGCAACTGAGCCAAATACTCCACTTGGTGGATACGTGTTTGCAACATGTCAAACTGTGTATTTTCCTCCAATCCAACGGCCAATGCTGCCATATCACGACCGTTCATACCGCCGTATGTGATAAAGCCCTCGTATGGGATACAATAGCGTTTGCAACCTTCGTACCAATCCTCGCG
>JAZNPR010000011.1:0-26048 GCA_045589755.1 Paludibacteraceae bacterium
AAAGGTGAAGAATTACACTCTCAATGGCAATAACTTGGTATTCAACCTCTACGAGGGCAGCGATGTTTATAAAATCAACGCCACATCGTTCCCCGACGAGGATGGCGACCGCCTCTTTATCATTATGCCAAAGCAGGCTGCGTGGATTGGTGGCTTTGTAAGCATTATAGAGGAGCAGAACGAGGGTAAGAAGTTCAGCGAGGCACAGATTGCCGAGTTGGAAAAGGAGTTTATGGAGACCTTCGAGACTTTCACTGTGATTCTTTCACTTAGTAAGAAGTAAACCCGCCTCTACACTTTACACCATATTTACACGAAAAAATCGCATAGCCCTTGTGTATATGCGATTTTTTACTACCTTTGCAGCCAAAATAATAGGAAAAAAGCGCTTCGAACGAAAATAAATAATAACTCTTATCTCGCCATCCTTCTGACCATGAAAGCATTTATCCCTTTCCTTCTGGCAGGTGTTTTCTAACAAACGACACAATATTAATCGTATGTATTGAATTACATTTACTCGCTCAGTTCTTCGGAACTGGGCGAGTTTTTTATGCCTTTCGGCAAATAAAGTATGGAGAATTGGACAAATCGTCCAATTCTGCTGTTTTTTCTGGACAAATTGTCCATATTTATGTCACATAAAAGCACTACCTTTGCAGCATGAAAAATCACATCAAATCCGAATTGATTAAGGAGCGAATAAACCATTTGCTCAGTACACAAGCAACCACCAAAACAGCGTTGGCACATGCCATCGGAATGGATGTGTCACAACTGAGCAAACTGCTCAATAAGCAAGGTACAATACCTGTGGATTACATCGAGCCATGGGCTGAATGTCTTGGGATTGATGTCAATGAACTAATCAACTCCCAACAGACAATCAGCAAAGATTGGGTGCGACCACATGCACACATACATCTGGATATAGATGTGGATATAGAATATGTAGAATCAATATTAAATATAGTGAAGAACTTATGACTAAACAAGAAGCTGCGATCAAGTACATTACGGAGAATTATCTAGCGTTCAATCGCCTGCGGCATGATATCGTCAGCGATAAACTCCAAGTTAGGCTATTAGGCGATGAGGCGAAAGGCAAGAGGCAGGAGTATTGGAAAGAACTTTCCAAACACGACATTAACTCTATTGTGTGTCATTGTGCGCAGGAGTACGATGCGAATATAACGAGTAGAGAGGTGATGACAGCTCTGCAGTCGGATCTTATACCCGATGTGCATCCCCTGCGGGAGTATGTGTTGTCGTGTGGAGAATGGACGGAGGAGCAGCCAGATTGGATTGACTTTGTCGCACGACAAGTGACGGTAAAACCGTTAGGCGATGAGGCTAAAGGCGATAAGGCGAGAGGCGAGGGATTATGGCGGGAGTGCTTTAAGAAATGGTTTGTGGCGATGGTGGCGAGTTGGATGAACGATGAGGTGGTCAATCATCATGTGCTGGTATTGATAGGCAAACAAGGCATCTACAAGACCACGTGGTTGGAACATTTGATCCCGCCACAACTGCGGGACTACTGCTGCAAACTCGCCAACGCAACACAACTCAGCAAAGACGACCGTCTGCGTATCGCTGAGTTTGGACTCATCAACCTCGACGAACTGGATGCCATGACACCCCGCGAACTCAATGCCATGAAGTCCATCATCACCGCTACGGATGTGAATGAGCGTGCCGCATACGGCTACACCAAAGAACGCCGCATACGCTTGGCATCCTTCTGCGCCAGTAGCAACCGACGCGAGTTCCTTACCGACATCACAGGCAACCGACGTTGGCTACCCTTCGAGGTTGAGAACATACAAAACCCATTCTTTACCACACTGCCCTACGAACGGATGTACGCACAAGCATGGGCGTTGGCACAAGATCCGCTGTTTAGTTATTGGTTTGACTTGGATGAGATAGCTGTGTTAGAGGAACACAACGATACCTTCCGCGCACAAGAAAACGAAGAACAACTACTGTCTGTATATTTTGCAGTCCCTGCTGAAGATGCGCCTAACGCCAAGTTCCTAACCACTGCCGAGATTAGCGAGAAATTAGTATCGTGGGGCAATATCAAGCGCCCTATGCCAATCAACCGATTAGGTGTACTACTCGGACAATTGGGATTTCAACAAGTGAATAAAGGTGTACCAAGACGCAGAGGATGGATTGTATATGAAAAAGATAGCGATACGATCAATAACGAACGAAAAATATTCGGAAAAAACTGAACGAATGAACAGTTGAACAGATCTTTCTTAATCCTCGTCCGCACGCGTACGGGGACGAGAATAAGAAAACAACCGTTCAACCGTTCAACAACTCTACACAATTCTAAACAACTCTACACAATGCAAGCAAAAATGATGGCTCCGATAGAATGTGTTCGGGGCAAAATAGCCAAAGGGTACTACGCCCGAGTACAATACGGAAAACAAATCATTCAGCGTTGCCCAACGCGACAGAAACCACCTACCGAAGCTCAGCTAAAAGCACGAGAATGGTTCACCGAAAACTTGCCAGGGAGAAAATGGCGAGAGTACAAGGAAAGTCAGCGTGGTAACCGAGTGGTAAGCGAAGAGGGTGAAGGTTGAAGGTTTATTAAAAAAAAAAAAAGAACTATATACATATTGACACTGCAACCCCAAACGACAAGAATAATGTAAATCAACAACAATAACAACATTTCTTTTTCAACAACATTCCGCTCGCCAACATCGCGAGCGGCAAGAAAATTCATGAAAGTGTCAACAGGTATATAAATCCAAAAAAAATAGTATTATGGCAAAAGTAAGATTAATGGATGGCATTCAGTCCATCAGCGGCCGATTAGGCGACGTGTGCTATCGCACACAAAAGAATGGCACCGTGGTTGTATCCATGCTGCCCAGAAAACGACGTACCCGCGTAAGCGAGAAAGAACAGGCACACCGACAATGGTTTGGGCAAGTCACATCGCGCGTGGCACGCATACTCCAAGACCCCGAAGAACGCGCACGCTATGAAAAGCAATACCGCAAACGCCACAAAGCGCGCCAAACCCTGCGGCAGTACATCTTTCAGCAGGTGAGTAAGGAGATAGGCAACCAGATACCAGATACTGGCAAGCAAAATAAAAAAGAATTACAATGAAATCATATACCAAGATTGAGCTGGCACGCGCAGCAGGCGTCAGCGGCGAGACTTTTCGCCGCTGGCTTCGCACCGATGCCGCCTTCCTACGCGCCAACCACATCACGCCCAAAACAAAAATCCTACCACCCAACGTGGTAAAATACTTATGCGAGAAATACGATATAGAGGTTGGAGGGTGAGAGGTTAAAGGTGAGAGGTGAGAGGTTAAAGGCGAGAGGTGAGAGGCGAAAGGCGGGGTTTTTATAAATAAAAACACAAAAGTGTTGCATATGTCAAAAAAAAGCAGTAACTTTGCGGGCTGTTATCGGGTATCGGGTATCGGGTATCGGGTATTGGGTATTGGGTATCGGATATCGGATATCGGATATTGGATATTGGAAAGAGAAATTAAATAAGCAACAATCATAATGAAAAGAACAGAAATCATTAACGCCCTGCAACTCGCAGGAGAAGGACAACTCATCAACGTGCGTGGATGGGTACGTAGCCGTCGCGGCAACAAGAACGTCAGTTTCATCGCCCTCAACGACGGTTCAACAATCAAAAATATCCAAATCGTAGTGGATCTCGCTAACTTCCCAGAGGAGAACCTCAAGCCCGTCACCACTGGCTCATGTATCTCTGCCACAGGTCACCTCGTTGCCAGCCAAGGTAGCGGACAAGCCGTAGAGATCCAACTCACCGAACTCGAAGTGTACGGCACAGCCGACCCAGAGCAATACCCATTGCAGAAGAAAGGTCTGAGCATGGAGTACCTGCGCACCATCGCACACCTCCGCCCACGTACCAACACCTTCGGCGCCGTGTTCCGCATTCGCCACAACATGGCTATGGCTATTCACCAATACTTCCACGAACACGGATTCTTCTATTTCCACACACCAATCATCACCGCCAGCGACTGCGAGGGCGCAGGACAGATGTTCCAAGTGACTACCAAGAACCTCTACAACCTCAAGAAAGATGAAGAAGGCAAAATAGACTACTCCGATGACTTCTTCGGCAAGCAAACCAGTTTGACCGTATCGGGTCAGTTGGAGGGCGAGTTGGCTGCGATGGCACTCGGTAAGATCTACACCTTCGGTCCTACCTTCCGCGCGGAGAACAGCAACACCCCACGCCACTTGGCAGAGTTCTGGATGATTGAGCCAGAGGTAGCCTTCATCCAAAAAGACGAACTCATGGACCTTGAAGAGGACTTTATCAAATACTGCGTGCGCTGGGCGTTGGAGAAATGTCAAGACGACTTGCAGTTCCTCAACCAGTTTGTGGATAAGGGTCTGATTGCACGTCTCGAATCTGTAGTGAACACCGAGTTTATCCGTCTGACCTACACCGAGGGTATCAATATATTGCAAGAAGCAGTGAAGAACGGCAAGAAGTTTGAATTCCCATGCGAGTGGGGCGAGGACTTGGCTTCTGAGCACGAGCGCTACCTGGTAGAGGAGCACTTTGGCAAGCCAGTCATCATGTCCGACTATCCAAAAGACATCAAGGCCTTCTACATGAAGATAAACGAAGATGACAAGACGGTACAAGGTACTGACGTGTTGTTCCCACAAATCGGCGAGATCATCGGCGGTAGCGTGCGCGAGGAGAGCCTCGACAAACTCAACGCAGAGATTGAGCGCCGCGACATCCCTATGAAGGATATGTGGTGGTACTTGGACACCCGCCGCTTCGGCGCCGCACCTCACGCAGGTTTCGGCCTCGGCTTCGAGCGACTGCTGCTCTTCGTGACAGGTATGCAGAATATCCGCGACGTGATTCCTTTCCCACGTACACCTAAGACGGCGGAGTTTTAGGCGGCAGAGCCGCTGGACGCCACAAAGCGGCTATTGGGTATTGGATATTGGCTATTGGGTATTGGATATTGGGTATTGGATATTGGGTATTGGATATTGGCTATTGGATATTGGCTATTGGATATTGGGTATTGGATATTGGGTATTGGATAATGAATAAAAACAACTAACAACAATAACATTTATGCGCAAAACAATTATCGCTGTATTCCTGACCATCGCAACTGTGCTGGGTGCTAATGCACAGACACGATTGACAGGACGACTGATATCAGCCGAGCAGCAAAGCATTGAGGGAGCCACCGTAACACTGGCGAATCAAGGCATTACAACCACCACCAATGACGAGGGTAAGTTCTCATTGACCTACCTCGAAGCCATTGATGAAGAAGTAATCGTGGAAGCATACGGCTATGTTTCCGACATTCTCTTGGTACAATTGGTAGAAAACCAACTGACCGACCTCGGAGATGTAATCATGCAAACCGACTTGATGACAGAAATCAAGGAAGAAGTAGTACTCAACCTCGCCGAGATGGATCTGAATGACGACGAGGGTAAGAGCCAATCTATGGCATCGGCATCCAGTGCCAGCCAAGATGTGTTCAATGCTACTATCTCCTTCGCATGGTCCAACGCCCGCTATCGCGGTCGCGGTTACGAGCAGATCTACGAGCAAAACTACATCGAAGGCATCTCCTTCAACTCTGCTGAGCGTGGACAGTTCAACTTCTCTGCTATGGGCGGTCTGAACGATGCAACACGCTACAAAGAAGTAGTAGAAGGCATGGAAGCCAGCAACTTCACCTTCGGTTCGTGGGGCAAGTCCACCAACTACATGCAATCAGCTACCAACTATGCACAAGGTTGGAAAGTGGGATTGGCAGGCACCAACCGCAACTACAAAGGTGCTGCACGTGCTACCTACTCCAGCGGACTCATGGAAAACGGCTGGGCATTCACCGCACAATTGGCATGGCGCTACACCCCATACATCGACGTGAAAGGTGAGATTGGCGAAGGTATCAGCTACTCTTCCATAGGCTACTTCTTTACCGCTGAGAAGCAATGGGGCAAAGATAAACGCCTGTCCCTCATCACTTTTGGTGCGCCAACCCGTCGCGGTCAGTCATCGGCACTCACCCAAGAGACCTATGACCTCACCAACCAATACAACAAGACCACCTGGGGACACAACAACTACAACCCATACTGGGGTTACCAAGATGGCAAAATGCGCAACTCACGCATCGTACATAGCTACGACCCAACCGTGATCGCAAGTTTCGATTGGAAAATCAACGAGCAGAACTTCCTCAAAGCAGGTATTGGCTATCACTACTCTATGTACTCCAACTCTGCTATTACTTTCTACAACGCTACCGACCCACGTCCAGACTACTACCGCAACTTGCCATCCTTCCTATGGGATGGACAGATTGCTAATGACGGTGATTGGATCTATGAGAGCCTTGACGGAGATCAGTTGGGTAATAAAATCGGCACCCACTATGGTGAGATAGGTCCATCTATTGATGCGAACACCTACAACACCCTTGTGGACCTCTGGACCAGCCGCGATGACAAAGCTACTCAGATTGATTGGGATGCCCTCTATGCAGCCAACAATGCCAACAACGTGAACAACCCTGGTGGTTCTGCACGTTATATCGTGGAGCGTCGTCACAACGACATTCAAGAGGGTATGATCAATATCAACTACCGCAACACCGCTGTGGATAACCTGACCATCACCGCTGGTTTGGAAGCCAAAGGTAGCCAAGGTATCCACTACAAGACCGTGGACGACCTGCTGGGCGGTAACCAATGGATTGATGTGGACCCATTCGCAGAGCGCGACATCAAGGAGTTGGCAACCAATATCGGTCTTACCCAAGCCGACATTGCGAATGTAAAGCAAAACGATTTGCGCAATCCTAACGCTGCTGTAAAAGATCACGGACGCTTCGGCTACGACTACCGCATCAATATGATCAACGCCAAACTGTGGGCGCAAAACGAGTGGAAATGGAACAATGTGGACCTCTACTACGGTTTGCAACTCACCTACTCCAGCATCCAACGCACCACCGACATGCTCAATGGTCGCGCTTGGTACTTGGCGAAACTGAATCCTGATAACGCTTGGTACTACTTGTCAAATGCGGCTCAGGATGTATTAAATGCTACCGACTATTCTACCTTGCCAACTCGATTGGTTGGAACTGCGCATCACTTCATTGACCCTGCTGTGAAAGTGGGTGCTACCTACAAGATTGATGGTCGCAATCAGATCAAGATAAACGCTATGGCAGAGACCAAAGCGCCTCTTGCACGCGACGCATACATCTCTCCACGCGTACACGACCGCGCTATCGAAACTATCTATCGCCACGATTATGCTGGTTATTATGCAAATCTATACGGCACCTCTGCACTCGCAGAATACTTTGGTGCGAGCCAAAAGATTGCAGGTGGCGACTTGACCTATTCGTTCAACTACCCTATCGTTCGTGGTCGTGTGACAGCGTTCTACACCCAATTCTGGAACGGCACCGAGCTGAATGGATACTACGATGATGAGGCACGTACCTTTGTCAACCAATCATTGACTGGTATCGACCGCCGCCACTGTGGTGTAGAAGCTGCTGCTGCCGTGAAACTGGGCACCTACTTCACCTTGACAGGTGTAGTCAGCGTAGGCGACTACCGCTATACCAGCAACGCCCTGGCTATCACCTCTGCGGAAAATGGTATGGCTCTGGCAGACGAAAGCGACCGTGCAGCTAATGACCTGAACGAAGGACCAATCTTTGAGTTGCGCGACAGCGTACTCATCAAAGGCCTGCGCGTGGCTACAGGTCCACAAGTGAATGCCAGCTTGAAGCTCAGTTTCTTCCATCCTAAGATGTGGTTTGCAGATATTACCGTAAACTACTTCGATTGGAACTTCCTGGATTACGCACCTGCTCGCCGCATGAAGGGATTATTCACAGGCGTTCGTGCCGATGGTACTGCTGTCAATGGTTGGTATGGAAACGATAACGAGTATGTAGACAATCCAATATATGCTATTGAAACTACTGATGGTCAATTAGCTGTCAGAGATTTCGTAAATGGCGGGTATCCTACTAATGCAGTATTAGATGCAAATGGAGTACCTATGTTAAAGTATCCATACAGCCTACATTCAATGCAAGAATCATTGGTAGATGGCAATGTCTTGAATCGCTTCTTGGTGGATGTTAGTATAGGTAAACTGATTTATCTCAAGAACCGTCAGTCTATCTCCATCAACTTGACTGTAAACAACGTATTGAACAATACCCACTTCAAGACAGGTGGTTATCAACAAGCACGTTTGCCACGTCAAACCAAACAAGGTTTGACCAATGACAAAATTGTGTCAGTCATCAGTCCTAACGCATGGAAATTCCCATCTAAGTACTACTACGCATGGGGAACCAACTTCTATCTCAATATCCAATATAAATTCTAAGCAATATGAAAAAGTCAGTATTTAACATATCCGCATTGCTCTTTTCTATGGGCTGCATGCTCTTGGCTGCTTGTACACCTGACGAGCCAACCAAGTTGTATATCTCTGAGATAGAAGCAGATGCCATGATTGAAGCAGGCCAATGCCTCACCATCGAGGAGTTCAAAGCTACCTATATGACCGAGGAAGGTAACTACTGCATGCCAGACTTGTACCGCGAGCGATCAAAGGCAGGTAACTACTACCTCTTCTCCATCGACACCATCCCTGTATCCGACACACCTATATATATACGCGGGCGCGTAACAACGGATGACTATGCAGGTAACTTCTACAAGACTTTGTGTATCCAACAAATGGTCAATGGCAAACAACAAGCCATTCGCCTGTCTGTCGATGCAGGTTCTATCGGTGGATTATACCAATTGGGACAAGAGATTCTGATTCGCGTGGACGGTCTGGCTATCGGTCGCTACGCCAACCAACCACAACTCTGCTTGCCATCGTACAACAATAATATCTACGCCAACAGAGCAGAACAGAAAGTGGGTTGGGCAGCAGGGCGTATTCCTTTTGCCATCTTCAAAGCTCGTACTCAATGCATTGGTACACCCGACAAAAGCAAATTGTATTATGACACATTGCAAATCACCGATTACAACCATATTACAAGCCTCGTGGAGGCACGCAGTTGGGATGCCAAATTGGTTTGCATCGAAAATGTGCACTTCACAGGTCAATATGATAACAATGGAACACCAACCAACTGCACTACTGGCGATCCTGAAACAGACGGCAATGCCAATGTCTTTGCTCCTACGACAGAGAACATGAATTACCCTCAAAGTCGAGTAATCAAAGATGCACAAGACAAGTGGACATTGGTTTCTACCTCTGAATACGCTAAATACGCGCATTTCTATTTGCCAGCCAATAATTATTGGGGCGATGTGGTAGGTATTCTTGGTTTCTACTACGATAATGGTCTGAATTACAACAAATACCCACCAGAGGCCAGCGACTGGTCTATCAGCATCCGTTCGGTGGATGATTTGCAATTGTATGACGGTGACGAACACTGGTTGTATGATGCCGACGGCAACTACAAGCCAGGGTATGAATATTCTAAGAACTAATGTCTTGGCTTGATATTCTCATACTTCTACCCCTGCTCATCGGCCTCATCAGAGGTCTGATGAAGGGGTTGATTGTAGAAATCAGTTCGATAGCTGCTATCATCTTGGGCTTCGTCGGTGCCAAGTACTGGAGTGCCGCTTTTGCCAGTTGGCTCATGCAGCAGTTCGAGTGGAGCGAGACCGCCTGCATCATAGTGGCATACGCCCTACTCTTTGCGGGTATCGCCTTGGGACTGAACATCGTGGCACGATTGCTGTCCAAACTCTTCCAGAAGATACAATTGGGTTGGATCAATCGCCTATTAGGTGGCGTGTTTGGCGCAGCCAAATGGGGTATCGTGATTGTGGCACTGGTGCTATGCGTGCATAACTTGGACAAGCAATTTCAGTTTATCCAACCCGAACTGAGAGAAAAATCCGTCGTGTACACCACCCTCACCCCCTACGCCGAAAAAGCATGGGAGGAGATCAAAGCACAGGTGGAAACGCAGAAAGCACAGCAAGACAGTACGCAATCCTAATGCAAATAGCAATCAACAAAAAAGACAACCACTCGGTTGTCTTTTTCTTTTGGGTGGATAGTGGGGCTCTCGCTCGTTTGTCGCTTGCTACACAAAACTACTTCGTAGTTAAAGTAGCCGCAACAACTCGCTCTCCCCTAAAATCGGAGATTTTTGGGGACCCCTATTGTTGGGTTCGAGCCCTCATACTAATCACAAAAAAAGAGCGATATACCAAAAGGTATCCCGCTCTTTTTTGGGTGGATAGTGGGGCTCGAACCCACGACACTCGGAACCACAATCCGATGCTCTGCCAACTGAGCTATAACCACCATATTCGCCTTTGTTTACAAAAGCGACTGCAAAGGTACTGCTTTTTTTTGATATGACCAAATATTTTTGAAAAAAAATAGAAAAAAGTATATTTATTCGTGTTTTTCGCAATATTTTAGTACTTTGCTTTGCATAGTAGTAAAAAAGTAGTACCTTTGCACCAGAAAACAAAAAAAAGCAATGGCACACTTTTTGTTTTGAAGTAAATAAAACCAACTTATTATTCACCATTTAATTATTACTACTATGAAAAAAGCATTAGCCATTATGGCAACCCTATTCATTTCACTGACTGCATGCGCAGATCGTGAACACAGTATCACCTACTCGGAACTGCCCGCACAAGCGCAGAGTTTTGTTCAACAACATTTCAATGTGGCTGACATAGCATACATCGAAAGAGAAAGAGATGGTATCCACAACGAATTTACCGTGTATCTAAAAAATTCAACCAAAATTGAATTTGACCATCGCGGTAACTTGGAGTCTGTGGATTGCGAAATTTATCCTGTACCCGAAGGGATTATTCCAGAAGTGATTGCTAATTACCTCAAGCAACACTACCCCAACCACTTTGCCGTAAAATACTCCATCGGCAAGTACGCCCTCGAAATCGAACTGGGCAACGGCATGGAGCTGCTCTTCGATTTAGACGGAAAATTCCTACGCATGGATGACTAAACATACTATAAATAAAATACAACAATGAAAAAACTGTATCGTTCTTCTAACCGCATTTTGGCGGGCGTTTGTAGCGGAATCGCCGAGTATTTCAATGTAGATCCTACATTAATTCGCGTACTATACGCAGTGTTAAGTATCTTTAGCGTGGGATTTCCTGGCGTATTGCTCTACATCATATTGATGATTCTGATGCCCAACTACGACCAAATTACGGATTGATTAAAACAACAAAACTATGCTCTCCAATCTAAAAAGTCAAATGCGAAAAGGGCTATTGGAGTACTGTATCCTGTCCATCATTAGCCGCAGCGAGGCCTATGCTTCAGACATTCTGGAGACCCTGAAAAAAGCCGAACTGCTGGTGGTAGAAGGTACACTCTATCCATTGCTCACCCGCATGAAGAATGAGGGATTGCTATCGTATCGCTGGCAAGAATCCACAGGAGGACCACCACGCAAATACTATACGCTGACCCCTGAAGGCGAAGAACTACTCGCCCAACTCCACGAAGAATGGCAGTCAATCTGCCAAGCAGTCAACCAAGTAACAAATCAATAATTCTACCCGATTATGAACGAAACTCGTACAATTAACCTAAATGGATTGGTGTATCACATTGACACAGATGCCTATCAAACGCTAAAAGACTATCTGCAAGATATAGAGATGCGTTTGCCCGCTAACGACCGTCAAGAAGTGATGGCGGATATAGAAGCACGCATCGCAGAACTCTTTCAAAAAGCGTTGTTCGCTAAGAACACGCAAGTTGTGACCATAGAGATGGTGCGCAGCATCCAATCGCAGATTGGCGCACCTACGGAGTTCGGCGAGAATCGCCGTCCGAAAGTGAAAGTAGATAAGTCGCAACATGCTGGTTGCGGACGCGTGCTGAGCATTGTGCTCAACGTGATTTTGGCGATATTGGCGTTGCCTGTGATTTGTATTGGATTTGCTATGATTATTGCCCTATTTGCTATTGCCGTTGCAGGAACAGCCACAGCAGGCACAGCATTCCCCATTATCTCTGTTTTTGCCGAAATGTTAGTAGGCGGAAACGCATTCCTCATTCCGCTGCTAATCATTGCATTGATAGCGATAGTCGTATTGCCCATCGTGATGATTGTGCACTCCATCGTAACATATATGCGTACCCGTCGCGGTCCTAAAGCACGTTTCTGGTGGATTACGATACTATTATGGATAGCATCTATCGTCTTTTGGGGAGCTTCGCTGCTTAAAATGTATCACTCCTATGAGCATGCACCTCAAATCCTAAGCACGATGGCTATTGACGGCTTTGATATGGACGATGCAGGTATAGCCCACTCTACGTTGCAATTGGACGCATACCATAGTGTGGAACTGCGTGGAGCCGCAGAGCTACATTTGAGCCATGCCGCAACACCTTCTACTACCTTGACTACGAATATGCTACAATCGGTGGTTAGTGGCGAGGAGAACTGGAAGGCAGAGGTGAGAGATAGTGTACTCCATATCGATGTCACCACGCAAATACCTATCGAAGATATGATGCTGGATTTTGCCATTGCATCACCTACCCTACGCAAGATCACTGTATATGGTGCCAGCAAGATAGAGACCCTGGATGGTCATACGCTGCAACAGCCCTCCCTGACACTCGACCTCAACGGAGCAGCCGAAGCCGATTTGCATTTGCAAGTCAATACCCTGACCGTAGATGCCAAAGGTGCCAGTTCGCTGGAACTACAGGGAACAGCTGAGTCCGCCCACATTACCATCGCAGGCGCAGGCGAACTGGATGCTGAATCCTTCGTAGTGCAAGATATGCACATCAATTGCGCAGGTGCCAGCGTAGCCGAAGTACATGTGCAACGCGAGCTATGGGCACAAGCCGCAGGTGCCAGCAAAATCACCTACAAGGGTAGCCCCGCTATCAAGCAAAATATGGCAGTAGGCGGAAGCATTATCCGAAAAGATAGATAGAATAAGCGGTTTCATACTATACATGCAGGAAAATTGGGCTTAAAAGTAAACTTTCGCCCAATTTTCTTGTATATGTGCATTTTTTGTTGTACCTTTGTGCGCTAAATTAAAATGGAATACTATGTTTGATAATTTATCAGAAAGATTAGAACGATCATTTAAGATTCTCAAAGGTGAAGGTCGTATTACCGAAATCAATATCGCCGAAACCGTCAAGGACATTCGCAAAGCCCTACTTGAGGCCGATGTTAACTATAAGACCGCTAAGCAATTCACCGACGAGGTGAAAGCCAAAGCATTGGGTCAGAACGTGATGACCGCTGTTCGCCCAGGACAACTGATGGTGAAAATCACACACGACGAGTTGGCAAACCTCATGGGTGGCGATGCAGCAGAAATCAATCTCAAAGGTACTCCAGCCGTGATCCTCATGAGCGGTTTGCAAGGTTCGGGTAAGACCACTTTCTCTGCGAAATTGGCGAACTACCTCCAAACCAAGAAGAACAAACGCGTGATGCTGGTGGCATGTGACGTATATCGTCCTGCGGCTATTGAGCAGTTGCGCGTACTCGGTGAGCAAATCAACGCCAAAGTTTATACGGGCGAAGGCGAAGCCAATCCTGTCATCAAAGCACAAAAAGCGATTCAAGAAGCCAAAGTATATGGCTACGACGTAGTGATTGTGGATACCGCAGGTCGTCTGGCTGTGGATGAGCAGATGATGCAGGAGATTGCAGCAATCAAGCAAGCTATCAATCCACAAGAGACCCTCTTCGTGGTAGATGCCATGACAGGTCAAGATGCTGTCAACACGGCTAAGGAGTTTAACGACCGTTTGGACTTCGACGGCGTAATCCTCACCAAGCTGGACGGTGACGCACGTGGTGGTGCTGCACTCAGCATCCGCTCGGTAGTGCAAAAGCCAATCAAGTTTATTGGTACAGGCGAGAAGATGGACGCACTGGATGTGTTCCACCCATCGCGTATGGCCGACCGTATATTGGGTATGGGTGACGTGGTATCACTCGTAGAGCGCGCACAAGAGCAATACGATGAGGAAGAAGCACGCCGCATCAGCAAGCGTATTGCGAAGAACCAATTTGACTTCAACGACTTCCTCTCACAACTCGCTCAAATCAAGAAGATGGGTTCGATGAAAGAACTCATGGGTATGATTCCTGGCATGGACAAGGCCCTCAAAGGCGTAGAAGTGAGTGATGATGCGTTCAAGCCTATCGAAGCCATCATATCTTCTATGACTCCAGCCGAGCGTAGCAATCCATCGTTGCTCAATGGTAGCCGCAAGAATCGTATTGCCAAAGGTTCAGGAACGAGCATTGTGGAGGTCAACCGCTTCCTCAAGCAGTTCGAACAAACCAGCAAGATGATGAAGAAGATGCAGCAAATGCAAGGATTTCGCCGCCGCTAAACCACTCAACACCACTCCACACCACCGCCATGACCGTCAAAGAGGTATTTGAATTACGCCGCAAAGGGAAGATTGAAGAGGCATATCAAACGATCCTGCCCATGTACAAGGTTCATCATGGCAAATATACGACCTTGGCGATGTTCTGGTGTGCGGTGGATATGCTCAAGCTCCTACTCAGCCGCGCAGTGGGCAACGACAGCGAATCGCTGCATGCGTTGGCAGAAGCCGAGAAGATATACCTCAGTTTGCAGCGTCTATATCCTCATGTACAAGATAATGAAGGTGTATGCCAACAAACTCTACTGAACTTGGACGAAGCACTGAAAGCGACTCGTTTGAGGGTAAAATAACATTATAAACTACAACTCTACATAGTAATGAACACAGTTAAGATTTTCTCATATTGTTTCCTCTTTGGAGCAATCCTATTTTTTTCGGCTTGTGAATCCCAATTACAAAGCATCGCTGGAGAATATAGTTTCAAGATTAGCGGGCAGATTGTTAAAGACGCTACCGACAAAATATCGCTACCAGATGAAATGGGAGCCATGGAAATCATTCATGTGAGCGATAGTACATTTTTACTAACCTTCAATACGATTAATGGCAGTGCCTATACAACACAAGCTGTATTAAGCAATAATCAGTTGGAATTACGTCCTTTTTTACGTACCATTACCTTGATCTATACAAAACAGGATTCTGATTTCTGGGGAGATTTTATTGAATTTACCGAAACCGAATATTACAATACCGAAGTATATGGCTACGGAACCATATACGATAAAACGATTGAATTCAAATTACAATATTTGGGAGAAGAACTCACAAGTAGTAAAAAGATTACAGGAAACAATATTCTCATGCTTGCCAAAAAGAGTTAATTGTATGCATTACAAGATTCATATTATATTGCTATTGCCCTTGCTGCTGTGTGTGAGTAGTTGTAATTTCCAATCTAAAAACCAACAAGAGATTAAACCTATTCCTGTTGGCACTTTGACCATTACAGAACAAAAGCAAATCAACGCCCATGCCTACGTAGGAAAGATGAAAGAAAACGCTTCTATTCCTATCAGTTCAACCATTGGGGGAACAGTAACTCATCTCTATGTGGCCAACGGTGACCGAGTAAAGAAAGGGCAAGCATTATTGGTCATTGATAGCATTCAAGCATACAACTCCTTGCAAATTGCATTAGCTACATTGCAGCAAGCCACCGACGGTTATCAACGAGCACAACAAGTATTCGAGCAAGGCGGTGTGACCGAACAAAAAATGGTAGAACTACGCAGCCAATTGCAACAAGCACAGTCTATGTTATCCATAGCCCGCAAGCGTTTAGACGACTGCACAATCATGGCGCCCCGCGATGGCATCGTAGCAGAATGTGACCTACAAATAGGACAGAATATTGCCCCCGCAGTACCCATTATGACTCTATTGGACATACAAGAATACAACGTAGCATTTGATGTGCCAGAAAAAGATATTAGCACTATCTCCATCGGAGACAACGGTACCATGTCCGTGGAAGCGATACACGTATCTGATATACCTATACGAGTAACCGAAAAGAATTTAATTGCCAATCGGCTATCACACACCTATACCGTCACAGCCACACTGACCCATACTACTGCATCAATCAAGCGCCAATTACTGCCTGGTATGGTGGGAAAAATACAATTGCAAACGCAAGCCGTAGAAGGTATCATTATCCCAGCCACCTGCATTCACACCCAAACACACAGTACCATGGTATGGGTAGTACATAATGGCAAAGCCATGCGCCGTCAGATAGAAGTGGGGCCCTACACCGCCGATGGCGTATTGGTCACCAGCGGACTATCCGTCGGCGATGTAATCATCACCAGTGGTTATCAAAAAATGTACAACGGAGCCCCTGTAACTTATTAACACCCAACCTTCGGTGAGCAAACGCGACCACATACAAAGCGCTATGCGCAATCCGAGCATCGTATTCTTCATCATATTGATGCTCACTGCGTTTGGTATTTATTCATTGCCAAAGATGAATAAAGATGAGTTTCCGCAATTCACCATACGTCAAGGTGTAGTGGCTGCCATCTATCCAGGTGCTACGGCTCAAGAGGTGGAAGAACAAGTCACTATTCCGCTGGAAAATTACCTCAATGGATTCGAAGATATTGACAAACAAACCACCTACTCTATATCCGAAGACGGAGTCGTGTATGTGTACGTTACGCTTCGCAATTCGGTGGCATCTAGCCATACTGCATGGACAAAAATCAGAGCGGGATTAGAGTTATTTCACAAGACGAGTTTACCCCCTGGTGTGCTACAGACCGTTCTCGTAGATGATTTTGGTAATACATCTTCCATGCTACTGGCCATAGAGAGCAACGAACGTAGTCCGCGCGAACTCGAAGCATTTGCCAAGCAATTATGCACCCAACTACGCACCATGCCCGAGATGGGACGTATCAAGGTACTGGGCACACAGCACGAAGAGGTGGCTGTATATATTGACCCCGCACGCCTGTCTGCCTACGGCATTGACCAGACCGCCCTACAAATGTCCCTTATGCTACGTGGACTACGCACAGTAGGAGGCAACATCCACAACAGCCAACCCCTGCAGGTGGCTACCCCATACACATCCGAACAAGAGATTGCCGAACAAATCGTATGGATAGACCCCGTATCTGGCACCGCCATACGCCTGCAAGATATAGCCACTATCAAACGACAATACGAAGAACCCAAACAGTTTGTTAGCTTCTACACAGGCGACAAAGATGCTGTGCTCGAACCCGAGCGCTCGTGCGTGATTGTAAATATGGAAATGATGCCAGGCAATAACATCGTGGCTTTTGGCAACGATGTAGAACAGCATCTGCAACAAGCACGCGCCACTTTCCCACCCGATATTCGTTTTCATCGTATCACCGACCAACCTAAGGTGGTGAATGACTCGGTGCTATCCTTCCTAAAAGATATTCTCATCTCCATCGTCGTGGTGATAGCAGTCATGCTGCTGCTCTTCCCGCTGCGCACGGCATTGGTGGCAAGTACGGGCGTGCCAGTCTGCATAGCCGTTTGCATAGGACTGATGTATATCACGGGTATCGAACTCAACACCGTCACACTGGCAGCACTGATATTCGTACTGGGTATGATAGTGGACGATTCGGTGATTGTCATTGATGGCTATACCGACATGCTGGAAAAAGGGCATAGCCGCTGGTATTCTGCCGCCGTGAGTACCAAGCAGTTGTTTGTACCTATGGCATTGGCCACTTGTGCTATATCGGGCATGTTCTTTCCTATGACCAAGATTATTGATGGTCCATTGGGTGATTTTATTCAGCTATTCCCCTATGCGGTGCTGTTTGCACTCACCGCCAGCATCTTCTATGCTGCATGGGCTACCCCATATATGGCTACGCGTTTCATTCGCCGCCAACGCATCAAGGATCTGCGCGGCTTTGAGCGGGTGCAGCAGCTTTTCTTTTCTAAGTTGCAACGCTTGTATCACCGTGTGTTGAGTCTATGTTTCCGCCACGTATGGGTGCCTTTCACGGCTTTGGCAGTATGCATGGCCATTGGTCTATTTTTGCTCACACAGCATAACCTGCAACTGCTGCCAAAGGCAGAGCGCGAGTGTTTTGCGGTGGAGATTCATTTGGAGCAGAACGCCTCTATAGAGCAGACAGCCATGGTGGCAGACTCGCTGGCAAGAATGATGCGCATAGATGCGCGAATAAGTTCTATCACCGCGTTTGTAGGACAAGCTTCCCCCCGTTTTCATGCTACTTACACGCCACAAATGGCACGCCCCAATTATGCACAATTCATAGTCAACACCACTTCCACCAAAGCCACTGCTAGCCTGCTCAAGGAAATGACACCACGCTATGAACACTATTTTCCCAACGCCTACATACGATTCAAGCAGCTAGACTACCAAGCAGCACGTAATCCACTGGAAATTAACATCCAAGGCGATGATTGGGATGCGATGCTACCTATTGCCGATTCCATCAAGCAGTTTATGGCTACCCTGCCCAACCTGACATGGGTACACTCGAACTACGATGCCTTCACCACCCAAACACGTATCACGCTGCGCGAACCTGAGGCGTCTCGATTAGGTGTCACGGAGACGATGCTTACGCTCTATCTGCGTTCTGTGACCGATGGAGCCACACTCACCACTATCTGGGAAGGTGACTATCAAGTGCCCGTGATGCTATACACCGAAGATATCCACCAACTGAATCACCATACGCTGGAAGATATCATGGTGCCTACTGCCTACCCTTCGGTATGGGTGCCACTACGCCAAATAGCGACACTCACCCCCCAATGGCATCATGCCTCTATTGAGCGACACAACTCCATACGCACCATCACCGTGGGCTGCGACCTGCGCGGCAAGACCAGCCAAGTGGATGCAGAGCGACAAGTGAAACACTGGATCAACGAGCATCTATCTTCCTTGCCCGAAGGCGTTAGCATCGAGTATGGAGGGCTCAGCGCTATCAACAAACAGCTAATACCTCAGATACTATGGAGCGTAGTGGCTGCGCTATTGGTGATGTTTGTGCTACTGCTCTACCACTTTGGCAAAGTGTCATTGGCGCTACTGGCATTATCGAGCTCTATTCTGTGCGTTTTTGGTGCTTTCGTTGGTCTATCTATATTTAATATGGATATTTCTATCACAGTGGTGCTGGGTATTGTCAGTCTGATTGGTATCATTGTGCGCAATGCCATTATCATGTACGAATACGCAGAAGAACTGCGCCGAACACAACACCTATCCGTGCGCGAAGCCGCTTTCCAAGCGGGGTTGCGCCGTATGCGCCCTGTATTCTTGACTTCTGCAACCACAGCATTGGGCGTATTGCCGATGATCTTAGCCCAAACCAGTCTGTGGATGCCAATGGGTGTGGTCATCTGCTTCGGCACAATCTTCACCCTGCCGCTCACCATCACTGTTCTACCTGTTGTATATTGGAAAATCTATGCACGCTAATCATACTACCACATATCGTTTCTTGGTGTTGGCGCTCTGCCTTCTTATCAGCGCACATGGTATGGCAGATCGTGTGCTGACCTTGGACTCATGCCTATCCCTTGCGCAGCAGCACAACAAGAAGATTCAGCAAGCAGCCCTCAACGTGAGCAAAGCTGAAGAGGTGAAGAAACAAGCCATGACCAAGTATTTTCCACAAATCAGTGCGTCTGCTATGGGCTACCATAGTCTGCACCCTATGGTGGAAATAGGTATAGACGATATAGGCAATGCTTCGGTGCGAGACCTGCTGATTGCGCTTTATGGTAATTACGGAGCTGCCTTAGGATTAGATAACCACTTATCGCTTTTTCAATATGGCTATCAAGTAGGAGTAAGCGCGGTACAACCAGTATATATGGGAGGTAAAATTATTACAGGCAATCAGTTGGCTAATCTCGGTGTTGAAGCAGCCGAATTGCAGTCAGAGATTACACAACGTGATGTATTGTTGGAAGTGGAAGAAAGTTATTGGTTGGTGGTAGGACTTCGCGAAAAACAAACCACCCTTACTGCCACCATGGCATTGCTGGATACCATTCACCAGACAGTCTCGGCAGCAGTGCGTGCAGGATTGGTGTTGCCGAAAGACCTGTTGCAAGTGGAACTCAAGCAATCCGAAATGCGTCGCATGCAAATTCAACTGACCCATGGATTGCAGTTAGCGCAACAAGCACTATGTTTGGGTATGGGTATCCCTTATTCCGACACATTGCAAATCATTCCTTCTACCAATTCCCAGATTCTGCCTACTGCAGATATACCCTACTCTGACCAACTCTCACCCATCACTACCGAACACGAGTTGCTGACATTGCAAGTCCAAGCAGCACAGCTGCAACACCGCATGGCACTAGCAGAAGCGCTGCCACAAGTGGCAATTGGTGCGCATTATGGGTATGGTAAGTTGCAGACGAATATATTACCAACTAATTTGGGTAGCGAAACGGGTAATGGATCTGTGTTTGTATCCGTGTCCGTTCCGCTGACAGGTTGGTGGGAAACAAGTCATAAAATGCGCGAGCAGAAGATGGCACTACAACATGCCCAACTACAGCAAGAGCAAATGGGCGAAATGCTACATATGCGTACCAAACAAGCGTATTATAAGATGCAAGAAGCAGACATGATGATTCAGGAGCATCAACATGCAGTGGATATCACGGCTAATCACTATCGCCTCACACAAGCCAGCTACCAAGCGGGGCAAGCCACCATAGCCGAACTGCTGGAGGCACACACCCAACTGCTGCAAGCGCAAAACAATCTGACAGATGCATATATCGCCTATCGTGTGAATGCGCGACGCTACAGCACACTCTATTCTAATCGCTAAACGCGCGCTGTATTGAATTACGGTCTAAAAAGGGAAGACTTATACCAACGAACGTATAAGCGTTTCTTCGTCGCCTGGCAATAAATAAATAGGAGGTATTTCTATCATGGTATAGGCACCATATCGCCCTTCTCGTTGCAAACGAGAAGCTGCACGTGCACAAGATACCATCACTTGACCTGCCAATGCAGGATTATTGATAGTCATATTAAATGCAAAACGCTGATTATGTGTATCGCCAGACACACCATCGCGCACCAAGTTTACACCATGTGCCACGTTATTCAATTTCTCAACCGATTCTACCACAATCATATGTGTCTCATCATGAGCAAAATACTCATCTTGTAATAACCGAGTTTCCACCTCAGCTGCATTAGCATCTTCTTCTAGTTCCACATACACCATGCGACGATGTACACCAGTCCCAAGAGGTATGGTCATAGATAAAGCATCTTTTACACCTGCAATAGCCTTGGCTGCCACGGTATGCCCCATCGAGCGACCAGGTCCAAAATTGGTATATGTGATACCTTTGGGTGCCATAGCCAAGAGCAAAGCACGCACAACCGAATCAGAACCAGGATCCCATCCCGCAGCAATAATACTCACAGCGTTATTAGTACGATTTAGAGGTGCCAGCGTTTGTCGCAAGGAATAGATCTGTGTATGAATATCAAACGAATCTACCGTGCAGATGCCTTTTTCTATCAGTCGCTTAGCAAACACCTCCACTTCGCGCGTTGGCGTACAAACCAACGCTACGTCGGCTTGCATATCCTCCAACGAATCATAGTGGTGATAGATACCTGCCAACTCCATATCAGGAGCTGCATGGATAGCTTCTTCGGCTGCTCGACCGATATTGCCATAACCTAAAATTGCTACACGAATCATGATTGCTCTTTATTTGCAAAGGTACAACTTTTTTCTAAGAAATAAAAAAATGGACTCACATTGGGAATCCATTTCTTTGTTGCCAAACTAGGACTCGAACCCAGACAGACAGAACCAGAATCTGTAGTGCTACCATTACACCATTTGGCAAGATTCGGTTATCGGTAATCAAATATCTGTTATCGATAACCGAAGCGCATTACTTCACGCGGCGCTCTGGAATACGAGCTTTCTTACCAGTAAGAGCACGCAAGTAGTACAATTTAGAGCGACGAACTTTACCGTATTTGTTAACGGTGATGTTCTCAATGAATGGGCTATCCATAGGGAAGATACGCTCTACACCTACGTTACCAGACATTTTGCGAACAGTGAAGCGCTTCTTGTCACCGCTACCGTGGATGCAAATAACATCACCGCGGAACTCTTGGATACGCTCCTTGTTACCCTCTTTAATACGATAAGCTACAGTCACTTGATCACCTGCAGCGAATGCTGGAAACTCTTTCTTCTCGCCAGCGAATGCCTCTTCGGCAATTTTCATTAAATCCATTTCGATTTATTGTTTTAATGGGTTAAATAACTATAGTATACACTACTGTTCGAGCCGCAAATACGCGTGCTCTATGCTGATCGCCAGAGACTATAGTCGAAAATCGCTGCAAAGGTACTACTTTTTTTTGACATATACAAAAAAAAGAGCAAAAAAAGGCTCTTTTTTTTTAAGGAGGAACTCACATATTCCCTTATAATAATAAAATCTATATACAAAATTTGATCTACAAGCGAATCAACGTAGAACCAGATGTTTTTACATTGCTCGTCTGTAATTGCACTGCATACACACCATTAGGCAAATGCGAGATATTAGCAGTCCTGCCTTTAACCGTTTGTACTAACATACCATTGATGCCATAAATGCTCAATTGCACATCATCATCTGGCATATTATCCTCGATAAATAGCACACGCAAAATACCATTTTCTAGCACAAAACGAGCTTGTGAAGGTTGATAATCGTAAATATTCGGAATTGCTGTTTTTACATCTAATGCGTGTAGTAGCCCTTTATACACATCAATCTGTCCATATCCATAGGTATTGTTGGGATAATCTAATTCAGCCTCGGGTTTGGTGGCAGATTTTGCGATAATATCCAAAATATCATCTGGTGTAAGTTTCGGATTTGCCTCCAACCACAAAGCAATAGCACCAGCAACGATAGGAGAAGCCATTGATGTACCAGATTGTGCCATGTAATAATAACTCTTTCCATTATGCAACACTTTTTCTGTTAGCCACTTTTTATCATCTTCAAAAGTAGTTGAAAAACTGTTATGTGCCGCATTGATATACATTCCTGGTGCCACAACATCTGGCTTGATAAGCCCATCAAAAGTCGGTCCTAAAGATGAGAATTGAGCGATATGACCCACAGAATCAGGTAGCATCACATCCAACTCATTATTTACAGTGCCAAACATATTCGTATAAGTAGAATGATAGCCAGTCGCTCCCACCGCAACAACAAATGGCAATGTCGCAGGCCACGCAACAGAATAACCATGAGCGAGCAAATTATACTCTGGCACACCAGATATATTCGCAAATGGACTCAAAAATAAATCGCTATACAACCAAGCAGGCGAATCTCCGGTAAGTAAAATAGATGCTCCATAATACATCAAATAAAGCACATGAGGCATTGTACCATCTATGTGAAATACATCACCACGCTCATCAATATATGTACTTTTATATATTTTAAGAACAATATCCCCTGCACTCACTTTTGTTCTCAAAACGCAAGTATCGCCATTAAGTAGTTTTACGGAATCAGTATGAAAAGTAAGTGTACTCTCTACCGTAGATTCTGATAATTTAAATCCCCAGAAATCTATCCGAACATACTGATTATCAGGAGTTACAATATCCATATCAATTATTGCGCCTCCCCCTATACCATTCGTAATAGCAGCACCAGCCTGATGCATAGTTGCAGGTTTCTCCATATAGGGGATATTCATTCCCATATTTCCACATGCTGCTACGATTATACGTCCTGGACCAACTAATTCTTGCAAAGCCTCTCCCTCTAAAATACGTTGGCGTGATAATGTGATACTCTCACAACTACTAAAGTTTGCTACACAAGGTTTACCTTCTGCAGCCGCTTTATCAAAAATGTATTTAAAGCCCAACACAGCAGTTGCAGAAGTATGTGCATTAGGATTTTCAAAATCTTGACGCTCTGAATTGAAATCCACCAAATAAATATCGCTCTGAGGAGCCATACCCTGATATTTTCCATTAACACTTGACCCTGCCATTGTGCTTGCAACGTGCGTACCATGTGTATGATTATAGGTGTTTTGCGAATGTTTTAGCGCAACAATTTCATCGGAATCTTCTATCCCATGTCCGTAAGTGCCATCTGCATTTTTCCACAACATATCATAGTAATACTTGATACGCGACTGTCCATTCTCATCAAAAAATGCAGGGTGCGTAAAGTCATAATACGTATCAAACACTCCTGCCACAACACCCTTGCCAGAATATGCTTGAGGTAAATTTATGCCACTATAAACATCGGCCGAATTGATATATCCATGCGTTTTATCCATGGCTGGGCGAGGCATACGCTCTGCCTCTATTCGTATAACACGCTGATCAACAGATAATGCCGCCAAACGACCCCAAGGAATATTCACAATATAAATACGCCCCACCTGTTCTGCCACTTTGCAATCATACTCAGCAAAAACAGCATCATCTTGCTCTGTATCAGCGAGTTTCACCAATGCTAACACATATGACAAAGGAGCGTCCTCTCGTGCTTTCTGATAAGACTTTTGTGAATATTCATGCATCATCTCTGCCAAACGAGATGATAGTTTTGTATAATTGGCATCTGTCTGCGAAAGTGCCGCAACAGAAACAAATGCCAACACATAGGATAAAACGATTTTTTTCATTAGTTTATTTTGTAAAACCAAAGGAACCACATACAAGTTGACCCCTCAACATGCATGTGATTCCCTTGTTGTTATTGATTGATAGTACTTATCCGAGCATGGTCAGCAAGATACCTGCAGCCACAGCCGAACCAATCACACCTGCTACGTTTGGACCCATAGCGTGCATGAGGAGGAAGTTGCTTGGGTCGGCCTTTTGACCTTCTGCTTGGCTCACACGAGCAGCCATTGGCACAGCAGATACACCAGCAGAACCAATCAGCGGATTAATCTTCTCTTTGGAGAAGAGGTTCATGAACTTAGCGAGAAGCACACCACCAGCAGTACCCATACCGAAGGCCACGATACCCATACAGAGAATCAAGATGGTCTTCACGTTGAGGAAGGTAGCACCTGTAGCAGTAGCACCTACAGAAAGACCGAGGAAGATCACCACGATATTCATCAATTCGTTTTGAGCCACCTTGCTTAAGCGATCAACTACGCCAGACTCTTTCATCAAGTTACCCAACATCAAGCAGCCAATCAATGGAGCTGCATCAGGCAATACCAATGCGATGATAGCAGTGATAATGATAGGGAAGACAATCTTCTCTACCTTGCTCACAGAACGGAGTTGTTTCATCTTAATCTTACGCTCCGCTGGAGTAGTCAACGCACGCATGATAGGTGGTTGAATGACTGGCACCAATGCCATGTAGGAATAAGCTGCGATAGCGATAGGGCCGAGCAAGTGAGGAGCCAACTTAGATGTCAAGAAGATAGAAGTAGGACCGTCCGCACCACCGATGATACCGATAGAACCTGCCTCTGCTGGAGTAAAGAATGCACTTGCACAGAGGAAAGTGATAAAGATACCCACTTGCGCTGCAGCACCCAAAATCAATGATTTAGGGTTAGCAATCAGCGGACCAAAGTCGGTCATTGCACCTACACCGATGAAGATTAAGCAAGGATAAACACCTGCTTTTACACCGATATAGAGCACATCCAATAGACCTGCATTCTTCATGATGTAGCCATAGCTGTGATAGCCCTCGTGGTTGACATCAAGGAAGTTGGTCCACAATTCTGGGTGATACATTTCCGCGCCTGGCAAGTTGGTAAGCAACATACCAAAGGCAATAGGCAATAGGAGCAGTGGCTCGTATTGCTTCTTAATAGCCAAGAAAAGTAGGAAGAACGAAATCAATAGCATCAGACCTTGACGCCAGTCGATATTCATAAATCCCATCCCTTGGAAGAAGGTTAAAACGTCATTCCACATAAT
>JAZNPR010000012.1:0-26544 GCA_045589755.1 Paludibacteraceae bacterium
GTTGGATTGAGCAAAATAGTGCCGTCCGTTTCTGGCTGCTCCTCTGGCAAGATGGTCAAAATCAGCGTAGCCTGATAGTCGCAGCCGTTCTCGTCTTGGAGAGTAGTAGTATATTCGCCCGCAGTCGAATAGGTTTGACCGTTCCACTCGTAGGTAGTACCGAAATCGATAGTTGCCTCCTCAGTGGTAGCTGGGGTTTGTGGATAAACAGTCAGATTGAGGGTCACAATGCTATCTGCGCCGTTGGCTACAGGGAAGGTTTGGGTGTATTTACCTGTCTCATTGTAGGTTTGACCGTTCCAGTCGTAGCTCTCGCCGAAGCAAACAGCAGCATCGAAAGAGGTATAAACGGGGTCGGGGATGATAGGTTTCTCTACTGCAAACGTGATATTACCAGCGCTTGTAGCAGAGAAATGCACATAAATGAATCCGTCAGCATTGACACGTGAAGCCCATGCATTAACCTCATCAGCAGAAATGGTCTTTGTACCACGACGCTTGATATTAGGAGCAGGATTAAGAAGCAAATATTGTGTTTCAGAGAATATATAATCGCATGTATCCGAAATATATGGTTTGATTGTTCCATTGCCACTCCACTGTATCTTCAACTCAGCTCCTTGCAAATCAGCATAGCGCAAACGATATACTTGATAAGAATCGTTAGCTTCAATACGAACTGCCTCATTAACAGGAATCATATACGACTCACCTGCACACGCAGATGCCTCCCAAGAATCAATAGCAATCACAGTAGATGCAGGACAACTGAAACGAACATAGATGTATTCATCAGTAGCTTGCTCAGCAAGATCAGCAATTTCTACAGAAGAAAGATAAACAATCTGCTCGTTACCATATTGATTAGCAGCAAAAACATCCAAGACATTTGCATCGGTGTCTGTAGCAGTGAAGTCTGCCGTGTTAGATACATACATTGCAACAGGTTGGGTAGTAGAAGCTACAAATTGTGCTGCTGTCCATGTCTTAGGGAAACAATACAACACATCTTCTTGCACTTGTATTTCTTGCCCTAGGGTCAACACTTGTGCACCACCCTGTGCAGCCTTCATAGGAATCTTCTCAACCAACAATTTGCCAGCAGAAGGAGATACTACTTTGGCATAATATAAACCTCCGTTTGCGTGTTGCTTGATAGCATCTTTCATCTCTTGCGATTGCACTTTGTGTGGAGCATCCTTAGTCACATCATAAATAGCCCAAACAAATGGGTTAGTAGCTGATGGAGCGAAATCACACTCCTGAACTGCTAGATATACTTGCGCTGGTTCATCGCCCGTCCAAACGAATTGAATACTATCTTCTTGCCATTCTGAATAGTTCGCTACAAACACACGCTCCATGTCATTCGCTGCAATCTCAACTGAATCACCCAACTCAAAGAAATGAGCATTATCCATGCATGAAGTAAATGCCGTATCGGGTGTCAAACTAACAGAACCTGCTTCATAATAAATGACTTTGATTTTGGCTTGTATATTATATGGGATACCAAATTCTGCCAACTGCTCACGATAACTCTTAGCCACGGACAAGTCCCACTCATTACGACCATTGCGTACCACTAAATCACACATCAACTCTAGAGGAAAAGACACATCGTAATCATCCACCATATTGATAAGACTATCCAACTTAGGATCATCATACACGCCCTCTTCACATGTAAAATCAATCATTACATCTGGACCCCATTTACTATTATCACTCTTAGGAGAGAAATAAACATGTAATGGCAGGTCATATGTACTGGCCGTGTACCAGATTTCACATGGACCATCAATAGTAGCACGATAGTTTTTATCTACTGGGATAGGATTCTCACATGAAGAACCCAATTCTTGCGCCATCAATGAGGTGGCGAAAAGCACTACAAAGAGTGTGGAGAATAGTTTTTTCATATCTTTTTAATTTTTAGTTTTCTTATTTTAGGGTGTAAAGTGTAAGGTGAAAAGTGTAAAGGCAGGGGTTATTCGCTGCGCTCAGTTTTCAATAGTGATTTTAACGATTTGGATTTGATAGCAACGAATAGCACATACAGCAACGCAAGGAGCAACAATGGTAGTATGTCGCCAACGGGCGCCCAATAATAGTTGTGACCATTATATTGATAATGCCCTTGCTCTCCTAATGTTTTGAAGAACCACGCTTTCCATTCCTCATAAGGGAAGGAGCTTGCATCACCACCCATGACTGGATTCCAATAATTATTAATGAAATCGTCGTATGCATTCTTTAATGCTTGTTCGTTGAAATAATAATCACTCCAATAACCATTACCTAAATCCGTACCAGAACCGATGCCACTACCATTTGTCGCCAACCATGCATCCAACCATACCCACCAAGCATTGCCTGTACTACCATTGCCATTCTGTCTTCCGCGGACGCCCTGTCTGCCCGTGCCAAACATGCCTGTGTATTGACCGTAATCGGATGTAGATGAGTAAGTGGCTGTGGATGAGTAGTCCATAGCAGAATAGCCGCCATAGAAGCCGTTCGCCATGCCAGCCGTGCTGGTCATAGCCATCGTAGGTTGCTCCGCCATCATCTGAACTGGGTTATCGCCCGTAGCCGATGACATCTCGCCACGGCGTGCGGTGCTGTAGGCGATGGGAGAGATGCTCACCCCTACCCCGCCCTGAAGGGAAGGGCTAAATGAACCAGAATTGGATCGGCTATTGGCGATTGGCGATTGGCTATAGGACATAGCTGCACCACCGTTGCCACCGCCACCAAACGACTTGATCTCGGCGCCGCTGGTCAAGTGCAAGCCAGCGCCAGAGGCTGCGCCCATAGGCGATGAGGCGAGAGGTGATGAGGCGAGAGGCGCGTAACTTGCGCCAGTGTGCGCGCCCGCGTATATAGAAGAGGTGCGACGGCGGAATGTAGCAGAAGGCGATGACAATGTCAACGCCACACCACCATTATTAGAAGATACTGAAGATGCATGGGTGTGAGAAAAACCACCCGCTGATGTACGATGTACCTCGCTGTATATCTCGTTCGGACTCCATTGGTCTCCTTCATCTGCGCTAGCCAACCACCAAAAACAACCACCTAACACCGCGCATAGGACTACACCTATAAATACATTTACATTTCTTTTCATTTCCTTTTGTTACTTTTTTACCTTAAATCAAACAAACAATCAAACGTATATATTGACTACTAATCAACACATTACACTAAGCATCTGAACTTTGTTCGCAGAAAATGGTATCAAAAGGAAACACCAATACATGACAAAGCGCAGACCTCGAGTTGCCTATTCGCAGTTCGAGGCCTTCGCATTGCCCACCTAATAAAATAAACAACAGGAAACCTACGCTGATATGACGATACACTACACCCTAAGCGGCGTAATGTAGTATGAGTCATACCCATAGGCATCTACTGTTACTTTGGTCTTTTTATCAGGTAATCAGAAAGTTGCGAAGTTTCGAACCACAAAAAACACAAAGCGCCAATAAACGCTTCTTAATCTTGTCCACAAAAATGGCACAAGATTATTACAATATGTCTAAAACCCACCCTTTTAACGAGAGACACTTCCCTCAGCGTAGATTTGGGTGCAAAGGTACTACATTTTTTTTTTATAACCAAACAATATAAGTTTTTTTTCAAAAAAATAGGGCATTTTTATCTTTTTTGATACATACAATGAGCAAGAGGGGGTAAAAAAATAACAACGGCTGCGACATGCGCAGCCGTTGAAGGGTATAGGGTGTAGAAGTTACTTCACCACAGCACCTTGTGCATTGTAGGTAGTACCATTGAGCAGGATTTGCAAATAGCCATCGCGGATATACTTGCCATCAGCAGGAGCTACTGTCACATCCTCTACTGCAGAACCAGGACCTGGTTGTACATACTCGGCATGGATATTGTCGATATAGAATG
Source organism: Paludibacteraceae bacterium (assembly GCA_045589755.1). Classification (GTDB taxonomy): domain Bacteria; phylum Bacteroidota; class Bacteroidia; order Bacteroidales; family Paludibacteraceae; genus Colicola. The sequence continues at coordinate 3,925 of JAZNPR010000012.1, forward strand.
CACCTGAACCAGACAACAAGTTGTTACCACCTCTGAGGCTCAAGCCCATGAATTGGTAATCCACACCTGCTGGCAAAGCAGTGAGGTCAACCTCGCAATAGCGCCAACCTGCATAATCAAGGTCGCAAACCTTCACGAACTGGTTGTCACCGTCCACACCAAAGTGTACGTACAAGCTATTGAATGAGTAATCAGAGAATACATACATACCCAACTTAGATACACTATTGCTAATAATCAAAGTAGGATCAGTCGCTTTGAAGCGAGCTTCACCACCTGCGGCTGCAAACACGTAAGAGAATTGGTTAGAAGCAGAACCTGCGTATTTCTTGTTGGTATATTTCATCACATTAGCAGACTCCACCTCCGTAGAATTGTCCTTGTCGCCCTCAAAGAAGGTGGTCTCCATATCGTGTACGAGAGGCAGAGTAGGCTCTACTTCTTCACCTGTACGGAATGGAATCTCGTAGGTCTCGCTCAATAGGACATCATCCGCATCCTTGATACCAGGATAAAGCACCAAGGTATAATCGGTATTTGGTTCCAAAGCTTTGGTCAACTCGAATGCCATATGGCCGTAAGGCGCAGGAGCAGCATTGTACTTGAAAGAACGGGTATTTACAGCCAACTTGTTGCCGTTTGCATCCAGCACTGCCACATTGCTGCGAACAGATGCATTCACGATTGTAGCATCGAACACAGCCACAAACGAAGGAGTCAGAGGCACATTGGTTTCCCCTACAGAAGGATATGTTTGCACAATGCTCACTGCACCACGATTGCTGGTAGTGAAAGAGAAGGTAAATGGTTGCTTGAGATGGTTGTCAAAAGTAGCATCTGGGTGGCAAGCACCAGTACCCAAAGTAACGATATAAGTCACACCTGGCTCAAAGCGAGTAGCAGGAGTAAAACGCAAGGTATGGTTGTCGTCCTCGAACGTAATAGTACCCTCTACTGCAGGAGATATCTCAAGTGCAGCTGCAGTAGCCTCTGTATCCATATCCCAGTTGAAAGAGATGGTTACCTCGGTAGATACCAGCACCTCTTCATCTGCAGCTACCTTTGGACTATAATCAAGTACCTCTGGAGGAGTCTGACGCATCATAGACAAAGCAAATAGACCATACGAAATCTCGTTGTTCTTCACCTCAAGAGTTTGCTCTTGTGGATAATAGCCCTCTGGTTTAGCCTTCACGGTATAAGTACCAGGTTGGAGATTCCAGAAATAGTACACACCGTTGTACAGGGTATCGGTAACATAGCTTTGGAGGAGTTGGTCGCCTTGCCAGAGCTCTACCAAACCGCGAAGGATAGGACGATACTCGTCGCGTGTGCCCTTGCGTGCCTTGTAGTTAGGGAAAACTTGTTTTTGATATACATCGTGGATTCGACCACCAATAGCACCATATGGCAATTCTTTATCGCAGAAGTAATCATAGAAAGTCTTTGCGAATTGAAATGACTCTTGACGCTTGTAGTCGATATTCATCAATCGATAGGTCTCTGGCAAATAGTCGTGCATCATACCCTCGGAAATGGTACCTGGCACTTTCAGGTTACGCATAACGCCATAACCGTTGCTCCAACCCATGATAGTACGTGCGAAAGTCTTGTCACCAGCAATGTTTGGTTCGCGTGACCAGCAGCTCACTTGGTTAGAATATTGGTAACTACCCATCAATGTGGTAATAGCACGTGCCTCATTGCAAACCCACTCAGGCACTTTCTCTGGATAACCATTCAAGCCATAAGGGTCGCCTGGGGTAATACCTGAGTGCAAATGCAAAATATAGTTGGATGGGTTACCCGCATTGGAGTGGATAGACAACATAAAATCTGCATTCCAGTTGCTAGCCTCAGCAGAAATACCAGACAAACTGCGGTCGTCATCAGTAGTATTAGTAATACGGGACATCTTGGTTTGGAAACCCAAGTCACGCAACATCGTATCAAGACGCAAACCTTTGTCCAAGTTGGAAACGCTCTCCCAGAAACTTTGCTCGCGGGTGTATTGACCTGATTCATTCAAAGCACTATTGCCCACATCCTTAAAGATAGGATAGAGATACATCAAGCGGTCGTCTGAGTCATAGCCACCATGACCAGGATTGATATAAATTTTCACGTCCTTTGGATCTTTAGAAGCAGCCAAACGCTCTTGGCGCTTCATATTATTGAGCAAAGTGCCATCCAATTCTTGTACCAAACGAGGCATATCCTTGCGGATAGGCTCTTCTGTGAGATTGATTTGCATGAGGTGAATATCGCCGTTATCGGTGTTATACACAATACGACCCGACTTAGCATCTACATCAGGATACATACCCATACCCTCTGGAGCAGACAAGCGTTTAACTACTGCACCGTCCACCGATGCAATCATAATAGAAGACTCGGTGAAGAAATAACCATCGTGGTTATCATCCATACCTACTACATAATCGTTGCCATACCATACAGGAGCATCGAAATCTTGACCGAGGTTGATAATCTCATTACCATTGAGGTCGCAAATAGCTGTACCATGTTTGGTATTGAAGAGAATCATTGTTTGGTCAGGTGAGAGCGATACCCAGATGTAGTTGACATCGCCGTGAGGCTTGAGCACAATACGCTCGCCATTGCGATAGAGATTGAGATCCAGATTCTCATTATCCACGCGAAGTGCCTGATTCTCATCAACAGTCTGACGATAATCAGCAGTTCCGTGCTTCAGGTAAACTATTGTTTCTGCATCCACAAAGCGTGGGAAGAAACCTTCACCAATACGCGTGTCGCTCAGGACACGGATATCTGCGCTCAGCGAAAGGCATACGCAGATCATTGCTAGGAAAGTAAAGAGTTTTTTCATAAATATTGAGTTAATAAAGTGAGTTATCGGGTAAGGGCTTTATTTCACGGTGCCGAGGACGGTGTAGGTTTGTCCGTTGCGGCGGATGAGCAGTTGACCATTCTCGATAGACTTGGTTGCCGTGGTGGTTGTAATGGTATTCTCAATGCCCGTATTGACACCTGACTTCTTGCCATAAATCTGGTAGATACCCGGCAGGGTAACATGGCGTTCGCCCTTCTCGGTAGAAGTATCCAGGAACAACTTCACCAATTCGAAGTGCAAAGGATAGATTGCCACGTCTGTACCAAAATATTGCTCTACAGGGATGTCCAATACGAATTCGCCTGCACCATTTGGTTCGATAGTGATGTTCACACCTTGCAGTGCATTATTCGCACGCACGGTAGCATACACCTTGCTGAACTTAGCATCCGTAGTCATTGGAATGCGGATAGTATCAGGGCGCGAGTAGATAGGTGCTTTGCGCTCGTATTGTACATATGGAGCACGCGCAGATTTATACGTAAAGAGCATATTGACTGGCGCAGCCGCATCTTCAGGTACTGACAATGTAGGATTGAAACCTGCAGAGCCTCTGAGTGTCCAGTTATCGGTGATACGGAAGTCATCCCAGATCATCTCGTTGCCAGTAGGAATCTCCACATTCACCAAGATGGTATCGCGGAAGTCGCCCAATTCGCCGATTACCAAGGTAGAACCATTGGCTACTCCTACTACTGCACCATTCTCGTCCACAGTAGCAATCTCTGGTTGGAGCGATGTCCATGTCAGTGCGGCTGGCAAGAGATCAATAACAGCGTTGTTCACGGTACCTTGTACCTCAATCTCGTAGGGGTGAGTAGCATCGCAGAGCACAGAGTCCAAGCGAATAGCGATAGGCGCAGAAGTCATCAGGCGCACCTCTAGTTGGGTAGCGATATCGCCTAGATGTGCGTGCAAGACACCACCCTGCTCGCCAGAAGCCAAGAAACGACCATCTTCGAGAATCTCACCCAATGCAGGATCGCATGAGAGGGTAACGCCTTGTACATCAGTATCAATCAATATGCCATACTTATTGTAACCCAAGAACTTAGGCGATGCCACGCCATAGCGTGGGAGGGCATAGATAGGCTGGTATGGCGCAATGCTTGCGATGGTATTGTCCACCTCTGGCACATCAGCTACAGCAAACATACCATTGCCACAAGCGCGCTCAGAGCCGTCCGATCCATTGTTCATCTGACCCAAATTGCGCACATAGATGCAGGAGCTTCCGCCACCGTCCCAGTTAACGGCATTGTAGGCGCCATAGTGCTGAAGCATCTCACCCAGCACCTTGGTGTTGCAACCTGCGCTGTTGATGCTACGGCCATCTACAACCAACATATATACGGTGTCGCGTGTGTAGGAAGTACCGAAACCTGTACGTGGGTGAAGTTCGTTCCAAAAACCATCTTGTACAATGACACCATTGTGCAAGATTTGGTTGTAATTGTCCGAACCAATAGCTTGGGCAATATTCACTAATTCGCCATCGAACTTAATCTCAAAATCGAGGGTCAGTTGGTCACCTACATTGAGTTTGTTGAGCTCATCAGCCATCGTGCCATGACCAGAAAGAACGGCATACTCTTTGGAGAGTGGCATCGAGCCTACCTGCTGCTCCACCTTTACCACTTTGGCCTTCATCACACCTGTGGTATTCCACTCTTCTCCCTCCAGCAATTGGATTTGAACCTCAGTACCATATGCATTGGTAGCAGTAGTAGCACCGTTGAGGTGATTATAGAGCACCAATTCGTTTTCAAGGCGATTGTAATTGGCGTGTGCAATATTCAATGTCGTATCCGCCAAAACGAGCTTCATAGAGATCGTGTGCTGTACGGCAGTAATACCCCTACCCTCTGCGTCAATCGCGCCCAAGCGACGTGCAGTGCGGTTGGCTACAGGCGTGTGCGCATACTCTTTGTTGACAATCGTCGTGCTGACAGGCAGACCTACATCGCCTTGTGTGACAAAGAAGTCGCCATTCGAACCCGCAAAAAAGATCTTATTATCTGTGGTGCTGCGAATTGCCATATTAGATGGGCGCTCAGTACCGATAATCTTGCCTGAACCTAACGCCTGCTCTACGTGCACATACGGATTGCGGGTATCCACCGCAAGCAGAAAAGCATCCATGCGTCCTTTGGCATCGCTGGCGCGAAGGAAACGCAACTCATAATAGGTAGTACCAGGTCCTGCGGGGTACATGGACAGGGTGTCAATCGTGTACTCTACGCCATTCAAATGAATGTTGGCAAAGGATAATACACTAACGCTAAAAGCGAAAATAGAGAGTAAAAATTTCTTCATGGTATAAAGGATTTACTAAAAAATATACAATTGTTGCATTTTGCCTGCAAAGTTACTACTTTTTTTTGGATTATGCAAACGATTGTGATTTTTTTATGAAAAAGATTATAGTTGAGGGCTTTTTTATTTTTCTATAATCTATTCCGTTACCACTCGGTTACCACCCTGCACAAAAAAGGAGTGTGCCGAAGCACACTCCGAAATTATGGTTATTTCTTAGTTAAGAAATACTTGCGTATTTGTTAAGAATTACTTAACCTCAGCACCGAGTACGTTGTACTTAACGCCGTTCTTGATTACGTAAACTTGACCGTTCTCAATAACCTTGCGAGCACCGATTTCGGTAGCCTCAACGTCCTCAACAGCGTCAGCTACATCACCTACTGTGAACTCGTAAACAGCGTAACCATTGTCGTTAGCATAGAGATAGATAGTAGCCTTGGTGCCATCAACCTCAACAGAAGGAACAGCTGTACGGCAGCCGTTAGATGCATTACCCAAACCGTTAGCAGGGAAGTACCACAATGGCTCAAGACCATCGAAGCTACGAGCCTCGTCAGCGAACTTGTAGAGACCAAATGCTGAAGGAGGAGTTGATGGAGTGTGAGTAGCGATCATCACGAGGAAGTACTCGTCGCCAACTTGGAACTCTTGGATACCATTCAAACCAGTATGCAAATTAGTGGTATCACCTGGGTTATTCCACAATGCAGTACCTGCAGGACACTTGATAAAGTCGTCAACCAATGTACCACCCTCGTCGAAGAGCATAGGAGTTGTATTGAAACCATCTACATAGAACAATGAACCAAGCTCATCTTGTGGGAAGATTTGAGGAGCAGTACCCCAACCTGTAGCTGTTTTTTGCAACCACTCATCTACTTCAGGATCGAGGTTCATAGAAATTCTTGTACCAGCTTCAACCTCACCATCGGTAATCAACCAACGATAAACATCGAATGAACCCAAAGCGTCAGCAGCCATGATACAAGCGTTTCCATATACATCACCATTTACACCAAATGCATCGAAACGGCTAGCAACTTCAGCATAGTCTGGATTATCACCCAATCTCTCGCTAACGAGCAATTCTGTTTCACCAGTCTCAAGATCAACTACATATACCATGAAGTGTTGCTTTTGGCTTGTGATACAGCCAGAGATCAAGCAGTTACCATTGCTATCGAACTTGAGATCATTAAATGGATTAGTAACAGCATCACTCCATGTAGTTTCACCTGTTGTCTCGTCCACAGTCTCTACTTGGAAGAGGTGATCACCTTTCAGTTGAATAGGATCAAGCATGTCGCCAGTAGCACCATCCACGCGAACGATAGACTTAGTATCACGGTTAATGAAATACATGATACCATCTTTAGCAGCCATACCACGAACGTAACCAGTAATACCAGGTTTGTTAGCCTCGTAGTTCTCCTCTACTACAGAGATAACCCACTTGTTCTCAAGGTTATATTTACCTTGTCGTTGTGGATAATTGTATGTATCTTTTACACCAGCAATTGGGCGAACGATACCTGCTACATCACCAACGAATTGGAACGCATTGTAGTAAGCAGCGATAGCTGTAACAGTAACTTTAGTACCGATAGGGAATACGGTAGGATCAAGAACCATCTTGTAGCACTTAGCAGAGTTCACACCGTCAGAAACGGTTGGATTGTTGTAAGAGTCGTACTCAGTAATAATAACACCAGGAACAGTAACGAGTTGACCGAAATATTTGAGCTCAGCATCAGTTACAAGTGGAGTAAGGTTCTCAAACTTAACTGGGTCTGGCATTACACCTGCCTCAGCAGAAACCTCAGTTACGCCAGTGAGCTCAGGAGCACCACCGTAGGTAGTAGTTTTACCTTTAACCACTACGTTTTGGCTAACAGCGAATGTTGGTTCAGCAGCCATGTAAAGGAGAAGACCACCAGTAGGGTCTTGGATATAAACGTTCTTGCCGCTGATGAAAGTTACAACACCACCAGCAGTAGTCTCAACGTCTTGTTCCAAAGCTTTCACCTCAGCAATAGTAGGAACATACTCACCGAATTTAGCATAAAGAGTACCATTGCTCTCTGCATTGATAGTAGTTACTTTAGCACCAGAGAAATCAGCGTTCCAGAACCATCCGAGGAAGCTTTCACCCTCTTTGTAAGGAGCGTTCAATACCCACTCACCTGTAGGCTCAGTTGGGTTAGCGTAAGCGTGCTTCCATGCTGGAATATAAGCCTCGTCTTTACCTGCTTGTGAGAAGTCTGCAGATACAGGCCAAGAAGCACGTTTAGTTTCCATAAAGAAAGCAGCCAAAGCATAACGCCATCCCGCAGATGAAGCACCAGCAGTCAATGCAGTAGCACCAGCTTCGCCATTTTGGAAATTCATCACATACTCTGTGAGCCAGTTCCATTTCTCAATAGCCATAACAGCATTAACATTAGCGTCAAGCAATTTACCACAGATTGTGGTCAATGGATCTGCTTGAGCTTTTAACTCGTCATAAGTACCAACTGAAATACCAGCATCGGTAGAGAATGCTGCCCACATGTCAGCTTTGCTCAACCAATTGTCGTCATTGGTCACACCACCGTTGAGTTCATAAGTAACGGCAGCAAACGATGTTGCAGCTGCAAAAAGAGCTGCGCAAAAGATTGAAAATCTTTTCATAAATTTGTTGTTTTTTTGGTTAATAAATTGCTTCCTCATCCGTTGCGGACACGTCCGCGGTGGACCTTGGTTGCGTTAAGTAAAAATTGTTTATGTTTTTTTTGTTATTGTGCTTTGTTGCCCAATAAAGAATAGCGTTGCCCGTTGCGGTAGATAACTACCTGACCGTTCTCAATCACCTTGGTAGGCGTAGTGCTAATAGTAGGATTCTCCACATCGGTCATGGATGAGTCGATTGTGAATGAAACCACTTCCGAATATTCGGTCCAACCACCCTCTTTGGCAGCCTTTACACGTACATACCATACGCCATCAGCAATACCCTCGTAGGTATATTCGTGGACAAACGAGTCAAGGCGATAGCGCTTAGTGCTACGATTAGGGAAAGAAGCCGATTGGCAGAATTCTACTTGATAACCAGACGATACTTGTTTTTGCCACTTGACAGTCACACTATTGGCATTGATGATCTCGCCCGATGTAGGAGAGATAATCACAGGCACAGGGACAGGCAAAGCCAAGGTGCGGAACATAACTACATCCGACATCACCATCACATTCGAGAACTTGACCGTCGCACGTACATAATAGTTTCTAGACGGCATGAGTATCGAATCAGGCAAGGTGAGACGTGGAGTAGTAGCCGTACCCGTGAAGATGATATTATCTTTGGAAAACGCTTGTGCGTCAGCTACCTCAAAGGTGTATTCAGCATCGTTGATGGCCACGCTATCGCATACAAGAGTAGGCGTAAGCGTTTGCACAGTATCACCCTCAGCAGGAGAAACGATATTGAAGAGCGAACCTGTAAAGGTGCGAGTCTCGGAATAAGTATCCTCCATATTGATAGAGCGTGTTCGCACGCGCCAATGGTATGTCTCGTTCGACTCCAACCAATAGATTTTACCTACATAGAAGGTAGTGTCTGTGGTTTCATACTCATAATCCACTGTTGAGAAGTCAGCAGACTTGGAAAGTTGGAAGAAATAGGAGTCGGCTTTTGGTGCAGCATTCCACGAGAAGTAGCAAGGGATGAGCACATTGCTATTTGCAGCAGGATACTCAAGATTTGCTGCTGTGGACTTGCCCCATGTGGTGTTGTTCATTGTGCGCGCAGGATACTCGTTGCCATAGCGATCAAGAACAGCCACCGCATATTCCATTGGGAGTTGCGTTGTTTCATTAGCGAACTGCGAAATATCAATACTATTGGTATAGGTAGTACCCACCATATTAATACCCTTTCCCACTACGCCATGACGTCCTTCATCCGCAGCCGTAAAGCGATACACCACATAGCGCAGATTTGGTGCAGGTGCGTCCCAAGTGAGCGTATTGCCCTGCGTGCGGATATTGCTCACATAGAGGCAATCATCGGTGCGGTACCATGTCATTTGTGGCACCACAGCAGGTACAGGATATACATTATCCTTGATATATTGCATAAAGCCCTTGGTATTAATACCTGTGCTTAATCCATACCAACAACTACCTGGTGCGCCCATACGGTCATAATCGCGATTGAGCTGTGTTTGTGCACCAATCTCAGAAGGATAGAACTGTCCACTAGAGAGCGTAGTACCATCTGCTTTGAGTGCGCTCAAACTATGGCTGACATACATATGGCGATCGAAATGCGAAGCCATATCTGACCACCATTTGCAAATCACATCATAGTTGGACCACGAGTCGATAGTCCAATAGATTTGTGGAGCCATATAATCGATGGTCTTCTCGTTATACCAAGCCAGCGGGTCTGCGCAGATATCATTGTATTGCCAGTCGCCAGCCGGTGTAGGACAAGGTTCAACGCCATAGACAGGCGCAGAAGTATTGGCTTTGCCCGCAACACCCGCAGGACCGACGCCAAACTTCACCCAAGGTTTGGTAGCCTTGATGGTGTCGTTGACCATGCGAATCATGAGGTTGTTGATCGAACGGCGCCAATCTTTGCGCGACATACCGTTACCCGTAGCATCGTATTGCTCTTGGTCGTATTCGTCTTTATATCCTTGATAGTGGAAATAATCATCGAAGACGATGCCATCCACATCATAATTCTCTACAATATCAGCTACGACCTTGCAGATTTGCTCACGCACTTCTGGCAAAGAAGGGTTGAGCGATGTAATATCGCCACACTGCACGAGCCACTCAGGGTGGGTGTTGTAGTAATCCTTCTCGTGTTTTTTACCGAAAGTAGCATCGGAACTTGCGTAGCGATAAGGGTTGATCCAAGCATGCACCTCAATGCCTTTGAAGTGGGCATACTCCACAAGCAATGCGAGTGGGTCGTAGTTAGGAGCCTTGCCACGTGTACCTGTGAGGTACTGACTCCAAGGTTCGTACTTAGAGTTGTACATTGCATCGGAGAATCCTCTCACTTGGAAGAAGACCGCGTTCATATTTGCCGCAGCCATCTTATCCACAAATGCGAGAAGTGATTCTTGTTGCTGCTGTTGCTGTGTAGCATTAACGGCATTATTTGGTTTTGGCCAGTCAATAGCCCACACGGTAGTGAGCCACGCCGCACGGAACTCGCGTTTAGGCAATGATTGCAAGTCAACTTGCGCTTGGAGCGAAAGCCCCAAGCACAAGCCAATTGCCAAGAGTGATATTTTACTGAGAAACTTCATTAGAAGAGTTTAGAAGGAGTGTTGTTAACTACTACGCCGTAAACTTCCTTGGTAATCGCAGATACTTGCTCGATCTTATCAGCAACGAAGTCGTACTTGTAGATACCAGTAGGTGCGCATGTAGCATCGTTGTGGTTGTTGCGATATGCGAAGTAAGCACAATCGTTTACCTCGTCGTATGCGATTTGGCAAATAGCAGCGAACTCGGAGGTGTGACCCTCTTTAGCAGCATAGGAACCACCTGCCTTGTTAGGAACGAAACCTAATTCACCAAACATTTTCTTGTATGCAGTGAGGTCGCCTGATTTAGAAATTGCATTCAACTCATCAATAGTACAAGCATAGAAGCCCTCCACGGTTGCACCAAAGAGCGTGAAGCAAATCTTCTTGCTCTTAGTAGAGTAAGCAAAGGATTTTGGCAAGAATGTTGCACCATACAATGCACAACCTGCATCAGGTGATGTACCATTACCTGTGATAGCAGTGAGCAAGATATCAGAGTTCTTCCAGCGGAAGATACCTTGACCGTTGTAGTTCTTGCACCAGTACCAAACACCATCGATCTGACCGATGCTACCACCGATACAACCATAACTCCAAGTATATGGTGAACCGCCATAGTAACCCAAAGTAGTGTGTTGTACGAAATATGGGAACTCGCTAGCGCTATATACGGCATTACGTGTAGCAAGAGGCACCTTGATGACACCTGTGTTACGGTCTGTGAAGTAGAGGTCGTTATCTATGATGCAACCATAGAATGGGTCTTGGAAAGCAGGACCACCTGCGTTAGAGAGCATGGTCTCTACCTTAGAGCCGTCCTTAGCAACGATAGAAATCTTACCATCACCACCACTAACTTGCGCAGTCTCGTCTTGGTAATACCAAGCAGCACCCGCATCCAAGACATAGAGCAATGGCTCTTTGTAGAGCAAGTTGAATGGGTGTTGACCTGAAGAAAGACCCAAGTCGAAAGGCAGTACATCCATATCTTCTGGTTTGTCACTGATGAGTTTATACGCCATCAAGTGACCACCCACCTCAGCATAGTAGAGCGTAGGCACCTCTTTGTTGTAACCAACAGGTACGTTGAGCACACCTTCCTCCAGCATACGACCGTCCATAGTCACTTGGAGACGAACAGTCTGTGAACCCACGTTACCGAAGGTCAATTCGCCAGGAAGGCGATCGGTGGAGAACTCTATTTCTTCACCCGTAGCAACACTCTTGGTACGAGCTGGGAAGATCCACTTATAGGTCAGTTCACGATTCTTTGGGTTAGGAATCTCCAAAGAGAAGGACACCTTAGAGGTAAGTACCTCGCAAACGCCACCCTCTACAGGATTGAGTGTGAGCAGCGGTCTGATGTCTGAAATCATGATTACTTGACTCTTGGTAAGACCATTGATGGTGAGTTTCACATTGTATGTACCTGCAGCATCATATGCGTGGTTTACCTCGTTACCTACAGCAGGCTGGCTGCCATCACCGAAATCCCAAACAGCCTCACCCTTGGTAGGAGAAGTGTTGGTGAAGGTAATTTCAGAGTCGATGTAATAGTCCAAGGCATAATCGCCCAAAATACGATAGTTGAAGGACACTGGATCAGTAGGCAAATTTTCTACCTCTGGCGTATTAGGAATACATGATGCCACAACAAAGGGTAGAAGTACCAGCATGAATATTTTCAAAAAATTACTTTTCATATTCGTATCTTAAATTATTTATTATTACCAATTAGTTGATTATAAAACTCCAAAGAATTAGTTGACAACAATTTCCTTAGAAATAGTCTTACTATATGTTCCCTTCACATCAACTACGTGCAACTCTGCGTCAATTGAGTAGTTGCGCTTGTATGATACATCGTAATTACCCTCTGCATTGAGAATCAATTGCTCGAAAGTAACCATATCCCAATAGTAATTCATCGAGTCCATTACCCATGGTTGCACATTGCCTTGCTCATCCAATGGGAAGTGGTAGTACTTAGCGACAGCAGAGTCAGGAGAGATGTTCCAATCGTAGGAAGAGTCGGTATAGAGTTTGAAGTCCTCCATGAATCCTAATTCAGGATATCTCTTGCGGTACACTTCGAAACTCATTTTCTTTTTGACAGCAGCCTTGAAGTTCTCCATATAGTCTTTACCGAAATAGTTAACCATACGGTCAGCATCAAACTCAGCAGGTTGTACCCATGCGATAGGTGACAATGTACCACTCACAGGGAATGTACCTGCGAAGGTATATGCATGCAGCGAATCGTTCCAGTACTCCTGTAAGTGAGGATAGTCCGCTATCCGTTGCAACTCGCGTTGCTTGGTCTTGATAGAACTGGTCTCAGAGTATGTCAACCATGAGCAGGTAACCACCTTATCCACGGTTTGGCTGAGGCTATACCATACTTCAGAGTGATCAATCTCCTCTACCGCAGAATAGTACTGCGTAGTGAATCCCATTTGACCACCTGCTTTGACCGCGGAGCTCTCGACTTCCCAATAAGCCTCAGGACCTACGGCACCTGTGATGGTGTTCTTGTCGAAGAAATCGTGCTTTTCGCAGGATGCAAAAGCTACTACCAGAGCAGCCAATGCGAATATTTTGCTTGTCTTTTTCATATCTTTTCTAATTATTAGCTACCTAAAAATTACTTCCATGGAGTTGGGTCAGCGCAAACCACTTTACCAGATTTGTTGTGTGCCCATATCAAACGTCTTTTGAGTACGTTGAAGTCAAGAATCTTCTCGCCAGCCGCATTGGTGGTGTAGTAACCGATGCGGTCGAGCTCTTTCTTGTTGTACTTGGTCTCAGTCTCGGTATCCGCATTGAGTCGGTTCACCCATGCGTTAGGAGAAAGTTCTGCGTTGGTACCATAGTCCTCAGGAGTGCACCAATAAGCCTCGTAGAGGTTGTATGGACGACGGAGCTTGTACTCGGCATTGAAGTTAGCAGAGTCCTTATCGAAATTAATAACAGTTCCGTTATGCACATTTTGCACATCATACACATAGATAGGAGTACCAGTAACAGGGTGTACGTATGCAATACCGTTCTTGCTAGAGCTGTAGTTGTAACGACGCATGTCGGTCCATTGCTCTGGTTGGAGGTACATAGCCACATACTTTTGTTGCATAAGGTCAGAGATATCGAACTTGGTAGCACCAGAGAGTTTGATTTCAAAGAAACGGTTGTACCAGTTCTTGAGATTGTTACCCCTTGAACCAGACTGGATTTCAGCCTCAACCAATCCATAGCGCTCCATGTTGTATTTGGTAGCCGCCTTGGTGGTCTCATAGGCACCAGCAATGTCACCTGCCCAATATTGTGCCTCAGCCTTGATGAACATCAACTCCTCGTGTGTGATGAGTGCGATATAACCCGTATTTTGTGTATAAGGGTTGGTGAGTGCAGTAGAAGTCAAGAGGTCAGGATAGTTGGTTATTTTGAGCGATTGATCCATACCAATATTGCTCTCAAGGTGCAGCATAGGTCCCTTCTCTGATGCACGTTGCTCCATCATTCGTTCAGCACGAGGATCAAGTGCATAACCACGAGTTCCATTCAGAGACTTATCATAACTACCCAAGATACCATGCAAGAAGAAGGTAGTTGGGATAGAAGAAGCGAGACGGTTGTCGCGGCTCTCCCACGAGTTGATCTTAGGAGCGAGAGGACCCCAAGGGCAGTTAGACTCGGTAGGACCACCAGGGTAATTGTAGCGTGGCTCAACCCAGTTAGGATCGTTGAGAACAGCGTCCACCATATTGACAATCTTTTGGCAAGTCGCTACGTTATTATCCCAGTTAGGGAGTTTGCGCAACCAAAGACGTGCCTGGATAGCCTTGCAGAAAGCACCCCACTTAGCCATATCACCCGCGTAGATGCGGTCCATCTTCTCGGTGATAGGCAAGTTGGTAGGGCAATCCACCCAAGCAGGGTCCTGATAGAGACGGAGCAGTTCCTCAGCCTCTTGGAACATCCAGTCATACACCTCCTGTTGTGAGTCGTATGCAGGAGAAGCTGCTTGATACACTTGTGAACGAGGCATGTCACCAAATGCATCGGTAGTCATCATGGTGGACATGAGCATTACGGTACGACCGATGAGGATAGCATTGCGGTTGCCATTGGCCTCAGCAATCTCGTTCATCTTCTTGATGTTAGCACCCAGGTCATAGAAGTGGCGGCGCCACATAGGGTGACGGTTCACGCCGAGGAACTCCCAACCTTGGCTATATGGATACGAACCTGTTTGGCTCTTGCCGCTGGTGGTCAGTGCTTGTGAGAGATAAACACCGTACTCAGCGTGGTCATAACAGATTTGTGAAGCATAGAAACAAGCTACAGGCAACACTTGATCCACCGATGTTGTGATAGGAGAGTCCTTGGTGGTATTCACATCCAAGAAATCCTCGCAACTGGTGAAAAACATGGCTCCAATAAGAGCGGGTATTATAAATAACTTTTTCATATTCCTTAATCAATTATAGGGTTAGAATGAAGCAGTCAAGCTAAGGTTGTAACTGCGTGTGTTAGGAATTGGGGTATTGTCGATACCTGCAGAACCTGTACCACCTTGACCAGTAGAAGCGTTGCAGACAGGGTCCGAACCTGTATATTTGGTCAGTACAAATACGTTGTTGCAAGTGAAGTTGAGTTTCAAGCCCTTGAGCACCTTTTGTTGCTTCATGAGTTTGGCGAAGTCATAACCCAAAGTAACATAGCTGAGTCGAATGTATGAACCGTCCTCAACAAAGTTGGTAGATACATTGTAGAAGTAGTTGGTAATTGTGGTGTGATCCAAGGTGATAGGCTTGGTGTTTTGCTCGTAATATACGTTGCCATCAGCATCCGTATGCTCGGTTACACCCTCGAATACTACTTGACGACCACGGTATTTCTCAAGCATGCTACTATTACCGTTAGAGATCATATTACGTGAAGTAACGTTGAGTACATCACCACCAAGACGACCATCAAAGAGGAATGAGAATTGTACGCCGTAGATGTTCATCGAGCTGCTCAAACCAGCTTGGAAGAGAGCCTCGCGGTTACCAATGAGTTCGTTCTTGTTAGGATTGATCTTTGGATAACCATTCTCATCTACGATAACTTGTCCAGCGGCATTACGTTGGTAATCTTTACCCGTGAGCGCTGTGGTAGAACCGCCGAGGTAAGCTGATGTGAATACATCACCGTATTGAGGACCTGTGATCTCGTGTACGTCCTCTGGCAGACCTACTACCTTACCGCGGTTGAGACCGAAGTTGAGGCCGAGGGTCCAGTTGAGGTTCTTGCGTTTGAGAATGTCTTGCTCCAATGTGAACTCCACACCTTGGTTGGTAATCACACCCTCGTTACGTGTTTGGAGGATATAACCAGAAGATGGAGATACACGCACGGTCACGATTTGGTTGTCCACCTTGGTGTTGTAGTACGCCACATCGAGGCGAGTCTTGTTATCAAAGAACTTGATATCCATACCAACCTCCCAAGAGTATGACATCTCAGGAGCGAGGTCCATAGAAGCTGAAGACATGGTTGGGTCGATACCATAACCACCATCAGGGTAAGTACCAAATTGCTTGAATCGACGGTCATAGAGGTATGCAGGAGCATCCTTACCTACTACAGCGTAGTTACCACGGAGTTTCCAGTATGAGAACCAGTTATTCTTTGTCTCATTGAGACCAGGAATCAACTCAGAGAGGATGATACCACCGGTTACAGAAGGATAGAAGAATGGGTTCTCATTGATAGTAGAAGACCAGTCCCAACGACCTGTGACAGAGAGAGAAGCCAAGCCCTTGTAGTCAGCACGGATCTCGCCAAAGTAACCATAGCGGCGGCGACCACTGTGACCCAAAGTACGGTCGGTGAGATATACCTCATCTTTGTTGGTATTAGACAAACTATATGTACCAGGGATGATGAAGTCCACACCATAAACTGATGTAGAGAAGCCCTCTGACATTTTCAATTCAGCACCCGCCATCAAGTCGATAGAGAAGTCTTTTGGCAACTCAATCTTGTAGCTAGCATTCACACCAGCGGTGAAGAGTTGGCTACGACCTGTAGAAGCAGAGATTGAACCAAGAGAAGATTTGCTCATATTCTTGATATCATCGCTGGTCAAGATATAGTTGTATGGATACTCATTCACCAACCACTCTGTATAATCAACGTATGACAAGGAGTCCTTCAAGAATTGATCACGTTGCGTATTGTAGTCCTTCAGTGCTGCATCGTAATTGGCTTGACAAGTAGGACAGGTGTGGGAAGTACCACAGTTAGGACACTTGTTCTTCTCAGAATCTGGTGCAGTAGGCTTTGTAGGCGCTGTTGGCTTGCCTATAGAAGGACGTACATAGGTGTCATCCCAGCGAGGAACAGAATAGCTCTCCGATGTAGTATTCTTGATATCGTAGCTAACACGACCCACGATGGTCAAGTTCTTAACAGGCTTGAGGGTGATGCTACCATTAATCACGTTACGAGTAGCTTTAGCAATACCACCATCGTTGTAGATACCATACAATGGGCTGATAGGCGCATTGTACTTCTCCACCTCTGGCAAATAGCGGAAACGTGGATAGCCATCCTCGCGTTGATAATCCATCATATTATCGGTAAGAGGCCAGCTATATGCTGAGCTAACACCCGATGTAGAGCGAGACTTGGTATCGCTGATATTGATATTCATGTTGAAAGTCACCCATTTAGCAGGCGAGAAAGAAGCCTTGATGAGGGCACCAAAACGTTGTTTGTAGTCCTCTGGGATGATACCCTCAGACTTCGACCAGTTGGCAGAAGCATAGGCTTGGAACTTCTCGCTACCACCGTTGACAGAGAAGTCATACTTGTGATAGAAACCCGTTTTGAGGAAGTTGCCAACGTTGTCATAGATTTGTTGACCCTCGCTGAGCATTGGACCCCAACCACCAGAAGTCTTATCACGGTAGAAGCCTTGTGAACCAGACATATAGGTGTCTTGCATATCCATCAGACCTACAGGAGTATCCCATTGCCAGCTAGCGTTAGCTTGCACCTTGATCTTACCCTCTTCACCTTGTTTGGTGGTGATCATGATGACACCGTTGGCAGCATCCTGACCATAGAGTGCGGCAGCAGCAGCGCCCTTGAGGACAGTGATATTCTCGATGTCGTTAGGGTTGATATCCGCAGCAGCAGAAGCGCCACCATTAACAGGCACACCGTCGAGGATAAAGAGAGGCTCGTTGCTCTGGCTATTGTTCACGGATGAAATACCACGGATGATGATTTGGCTACCTGAGTTAGGCGAACCACCTGCGTTGGTAACCGATACACCCGCAATCTTACCTTGGAGCGAATTGACGAAGTTGGAGTTTTGAGACTCATTAAGCGACTCTCCACCAATGTTTTGCACAGCGAAGTTCAAGCGTTTTTTCTCTTGAACAACACCCATAGCTGTTACCACAACTTCTTCCATTGCGATAGCATCAGCACTCAGGCGAACGTCCATTTGAGGGCCAGTCACCTTCAGCTCTTGGGTCTTCAAACCCACATAACTTACTACCAGAACAGCACCGTCTTGCACTGTCAGCTCATACATACCATCAAAATCGGTAATCGTACCGTTTGATGTACCTTTCTCAAGAACAGATGCACCAATGACTGGCAATCCGTCCTCTGTAGAAATAACCACACCACTCACCGTAACACTTGCCATCATGGCAGCCGACATCAGCGAGCATGCGAGCACAAAGAGTAGTTTCTTCATAAATTAGATTGTTTTAATTATTTTGTTATTTTTTATGCTTAGTTTTCTGCGCGATAGGCATCCATAGCTTTCTTCACACCGCCGTGGAGCAAGAGCAAGTCTTTCGCCTTGTCGTATTCGAGACCCAACTCCTCAACGAGCATACGTGTACCGCGGTCCACGAGCTTCTTGTTAGAGAGTTGCATATTGACCATCTTATTGCCCTTCACACGGCCCATCTTAATCATGGTGATGGTGGTAATCATATTGCAGACGAGCTTTTGCGCTGTACCCGATTTGAGGCGAGTAGAGCCCGTCACGAACTCAGGTCCCACCAACGGCTCGATGGCAATCTCCGCCACTTGACCTACAGGGGAGCCTGGATTGCATGACACAGAAGCCGTCAAACAGCCAAACTCGCGTGCGCGCTCGAGCGCGCCTATTACATAAGGTGTCGTACCTGAAGCTGCAATACCTACCACCGTATCCAAGGTCGTGATATTATGCTCCAGCAACTCCTTCCAAGACTTCTCTGGATCATCCTCCGCGTTCTCCACAGGATTGCGCAACGCATGATCACCACCAGCAATCAAACCAATAACGAATGAAGGTGGCATGCCAAATGTAGGCGGAATCTCGCTGGCATCCAACACGCCAAGACGACCACTGGTACCCGCACCCATATAGAAGATACGACCACCTTTTTGCATACGCTCAACGATACCCTCTACCAGTTTCTCAATTTGAGGAATACACTCCTTGACAGCCAACGCCACCTTCTGATCCTCCTCATTCATCTCCACAAGCAACTGACCAACGGACTTCTGGTCCAGATTATCGTGTAACGAACTTTGTTCTGTAACTTTTGTAAAAGCCATAATTTATATTGTTTTATTCACCTCCGCCTCTAGCCCTAAAATACGAACCCGTCATGAACCCGTCAAGAACCCGTAACAGACTAAAGATCGGCAGGCGTTTGATTTTACATTGTAGGAACAATATCTTTCTTGTGATACTCCTTGAGACCCTCCATAGGACCTTGCAGGATCTTACCTACTTGGAAACCATTATCAACTAACACTCGCTTGAGCACATCTTGGTAGTAGTAAGCGATAGAACCAATAAATCCAACTGGCAATGCAGGGTATTGTGGCAAAATGCGCTTAGCGAAATAATCGAAGTGATCGTAAACGAGTTGTGCAATCAATGGGTTTTCAAGATTCTCAGCACAGAAGCGGCTGAGAGAGGCTAAGTAACGATTAGGGAAAGGTTTACGATACACATTCTCAATAATATCCGCAGCGGTAATGCCATATTGAGTCAAAAACTTCTCCTTCAACTCATCGCTAAGCTGGTTCTTTAAGAGGTCAGCCACAAGGCGCTTGCCCAGCACGGCACCACTACCCTCGTCACCAAGGATAAAACCAAGCGCAGGCACGTTCTTCTCAATCTCCTTGCCATTCCACAAGCACGAGTTAGCACCCGTACCCAAGATACAAGCCACACCTTTCTCGCCACCCAGCAAACCGCAAGCTGCACCCACCATATCAGAGTACACCTCAATCTTAGCGGACTTGAAGATAGACTCCAACGCATATTCCACTACAGGAATCTTCTCTGGAGTACAACCCGCACCATAGAAGAAAATATTTGTCACACTACCAGCCCACATCAAATGCGCCATTTGAGGCAAGAGCTGATTGTTTACACTGTTCTTAATCGCATCAGAGGTCTGTTGAAACGGATTGATACCATCCGTAAAGAACTCCTCGCTATGGCCGTTAGCCGCCATTAAACACCAATGAGTCTTGGTTGATCCTGAATCTGCTATTAAAATCATATTTATCGATAATTTTATGGTTTCTACATGCTCGTGCTACGGCTGAATACAACTCCAAACACCCCGAAAAACAGCCCTACATCACAAATAACCCACAAAGGTACACATTTTTCTTCACACGCGCAATAGCATATGCGCAATTTATGTTGTAAAACATATAAAAAGTAAATTTTTAACAAAAACTTATGCAACCGTTTGCGGATATAAAAAAAAATCACTACCTTTGCAGCACGATATATTGAAAAATATAAATTCTGTAGAATTATGAGAAATAATCTTAGTCAACTGATTTCTCTGAGCAAAGTCGAAGAGAAATTGTATCGTCCTGCGGATGCGTTTGAGCAATCGCGCGTTACTCGTATGGAACATGTAAACACGACCATCTTTGAGAAAAATCAAGAGGGTATTACCCATGTGGCTCAACGCATAGCTACTCTCATTGGCAAACGCGAAGCTGCTGGACAAAAAGCCGTGCTGTCATTGGCATCGGGTCGCTCTATGCGCGACCTGTTTGTGGAACTCGTTCGCCTGCACAAAGAGGAGGGATTGAGCTTCAAAAACGTAGTAGTATTCGGTTCGTATGAGTTCTATCCTTTGGCAGATAAGAACATCGGTAGTATGGCACAAATCCAAAGCCAGCTGCTAGACCATATCGACATCCTGCCAGAGAACGTACACACTTTCCCTGGCGACCTGCCAAAAGAGACCGTTTTCACCTTCTGCGAGGAGTATGAGAAAGCGATTGAAGCAGCAGGTGGTATTGATATTCAAGTGCTAGGTATCGGTCAGTGCGGTAATATCGCCATGAACGAGCCAGGTACCCAACCAAACTCTTCTACCCGATTGGTAATCATGGACGGCAACTCTCGCGTGGATGCAAAGTCCTTGTTCGGTAACGTAGCACAAGTGCCTACATGCGCGATTACATTGGGTATAGAGACGATTCTCAAGGCAAGAGAGGTGATTCTCCTCGCCTTCGGTCAGCATAAAGCGGGCATCGTGAAACAAGCTATTGAGGAGGTTGCCAATGCGGCTTGCCCTGCATCTTACTTGCAATTGCACAAAAACGCTTCATTCGTGATTGACCTTGATGCAGCTGGTAAACTCACCCGCATCAATCACCCATGGAAAGTAACCAACTGCGAGTGGACCGACCAACTCGTTCGCCGCGCAGTGGTATGGCTCTGCGAGGAAACAAAGAAGCCTATCCTCAAGCTCACAAACAAAGACTATAACGATTACGGACTTAGCGAACTTATCACCAAGTACGAATCTGCATACAACTGCAACATCAAGGTATTCAACGACCTCCAACACACCATCACAGGATGGCCAGGCGGCAAACCTAATGCAGATGACACCAATCGCCCAGAGCGCGCTAAACCATTCCCTAAAGATATCGTAATCTTCTCTCCTCACCCAGATGATGATGTGATTTCAATGGGTGGAACATTCCAACGCCTCATCAAACAAGGTCACAACGTACACGTGGCATACGAGACCAGCGGTTGTATCGCCGTTTGTGACGAAGAGGTAGTACGCTTCATGGACTTCATGAAGGGTTACAAGCAAATGCTTATCCCTGGCGATGAGGTGATTGACAAGAAGTATGATGAGTACATGAACTTCTTCCACAACGAGAAGGTGGGCGACAACGACACCCGCGAGATCCTCAACCTCAAGGCGCTTATCCGCCGCGGTGAGGCTACTGCAGCTTGCCGCTACATGGGTCTCCCTACCGACCATATCCACTTCCTTAACTTGCCATTCTATGAGACAGGAACTATCAAAAAAGGTCCTCTCTCACAAGCTGACGTGGATATTGTAAAAGCATTGCTCGAGGAAGTTAAGCCCCAACAAATCTTTGCTGCTGGCGACCTCGCTGACCCTCACGGCACACACCGTGTATGTCTTGACGCTGTGCTCGCTGCTCTCGATGAACTCAAGTACACCGCTGCATGGGATGAGTGGTTGAAGGACTGCCGCATCTGGATGTACCGTGGCGCATGGATGGAATGGGAGCTTGACCTCATCGAAATGGCTGTGCCAATGTCACCAGAGGAGCTCCGCTCTAAACGCAATGCTATTCTCCGCCACGCTAGCCAAATGGAGTCTGCTCCATTCTTGGGCGACGACGAGCGCCTATTCTGGCAACGCGCTGAAGATCGCAACCACGATACTGCTAAGATGTACTCTGACCTCGGTTTAGCGGAATATGAAGCTATTGAGGCATTCGTACAATATCATATACTTTAATACCATTTAACACTTTTCTCCAGCTTTCCTCCGCTACTTTTTTAGCGGAGGATAAGCCGAGGATAGGCTGACGATAAATAGCGAAAATAATCATTTTATTTATAAAAATTTATGAAAAATATCACATGTTTTATTCCTTTCCAAAGTGAGGAACAAGTAAAAGCTACCGTGGCTAACTTGAAAGCTCAAGAGCTCGTAGCAGACATTCATTTCTTGCACGGTGACATCCGCTCAACAGCTACTGTTCGCGAGATCGCTGAGAAGGCTAACACCGAGTATACTT
>JAZNPR010000013.1:0-55623 GCA_045589755.1 Paludibacteraceae bacterium
GGACACTTGTATATTGGTCAGGATGCTCCAGTGGTTTGCCCTGTATGCAAACACCCACAAGCATACTTCCAATTGCAACTTAACAACTTCTAATCAACTACTTAAGGACTTGTGCACTCGGGTGCGCAAGTCCTTTTTACTTCGTATATGGATATAACTATACTCCTTCAAGCTATCTTGCAACTCGTTGCAGGTATTGGTATTTTCTTGGTGGCATGCCAGATGATGTCTTCTAACTTGGAGACAGCCAGCAGTGCCCGTCTCAAAAGTCTGTTTTCTCGCATGTCCAACTCCCGCATGTTGGGCGTGGGTATTGGAACAGTAGCCACAGCTGCCATTCAGTCTTCGGGTGCCACGACCGTGATGGTCATCGGTTTTGTGAATGTCGGCATCATGTCATTGGCGCAAGCGGCTACTATCATTTATGGTGCAAACATCGGTACAACGATTACCGCACAAATCGTTGCCCTCGGTCTTAGTGGTGGTGGCGGTATCTCTACCACTGTTATCTTTGCTGCTTTCGCAGGTTTGGGTGCTTTTATCGAACTCTTCACAAAGAAAGATACATGGAAGACGTGGGGCGGTATCATCACTGGCTTTGGTATGCTCTTCGTCGGTCTCAGTTTGATGAGTGGTTCCATGAAAGAGTTGTCGGGATTGCAAGAAATCAAGGATTTCCTTGCTTCTATTGAACACCCATTGATGCTTGTGCTCTTTGGTGCAATATTGACAGCTATTGTGCAATCATCTTCTGTGGTAACGTCTATTGCGCTCACTATGGCGGTGACAGGACTTATCTCGCTCAACCAAGGTATCTACCTCACTATGGGTTCGAACATTGGTTCGTGCGTGGTGGCTATTATCGCAGGTTTGACTTCGGGTCTCAATGCGAAGCGTACAGCTCTTATTCACTTGCTGTTCAACTGCTTTGGTGTCTTTATCTTCCTCATTGCTGCATGGGTAATGCACCTCGTTACTTTGGGCGCACTCAACTATGGCGTCATCTTTGAGACCATGTTCCCAGGCGCTCCACAATTGCAATTGGCGATGTTCCATACTATCTTCAACTGTATCACGGTATGTATCATCTTGCCATTGACGGATTATCTAGTTAATCTGGTTGTTAAGATTTTGCCCGAGAAGAATCGCGTGGACGAGGCATTGCAGGAGGGACAACCTCACTTCCACTTTGTGGACGAGCAAATGCTCCGTACTCCAGCTATTGCTGTGAACCAAGTAAAATTGGAGATTGAGAATATGGCAGCTATCGCTATCCACAACTTCAATCTAGCTGTGGATATCATTTCTACCGTGAACTTCGACAAGATGGACGAGTTTAATGAGAACGAGAAACAGCTCAACTATCTCAACCGCAACCTCATTCCATATATTGTGCAATTGAACACCTTGCCTATTAGTGAGGAAGACAATCGCTATTTGGCGACTGCTATCCGCACGATTGGTGACTTGGAGCGAGTAGGTGATTATGCAGTCAACTTGACCGAGTATGCGGAGTTGCTGCAAAACTTCAAGGAGACTTTCTCTAAGGACTTGCTCTTCGAGGTAGAACAATTGCGTGAGACGATGGGGTCGCTCTATCAAGCTACAATGAAGGCGTATATGGACAACGATTTCGATGCGTTGATTGAGGTGAATCGTTACGAAGATCAGGTGGACGAGATGGTGGCTCGTATTGAGAAGATTCACTTGCAACGCTTGATGGATGGTGTCTATCCAGCCAGCGTAGGTCAGGTATATCAAGAGTTTGCTTCGGATACAGAGCGTATTGCTGACCACTTCTTGAACGTAGCTAAGTCCATCCGCCAATTGCACGTCGGTGAGGATTGATAAGAGGGGAGACAACTGCTTAGCAAAAAAGTGCGTTTCACCATAGGGGGCAAGATTTCACCGAGCGACGACCCTGAGAACTCCGAGAGAACTCCCTGAGACAATCAAAACTGAAAAAGAGCGTTTTCTTAAGATTCTGTCTAAGTCGCCTTTTGTGTTTTCGAACACGAAGGGCGATTTTTTTTGTGCAATTACCGAAAAAATGCCCCTTTGTCCTGTAAAAAATAATTTTTTTTGGCATTTCTTTGGTCTGTTCGAAAAAATGTATTAACTTTGCAGTCGAAAGTCCAACGCCGGGGTTTAGAGGGAGGGAAATATCCCTTTCTCGAAAAGCCAAAAAACGACCAAATCGGTAACTGATTTGACCAAAGACCCCAATCGTGGCTTTCGAGACATATTTAAATAGGCGTTTATTGGCGCGTGTTCTGATGACTTGAAATCTCGCAAGTTTCAAAGACTGATATCAGGAGCATTGCAACGATGAATGCCCTACGGGATATAGATTATCCCTCTTGTGCCTATTTTGGTACGTCATTTGCGCATATGTGTATGCGCGCACGCGTACCTTAACTATAGTAGCACGAGAGAATGTTTATATTCGGCGTGGGCTTCGCGTTGTCGGTTTCGATATCAAGGCAATGCGAGAGCCTCAAGTCGTGGAACTGGCAAGAGCAGGTTTCACGCTTTTATTTTTGTATGCCTACCGTAACTAAATCCTTTTGTAGAGAATGTTTGAAAAGGTACATAAAAAATTATTAACTTAAAAATTAAAAAAACATGAAAAAAAAGATTTACTCTACACCCAAAACGGATGTCTGTGTCGTTGAGTCATCTATCCTATGTGCTTCTATCGGAGGAGAAGTAGGCTATATTCCTAAAGAAGAAGGCACCTGGTAGTAAAATGTTAAATTATTAAGGTATGAAAAAGATATTCTTTATTATAGCAAGTGCATTGTTTATTGCTGCTTGCACATCGCAAACAGAAGAGTTGGTTGCTCCTATTCCAGAAAATCAAGAGCCAGAGGGTCAGACGGTGACATTGTGTGCAACCATTGCGTCGGATGATGGTGCTGCTAATGTTCCTAAGCGAGTGTCGGGCAAGGATGATGATGTGGAAAATATGGAAAGTGTGATACATTTGACTTGGGATGCAGGTGATAAGATTCTTATCACGGAGGATGACGATCAGTCTTCCGTCTTTGTTCTGTCCAGTGGTGCTGGTACGGCAAAGGGTGTATTCAAAGGGGAGTTGTATGGAGATGGTAGTAGTTATAATGTGCTATATCCTGCTAACTATAACGAGGAAGTGCTGAAGGAGCAAACATATGTGGAGAACGGTTTCGGCAATGGCTTGATGAAGATGAGTACCAAGACTCCAGGAAATCTGGAAGATGGTTTCGTGATGTCGGCAGACAATGCTTTAGTAGGTTTGCAGTTGATGGGCGATGGTGCCAAAGTAAGCAAAATTGAATTTACCAACCGCGCGAATAGTAATACTTATGCATTGCTTTGTCCTGAAATAGAGTTGACTGATGAATCCGTGTTGTTTTATATCGTCGTTCCCGCAGGTGAGTGGGCACAGGGTTTCAAGGTAACGGTGTACGATGCTTCTGGCGAGCCTATCAAAGATTTTACAAAAAAGAGTTCTTCTACCTTTGCTGCTGGAAAAGCTATTGTGATGCCTGTTCAACCAGTGTATCAAAAGATTAGTGTATTCTCTGTGAGTGCAACGCAGAAGGTGACTTTCTCTCCAGGCAACTTGCAATACCATCCCAAAAACGATAAATGGCGTTTTGCACTTAGTCAGTTGAATTATATTGGTGAAACCCATGGAGATATATTAAACTATGATGGATGGATTGATTTGTTTGGCTGGAGCGGTAGTACTGGTTCTGCTAAGTTTGGTGTGAGCAGTTCTGAAGATAGTAATGACTATTCAGGTTCTTTCGTAGATTGGGGCAAAAATCAAATCGGTAGCGATGCTCCTGACACATGGCGTACATTAACCAATAACGAGTGGACATACTTACTCACTGGACGAACTAACGCGAATGAGTTGATAGGTATCGCTTGTGTCAATGGCATCAATGGTTTGATTGTGCTGCCTGATGAATGGGAGTGTCCAGATGGTATAACTTTTAAATCTGGATTATTAACCCCGCCTGTTGATGAAAATACTTATGGAGAGCATCAACCCATTAACGCTAATCAATGGGCTGAGATGGAGCAGGCGGGTGCACTATTTCTGCCTGCTGCTGGAGCATATATCAAACCCTATGCAGCGTATCCAGATATAGTTTATAGTTCTGACTTTGGACAATATTGCTCATCGAGTGTTGGGAATAGTGATTTCGTATACGGTATGTACTATCACCCTGGAACTCTATTTTTCTACCAAATGAACCGTCAAGAAAGAAGTGCCGTCCGCTTGGTTAAGGATTTATAGCAAATGCAAAAGGTATAAAAAGAGGGTGTGTCAAAAAACTGACACACCCTTTTTCTTTAAGGATGATACTCAATTTTCATCAGTAGTTGGCTATCGTATGCAGATAGATAAATCTATCTTTTTTTTGAAAATTATGCTCGCTTTCTTGCAAATGTGCATTATTTGTTGTACCCTTGCAGTCGATTCCTACGCTGAAGTAAAATGGTCCTGAGTGGTTAGTTGTTGGGTGTTCATAGAAAAAAAATAATAAAAACAAAAATTATTAAAAATTTCAGTGGTGATGTATGGCTGGACAGATGGACGGCTGGACAGCAGTTTCTATAACTTCACCCGTACGCGGGTATATGTATATATATTGAAAAATAGCTGTCCAGCTGTCCACAGGTTAACTTTTGTATATCAGGAGTAATAAAGTGCGAGAAAAAAGGGGCACAAGTGCGAGAAAACGCTTAATTTTTGCCTACCTTGTCAGTATATACATGGTGTAGGATGTGCATAACTACTCGGTAACTACTCGGTAACTACCCGAATCTTGAAACATTAACCCTTAATCTTAAAAACAAAATGGCAAAAATTATGCTCGCTTTCTTGCAAATGTGCATTATTTGTTGTACCTTTGCAACTGAATTAATTATGAACGCATACGAATTAGCATACGAATATGTGCAGCATACTAATCGCTGCATCTTTCTAACAGGCAAGGCAGGAACGGGGAAAACCACGTTCCTGCGTCGCCTTAAACAGGAGTGTCCAAAGCAGATGGCGGTGGTTGCTCCTACGGGCGTGGCGGCAATCAATGCGGAAGGTGTGACTATTCACTCGCTCTTTCAGTTGCCTCCGCAACTCTTTATCCCTACGCCCGAAGCACGCAAGCAACTATTCTCCGAAATGCAAATGCGTGCACATAAGCAACGCGTACTACGCAATCTAGAGATGTTGGTGATTGATGAAGTGAGTATGGTGCGTGCAGATTTGCTCGATGCTATCGATGCTGTTCTGCGCCACTTCAAACATAGACCTAACTTGCCTTTCGGAGGGGTGCAACTGCTCTTCATCGGTGACCTATTTCAACTATCTCCTGTAGCACGCGAAGATGAATGGCGATTGCTCAATGACTATTACGAAGGACCTTATTTCTTCCAAGCACAGGTTTTTCGTGAACTGCAACCCGTATATATAGAGTTAGACCATGTATTCCGACAAACAAACACGGATTTTGTGGAGATACTCAATCAAGTGCGTAATAATACCCTCACGCCAGAATCACGTATGACACTCAATAGCCGTTATAATCCTTATTTTAAGGAGGATAAGAATGGCAACCACTATATCACACTCTCTACCCACAACAGCAAAGTAGATGCCATTAACCAACGCGAGTTGGAGGCACTGCAAGGCGATATATACACCTATCAAGCGCGGGTGAAAGATACTTTCCCAGAATCCATGTACCCGATAGACAAGACCCTGACGCTGAAAGTGGGTGCAAAAGTGATGTTCGTGAAGAACGATTCGGAACCAGAGAAGTTATACTACAATGGCAAGTTAGGCAGTGTGACAGCGCTTTCGAAGAACGAAATCCATGTTCTCTGTGAAGATGGTACGGAAGTGGATGTCCATACGGAAACATGGGAGAACTTGCGTTATATATCCGACACGGGTTCAGACCAAGTAGAGGTGGAGGTGATAGGTTCGTTTACGCATTTTCCTTTGCGATTGGCATGGGCTATCACGATTCACAAGGCGCAGGGACTGACCTTCGACCATGTGGTCATAGATGCCGAAGATGCTTTTGCCGCTGGACAAGTGTATGTGGCACTATCACGATGTCGTTCGCTGGAGGGAATCGTACTGCTGACACCTATACCTATGCGTGCATTGACCAACGCCAGAGAAGTGCTGTACTTCACACAAAATCAGTTGGATATACTCAGTACCGAACAACGCTTAGCCCCAGCGCAAACGGAGTATATGACCATACTGCTCTGTTCGCTCTACGATTTTCGCTCCATCATCAATCGTCTTTCAGCTCTCTCACGACAGGTGAAGAGCATGGGATCAGTGCAAGGAGATATATCGGCATTTTTCACTACATGTATAGGTGGGCTGGAGGGACTGCAAGTCATAGCTGAGCGTTTTCAACAGCAGATACGCCAAATAATTTATAATCCAGCTTCTACGGCGGATAATGCAATGCCAAAATTAGCAGATCGCTTGACGGCAGCAGCCAATTATTTCTCGCCTAAGATTCAGCAATTATTGGCATCGTTGGTGGCATGTCCGTTGCGCACCAACGACAAAAACGATGCAATGTATATCAAGCAACATGTATTGGACATTCATGCCGAATTGTCGCGTTTTGAGTATATCCAGTTGCGTATTTCCAAGTCGCTCTCTCCTGACGGATTCTTCAAGGCTCGTCAGTCTTTCCGCTGGAAAGAACCCACACTGACTATCTATTCGCAGCAACGAAAGGTGCGGAGTGATGCTTCTGCGTTTAAGTCTCTTCAACTGTTTTATCAAAAACTGACTATTCCGCAGATTGCCAAGGAACGCAAGATTACTATTCCTACCGTTGTGAAGCACTTGCGCAGTTTTATTGATAAGGATATGCTTCATATATCCAATTTTACTCCAGACGACCAACTTTTATTTTACAAATAAGCCTATTGGTATGTTTTTTGTATAGCAGTTGGTGTAGCACATGTTGTGTTGCAGTTAATTACCTACCTACTATGAACCAACCAACCTTATCTTACCACTATAAAAGCAAAATGTATATGTGGTTTGAGAATCTCATTGATCGTTTGTGGATACGTATCCGCAAGAACACCCATCTTCCTTTGCAACTGTATTACAAGTATTGGTTTTTGAGGTGTGCACCTCCTTGGTAAATGTATTGTGATTTTTTTATTTCAAAATTTGCACAATTCCAAAAAATGTTGTACCTTTGCGCCAAAATAGTACACTATGCAGTATATTGGAATAATACCCGCTCGTTACGCCAGCAGTCGTTTTCCTGGCAAGCCATTGGCTGATATTGGTGGCATGTCTATGATTCAGCGTGTGTATGAGCAGGCATCGAAGGTGCTAGACACAGTGATTGTGGCTACAGATGATGAGCGCATTTACGATTGTGTTAGGGCATTTGGTGGATTGGTGTACATGACCTCTGCGGAGCATCGTTGTGGCACGGATCGTATTTGCGAGGCATATCAGCTATATCGGGCGTCGGGAAATGGGAATAGGGTATTGGATAATGGGGAATGGGTATTGGATAATGAAGATCAGGACATTGTAGTGGTGAATATCCAAGGTGATGAGCCGTTTATACAACCCGAGCAGATTCAGGCCGTAATGGATTGTTTCCCTACGGATATTGCCACATTGGCAAAGCCTTATACGGAGCAAGATGATTTGCAGGAACTGCTGACGCCTAATATCGTGAAGGTAGTATTTTCGCTGCAAACAGGTGAAGCACTGTATTTCTCACGCAGTGTGATTCCATATTTGCGTGGGGTGGAGCAGAGCGAATGGCTTAGTAAGGGACAGTATTTCAGTCATATAGGATTGTATGCCTATCGTGCGGATGTACTGCAGCGTATCACGCAAATGCCTCAGACACCATTGGAGAAAGCGGAGAGCCTAGAGCAACTGCGTTGGCTAGAGAATGGACTGAAAATCAAGGTGGCGGTATCTAACACCAAATCCATTGGTATTGACACGCCAGAAGACCTGCAACAAGCGATAGAATATTTACAACATAATAACCTTTAGTCTTTATTGACCTTTAGCGACCCCAATGTCCTTAACGTCCTTAATGACCTTAAAAACAGTATGATTATGGCAACAAACAACACACCAACTCCCCACATTGGGGCACAGTATGGCGAAATCGCCGAGACCGTCATCATGGCGGGCGACCCTTTGCGCGCAAAAGTGATGGCAGATAAATATTTGGAAAATCCTGTTCAGTTTAATAATGTTCGTGGTATGCTTGGTTTCACAGGTACACATAATGGCAAACGTGTGAGCGTGATGGGGCATGGCATGGGTATCCCCTCAATAGGTATTTATACATACGAACTGTACAATTTCTACGACGTGAAGACTATCATTCGTGTTGGCAGTTCGGGTAGTATTCACAAGGACTTGCACGTGGGCGATCTGGTGATAGCCATGGGTGCATGTACCAATAGCAACTATGCTGCGCAATACGAGTTGCCAGGTACCTATGCTCCAATTGCAGATTTTGATCTCTGTCGTCGCGCTGCTGAGGCATGTGAGAAATTTGGCTACAAGTATAAGGTGGGCAATGTATTCTCATCGGACACGTTCTATACTGAGAACGCACACAACGACAAATGGATGAATATGGGCGTTTTGGCGGTAGAGATGGAGGCTCCTGCACTATATATGAATGCAGCTCGTAGTGGCAATAAGGCATTGGTCATCTGCACCGTATCGGATAATATTCTTACGGGTGAAGCTACTACTGCTGAAGAGCGTCAAAACAGCTTCACGCATATGATGGATGTGGCTTTCTCGCTGATTTAAGAAAGCATCAATACAGAATATGTGAAAATAACATTATGATGAAAACACTGAAGAACTGGTCTTTATTCTTGCTATTTTTGTTGATGCCAATGACGTTGGTAGCACAAAATGAAGGGCTTAGCGTTAAGCGCTTTGAGGATGTATCCACTATCAAGCAGTATGCACGTACTCAGCCAAGAACGGATGCCAATGGCGAGTATGCGGCTCTGGTATTGGTGCAGGTATTGACCGATGTGAAGATAGACTTTACGGGTGCTTATCTATTGGGCAATGTAGAGAAGAAAGCGAGTGAGTATTGGGTATATATGGCAGCAGGTGCCAAATCGTTGGAGATTCACTGCACTGGTTTTGAAAAACTGAATGTGGTCTTTGGTGATGTGTCGCAAGATGCTATTCCTTCCCTGAAAGCAAAATGCACGTATGAGCTGGTGATAAATGTGCCAACTGTATTGCCAGGGAATATCCAAGAGATGATAGCGAAGGAATTTGAAAAATATATGCATTCCTCCACCGCGAATCATAATACCCCTGTGTTGAATACCGAACCAGAGGTGACGAAACCCATAGAGAAGCAACCGCAAGAGGAGTCGGTTGACCAAAAGAATCCTCCATTGAGTAAATACCAAACTCGTTCTCAATATGCAAAGCAAAAAACTTTGCTGATGGGGCAGATAGGCTATAGTGTGGCGCCACAGTTGAGCTATGGTGCTATGTTCGGACAGATGTATAATGGGTGTGGCTGGTATGTGAATGCTCGCTCGAATTTTCAGTTTGGTCATTCTGCAGTGGCTTCGTGCGATGCGGATGGTTTGGTGGATGGAGTCAGACCATTCTATTCAGGTAATAGCAGCAGTAGCCATCTGGCTATTCACGCAGGTTATATGATGAACGTGCTGGAGAAGGTAACGAAGAATAAGTTTCATACACTGGGCTTTTATCTGGGTGCAGGTTATGGTCAACGTGAGTTGTTAGCTGAAACGAACGATGGGGAATGGATTAAGTATGCTCCTACATCGCATGCAGGCTTTGCAGGTAATGTGGGGTTGTTCGGTAGTGTAGCAGGTGTGACATTGAATGTGGGTGTGAGTACGATTAACTTTTCGTATTTGGATTTGGAAGTGGGTATTGGTTTTATGTTTTAATCGGGGAAGTAGAAGATGAAAAAGATATATTCGATAGTATTGTGCTTGGGGCTGTTGATAGGTTTTGTGGCTTGTGACGGGGATAAGGAGTTCGTGAAGACGGAGTGTGTGATAACGAGTGAGCAAATAGACGTATCGCAGCAGTCTGCTACGATAACATCTATTATCACAACAGAGGCTACTGCTATTGAGGTAAATTTGCAATATGCTATAACATCTAATTTTGCAGACTATCAATCAGTCAAGATGCAGCAGAGTGGTGAAAAGTATGTTGCGCAATTGGTTAATTTGCAGGAAAATACTACTTATTATATTCGTTATGTAGCATCTAATGCGTACTCTTCTATGATTGTGGATGAGAAACATTCGTTTACTACAAAACAAACATCTACGCATGAGTATGTGGACTTGGGGCTGAGTGTAAAATGGGCAACATGTAATATAGGAGCCAATAGTCCAGAGGAATATGGCGATTATTTTGCTTGGGGAGAGATAGCACCAAAAGGAGCGTATAGTTGGAGTACATATAAGTGGTGCAATGGTAGCGAAACAACTTTAACCAAGTACTGCACCGATGGCAGTTATGGAACAGTAGATAATAAAACTCAATTGGAACTCAGCGATGATGCCGCTTACGCGAACTGGGGTAATGGTTGGCGCATGCCTACTAAGGCGGAACTTACCGAACTATATGAACAATGTACTTGGACATGGACAACAGAAAATGGCATAAATGGTTATAAAGTGACCTCTAAAAAGTCGGGCTATACCAATAAGTCTATTTTCTTTCCTTTGGCAGGCTATCACGAAGATTGGTCGCTTACCCTTGCAGGTGGCTTTGGTTATTACTTGTCAAGTTCACTCTCTACAGATAGTCCAGTAGGCGCGTCCTTATTGTTCTGCTACGAACCTGGTGTGGGTGTGGAAGATGGCACTATGCGTTACTATGGAGTATCTGTACGTCCAGTGTATGGTGAATATAAAGTAGAAACAATGATTCCAACAGTGACAACTTCTTTCGTTACTCAGATCACTGAGAAATCAGCTGTAGCGGGTGGTAATGTGATGAGTGATGGTAATGCCAGTGTGACAGAGCGTGGTGTGGTGTATAGCACAAATCCAAATCCTGTTATCACCAATTTGAGTAACACCATCCGTCCATGTGGTAGTGGGATAGGAGAGTTTACCTATACTATGACTGGTTTGCAACCCAATACAACATACTATGTACGCGCTTACGCAAAGAATGATGTAGGCACAGCGTATGGCGAGGAGGTGAGTTTTATGACATTGGAGGAGGTAAGTGCGACACCTGAATATGTGGATTTGGGATTGCCAAGTGGTATTAAGTGGGCAGACCGTAATATAGGTGCTAATAAGCCAGAGGATTATGGTGATTATTTTGCTTGGGGCGAAACAGAGCCCAAAGAGATGTATGATCAGAATACCTATAAGTGGTATAGTAGTGCTTCGTCTGGATTGACCAAATATTGTACTAATGGTAGTTATGGCAATGTAGATAATAAGACAGTTCTTGAAGCTTCAGATGATGCTGCTACAGCTAATTGGGGTGGTCAATGGCGTATGCCAACCAAAGAAGAAAGAGATGAACTGTATGAATATTGTGATTGGGAATGGGTGGAGCGTAGCAATGGCGTGAGTGGCTATCAAATAACGAGTGAAATAAATGGCAATTCTATTTTCTTGCCGTTGGCTGGTTGTAAAGATGGCGGTTGGGTAAATAGTTACTATGGTTTCTATTGGACAAGTTCATTGCATCTAGATGATAATTGGAACGCTTATGATGTCAATTTTCAAATAGGTGGCGTGATAATGAATGATGATTCGCGCTTTAATGGTCGATCTGTGCGCCCTGTCTACGGTCCGCGTACGGAGATGGCAAATACAGAGAACGGTCATGCGTATGTGGATTTAGGTTTGAGTGTGAAATGGGCAACGATGAATGTGGGTGCAAGCAAGTCAGAGGATTATGGTGATTACTTCGCTTGGGGAGAGATAGCACCAAAAGAAGAGTATAGTTGGAGTACCTACACGTATTGCAATGGTTCATCAAGTAGCTTAACCAAATACAATTATAACAGCAGTTTAGGGTTTGTAGATAACAAAACACAACTGGAACTCAGTGATGATGCTGCTCGTGCGAATTGGGGTGGCAAGTGGCGTATGCCTACTGATGCTGAATTGACCGAATTACGCGAACAATGTACTTGGACATGGACCACAGAGAATGACATAAATGGTTACAAGGTTACTAGTAGGATCAACGGCAAGAGTATTTTTCTGCCTGCAGCAGGCAACCGTACCGGTCCTTCGCTCGGTAGTGTAGGCGATGGCTACTATTGGTCAAGTTCTATTAGCACGGAGGGAAGTCCTGTTGGTGCGTACTACTTGTACTTCTTGTCGGGTAGCGTAAATCGGTACGACGGTAGCCGCGACGATGGACAATCTGTGCGCCCAGTATGTCCGTAGAGTAGGGCGTAAAGTGTAGAGTGTAAAGGCAGGGGATTTGTGTGGAATGCATTAAAAATAGATAAAAATACCTCCGTTATTTGCATAATTGAAAAAAAAGCAGTACCTTTGCATGGCAAAAAGGAAAGTTGTCTGAGTGGTCGAAAGAGCCGCACTCGAAATGCGGTATACGCGTAAGCGTATCGGGGGTTCGAATCCCTCACTTTCCGCAAAAAAAACAAAAGAGTCCCATTGAGGGGCTCTTTTAGTTTTTTGAGAAGTCAGGGCCTTCTCCTTCCCCGCTCGGGGGCTCTTATCTCGCTTCGCTCGAATGATACACGATATCGACAATATCGCTAACGAATCCCTCACTTTCCGCTAATGAATCCCCTCCAAAATCTTATTGAGTAAATGCAGCGCTCCGCCAATGGTCTTTACCTGCTGCACCACCATATAGCGTTTGCCAGTGGGTTTGCCTTCGCGATTCTTATCTTCTACCAAGCGGCAACGATCAGCACGCGAACAAGCATATTGCACCAACTTGCCAAAGACCTCCGATTGGAAGTATTTAGGATGGCTGTTGGTAAAGTACAAGGACATGCGTTCTTGCTTGAGTATAACCTTCTCTATACCCATGCGGCAGCACAGCCAACGAAGACGTACTACGTTCAACAATTGCTCTGCCTCCTCTGGCAACGGACCAAAACGGTCAATCAATCGCTTCTGATATTCGAGAAGAGCATCTTCACCGCCCAGATTGTCTAATTCGCGATACAATGTGATGCGTTCGGAGATATTTTCGATATATGTCGGTGGGAAGGAGAGGGGTAAGTCGCTCTCCAGCAGACTATCGTTGCACCATTGCTTAGGATATTGGACACCTTGCGGGCTATAGGACGGCGTTCCGCCTATTGGATATTGGCTATCAGGGGATTCTAACATCTCCTCACGGATTTCTTCTACGGCTTCGTTGAGTATGCGCTGATAGGTATCATAGCCCAAGTCGGAGATGAAGCCACTTTGTTCTGCCCCTAGCATATTTCCCGCTCCGCGGATATCTAAGTCCTGCATAGCGAGTTGGAAACCTGAGCCCAGCTCTGCAAACGTGGTCAGCGCGTCCAATCGGCGGCGCGCATCGCTGGTGAGCAGTTCTTTGTCAGGCGTGACCAAATAGCAATACGCTTTGCGGTTGGAGCGTCCTACGCGTCCGCGCAGTTGGTGCAAATCCGATAAACCATAGTGCTGTGCCGAATGGATGATGATCGTATTCACATTCGGAATATCCACACCCGATTCGATGATGGTGGTGGAGATGAGAATATCGTAGTCGTAGTTGATAAATGCCTCTAATCGCTCTTCCATCTCGCCCGCGGGCATCTGTCCGTGTGCAATCACGGTGCGAGCTTCGGGACACAGGCGTAGGATACGATTCTCTATGCGGGGCAACATCTCAATGCGGTTGCAAACCACATATACTTGTCCGTTGCGCTGCATTTCCAACTGAATGGCTTCTTTGATGATATCTTCGTCATCGAGCGTAATGCACTCTGTCATAACGGGATAGCGATTGGGCGGTGGGGTGTTGATGATGCTCAGGTCGCGTGCGCCAAGCAGCGAGAACTGCAAGGTACGCGGAATAGGTGTGGCGGTGAGTGTCAGTACATCTACGTTGGTGCGCAATGATTTGAGTTTCTCTTTGACGGCCACGCCAAACTTCTGCTCTTCATCAATGATAAGCAGTCCGAGGTCTTTCCACAATACCTGTTTGCCCACCAGCTTGTGTGTACCCACTAGTATGTCTATTTTTCCGTCTTTGAGGTCGGCAAGCAGCTCTTTCACTTGCTTAGGCGATTTGCTTCGGCTGGGGTATTCGATCCGCACAGGGAAATCGCGGAAGCGTTCGCGGAAGGTGTTGTAGTGCTGCATAGCGAGCACGGTGGTGGGCACCAGCACTGCCACTTGCTTGCCGTCGGTGGCCGCCTTGAAGGCAGCGCGCATCGCCACTTCGGTCTTACCAAAACCCACATCGCCGCAGACAAGGCGGTCCATAGGCATAGGGCTTTCCATATCGTGCTTGATGTCCAAGGTGGCTTTGGCTTGGTCGGGGGTGTCTTCGTAGAAGAAGGATGCCTCTAACTCGTGCTGCATATAGCCGTCGGGCGAGTATGCAAAGCCCTGTTGCTGCTTGCGGGTGGCGTAGAGACGGATGAGGTCGCGGGCGATGTCTTTTACTTTGTCTTTGGTGCGCTCTTTCATGCGCTCCCATGCGCCTGAACCGAGGCGTGAGATGGTGGGTTCGCTGCCTTCGCGCCCCTTGTATTTGGAGATGCGGTGTAGGTTGTGAATGCTGACAAAGATGGTATCGCCACCGCGATAGGTGAGTTTGATACTCTCTTGTGGACGACCATAGAAATTGGTGGTCACCAGTCCTGCAAACTGACCAATGCCGTGGTCCACATGTACCACATAATCACCCACTTGCAGTTGGTTGATTTCTTTGAGTGTGATGATGGCTTTGCCTCGTCTGGCGTTCTCCGAACGGAGTGTGACGCGGTGGTAGCGCTCGAATATCTGATGGTCGGTGTAGCAGCAAATCTTGGCAGCGTTGTCCACAAAGCCTGCGTGCAATGTCTGGTTGATAGGTATGAATGTGATGCCCGATTCTTTATCCTCGAAGATGGCGCGTAGGCGGTCGGTCTGCTTCACCTGTTCGGCGAGGATATACACCTTATAGCCGTCGCGTATGCGCGCGCTGAGGTCCTCTGTGAGAATATCGAAGTTCTTATTGAAGGTGGGTTGGGGTAGCGTATCAAAATCCAGCGTGTCGTAGGTGGGGAAACTGCTTTTCTGCCCCAATTCGATGGTGGTGTGGAGTGGTGTAGCGTGTAAGGTGTAGGGTGTAGGGTGTAGGGTATTGTTGAGCTTGTATTGTACGAGGTTGAAGTCGTTGCTTACCCACAGGGTTTTGTCGGGCAGGTATTCCGTGATATATGTAGATTCCTCTTGTGTGTTAGTGCCTACAATATCGATGGACGAGAGGCGTGTCTGTGAGAGTTGTGTTTCGATGTCAAACTCGCGAATAGAGTCTACTTCGTCGCCAAAGAAATCCACGCGGTAGGGGTTATCGTGTGCGAAACTGTAGATGTCCACTATTCCTCCTCGCACGGCGAACTGCCCTGGCTCATAGACAAAATCCACGCGTTGGAAGTGCAGTTCGAGTAACTGTTTGATGAGTAAGGATTGTGCTATCTCTTGCTGGGTGTGCAGACTAATGGTTTGCTGCTGTAGGGCGTTAGGGTGTGGAACGGATTCGGCTAATGCTTCAGGATAGGTGACGATGATAGGTGTGGTATGGAGTGGTGTAGTGTTGTTGAGGGCAGTGAGTACTTCGGTTCTCTGCACGAGCATGGCTTCGTCGGTTTTTTGTCGGCGGCGATGGGATGAGGGGAAGAAGTACACGCCCTGATCGCCACTGAGTGTGCGTAGATCGGCGTACATGTATTGTGCATCATCGGCGTTGTCTAATACAACGAGGATGGGACGATATTGCTTGTCTGCTACTAATTGCAGGTGCACTGCATGGAGTAATACACTTTGGGATGAGGCAAAGAGATTCCTAAGTAAAAAATGTTTTTCGCACTTTTTACTTAATTCTTTTGCCAATACATTCACCTCAGGATGCATGGCAAAAAGTTGCTCTAACTCCCCAATTTGCATAAATCGGGACAAAGGTACAACAAAAAATGCACAAAAGCAAAAAAAACGAGCAAAAGTTCACTTTTAAATGAGTATTTCCATAAAACAGTGCGTTTTACGTACTTTTTTGATTCGTTTCCTGAAAAGGTTGACTCTTAGTAGTTCAGGAACAAGTAAAACAGTAAAAAAAGAATACTAAATTGTCGACAAACTACCACCTGTCATCATCTAGGTGGTAACGATGTGGTAACGGAATATCTGGCATATTTGTGATAGATCATAAACGGGTGAAGCGATAAATAATACACAAAAAAAATCGCACCCGATGGTGCGATTTTTCTTCTTGCCTTTAGCCTAATGGCCTGAGTGCATTACATCATGCCGCCCATGCCGCCTGCTGGCATTGCAGGAGCAGGAGTGTCTTCCTTGATGTCGGTGATGACACACTCGGTGGTGAGGAACATACCTGCGATGCTGGCAGCGTTCTCCAATGCAACGCGGGTCACCTTGGCTGGATCCACTACGCCTGCTGTCTTGAGGTTCTCATAGATGTCCTTGCGTGCATTATAGCCGAAGTCAGCCTCGCCGTTGCGCACTTTGTCTACCACTACAGCACCCTCTTTGCCAGCGTTGGCAACGATTTGGCGAAGTGGTTCTTCCACTGCGCGGCGGATAATCTCGATACCTGTTTGCTCGTCCTCGTTCTCGCCCTTGAGGCCCTCAAGAGCCGCTTGTGCGCGGATATATGCCACGCCACCACCAGCTACGATACCTTCTTCGATAGCCGCACGAGTTGCACTGAGCGCATCGTCCACACGGTCTTTCTTCTCCTTCATCTCCACCTCGGAAGCGGCACCTACATTGAGTTGGGCTACACCGCCAGCGAGTTTGGCAAGACGCTCTTGGAGTTTCTCCTTGTCGTAGGTGGACTTGGTGGTAGCGATTTGCGCTTTGATTTGTCCCACGCGAGCCGCAATAGCCTCTTTCTCGCCTGCGCCATTGACAATAGTAGTATTATCTTTGTTCACGGTGATGCTCTCCGCTGTACCGAGCATGTCGATGGTAGCAGCCTCGAGTTTGATACCTTTCTCTTCGCTGATTACCGTACCACCTGTGAGGATAGCAATATCTTCCAACATCTCTTTGCGGCGATCACCAAAGCCTGGAGCTTTCACAGCGCAAATCTTGAGTTGTGCGCGCAAACGATTGACTACCAAGGTAGTAAGTGCCTCGCTATCTACATCCTCTGC
This sequence comes from Paludibacteraceae bacterium, assembly GCA_045589755.1. Lineage (GTDB taxonomy): Bacteria > Bacteroidota > Bacteroidia > Bacteroidales > Paludibacteraceae > Colicola. The sequence goes on from JAZNPR010000013.1 coordinate 17,409, forward strand.
GATTACCAATAGTGGACGACCGCTTTGTACGGCTGGCTCCAAGACAGGCAGAAGTTCCTTGAGATTGCTGATCTTCTTGTCGTAGAGCAGGATGTATGGACGATCCATCTCCACCTCCATGGTCTCGGTGTTGGTGACAAAATAAGGGCTGATATATCCACGGTCGAACTGCATACCTTGTACCACGTCAATGGTGGTATCCATACCTTTGGCTTCGCCGATGGTGATCACACCATCCTTGCTCACCTTGCGCATTGCATCAGCAATGAGTTTGCCAATCTCAGCATCGTTGTTTGCAGATACGGTAGCCACTTGCTCGATTTTATCGAAGTCGTTGCCTACCTCCTCGCTTTGTGCTTTGATATGGGCTACAATAGCGCTCACGGCTTTGTCCATACCGCGCTTGAGGTCCATAGGATTGGCACCTGCGGTCACGTTCTTCAGTCCCACGCTGACGATAGCTTGGGTGAGAACGGTGGCGGTAGTGGTACCATCGCCAGCTTGGTCGCCTGTCTTGCTGGCAACCTCCTTGACGAGTTGTGCGCCAAGGTTCTCCGCTGCATCTGCGAGTTCAATCTCTTTGGCTACAGACACGCCATCCTTGGTGATGTGTGGAGCGCCAAACTTCTTGTCGATAATCACATTACGGCCTTTAGGACCGAGGGTTACTTTGACGGCGTTTGCCAATTGGTCAACGCCACGCTTGAGGGCATCACGCGCCTCGATGTTATAGGAAATATTCTTAGCCATATCGTCGGGCATGGGCTTGTCGCATGACCGACGCCATTTGACGTCGTTGGGCGACCGCCATCCCTCCTCTTAACTCGGACTCACGAAGTCCTCGTTAGTTTATTTTTCGAGAGTTGAGTGAGGAGAGCCCTCCATGCCTATGAGGGGATAATAGTTGATTAATTTATTTCAAAATTGCGAGGACATCGCTTTGGCGCATGATGAGGTATTTCTCGCCATCGTATTCGAGTTCGGTACCCGCATACTTGCCATAGAGTACGGTGTCGCCCTCAGAGAGGAGCATTGTCTCGTCTTTGGTTCCTTCGCCCGTCGCGATTACTTCGCCACGCAGCGGTTTCTCTTTTGCACTATCAGGGATGATGATGCCACCGATAGTCTTTTCTTCTGCCGCCATTGGTTTTACCAATACGCGGTCTGCTAATGGTTGGATTTTACTCATAGTTATATAGATGTTAAAAAAGTTTTAAAAGTTTTAAGGGTGGGGTACAAACTTTGTGCCAAACAGGTGTTGGCAGGGTTTGCCTGCCAAAATGTCAGTTGGCTTTACACTTTTCGGAATTGTGCGTCGGTGCGCCTTGCCATCTCGCCATCGGTGTCATCTCGGTCGCCAATGACGAGGCAGTCTTGGGGTGCAACGCCCATACGCTCTGATATGATATGCATGAGTTCGGGGGCAGGTTTGAGTCCGCCCAGTTCGGGAGCGGAGATGACCCAATCGAATAGGGCGGGGGAGAGTCCGAGTGCCTGCAATTTCTCTTTGGCAAAGCCATAGTCGGAGAGAAGCACCAGTAGGATGCCCTTCTGCTGGCAGTCGTGTAGGAAGGGCAATACCCATTCGCTCAATGGTTGGTATTTGCCTATCATCTTCACCATCAATGGCATATAGCGTTGGTTGTACCACTGCTCGGCAGCCGTGGCGGAGCAGTGCATGCGCGCTGCCATACGCTGGAAAAATGTCTCATAGAAATGCTTTTCATCGCCCAGCCACATGCCTTTCATGCTGGCGCGCGTTGCGCGTTCGGCTTGCATCTTGCGTATGTCCAGCGGCGCATGAAGCACCATGCGCAAGGATAGACCACTTTTGTTGTAGAGCGTGCCGTCAAGGTCAAAGACAATCAGTTGAGTGTTGAGTGTTGGGAGTTTAGAGACGAGGTTCATCATGTTCTTCTTCATTACCGAGTATCGGTGTCATTTCTGTGGGTAAGTGTTTGGTGGTCGTCACTCCGTACTGCAAGAGCGATTCCAGTCGGCTGGATAGGTTGCCACGCCCTTCGCGCAGTTGTCCGACGCCTTTCTCGTAGGTGTTGCGTGCTGTATCAATTTGGCGACCTAATGCGACATAACTCTCTGCAAAACTGGTGTATTTCTCATAGATACCCGCGGCGGCTTTGCGTATGGCCTCGTAGTTTTTCTCTTGTCGGGTGTTCTGCCATGTGAGGAAGATGAGACGCAGCACGACCATGAGGTTGGTGGGATTGATGATGAGTACGCCTTTCTGGTAGGCTTTTGACCCCAGACTGGCGTCGTGGTTCATGGCGAGGATGTAACTACCCTCGTTGGGCACAAACATGAGCACGATAGGCACGGCATTGTCCACCAGTTTGGCGTAGTTTTTCTTTGCGAGTTCCTCCACATGCTTCCAGATAGACTCGTGATTGGCTTTGATGGCAGTTTTGCGTTGTTCGTCGTCCTCGGCTCCGACATAATCCGAATAGGCAGTGAGCGACACCTTGCTGTCGATGATGATGCGTGTACCATCTGCGCCCTTGACGATGACGTCGGGACGCAGGTTCTTGCCCTCTTCGTCCTTGACATTGTCTTGTACGAAGTACTCTTCGCCCTCGCGCAGTCCGCTGTCGTGCAGGATATTGGTCAGTACTTGTTCGCCCCAGTCGCCTTGCACTTTGCCGCGATTCTTGAGGGCATTGGCAAGCGTTTGGGTGGTCTTGTCTCGTGCTTGGTCGTGCTCGATGATGGTGCGAATGCTTTGTGCCAGCGAAGCGGTGTTCTTGTCGCTACTCTCCTTGCTTTTGGCAACGAGTTCGCGCAGCAGATCCAGTTCGCGTTTGAGCGGGTCAACCACTTGCTGCATGTTTTCGGTATTGGCTTTCTTGAGTTGCTCGGTGCGCGCTTGCATTTCCTTCTCAAATTGCGCGCGCATACCCTCGCGTGCGAGCTGCAGTTCGGTCTGAAACACTTGTCGTTGTGTTGCTGCGTCTTGCTCGTGTAGTTCTTTGGTAGCTTGGAGTGTTTGTTCTGCGTTGGCAAGGCGAGCAGCGATAGTGGCTTCGCTGCGTGTGAGTTGGTCTTTCTCTTGGCGAAGAGAAAGCAGTTCTTCTGCGAGCTGCATGCGTTGTGATTTTTCGCGACGAATGATGGCAACAGCAGCAACTATTGCACCGCCAGCGCCAAGTATGATACCGACTATTATTCCAAGAAGTATTTCCATAGTACACCAAATTATTTGTGCAAAGGTACTACTTTTTTTGCATACTTGCAAGAAAAAATGAAAAATCTATAAAAATGTAATAAAATAGAACTTTCTGTGTTTTTTCTTGTGTATGTCAAAAAAAAGTAGTAACTTTGCACGGAAATATGTAAATGTGGGTATTTTGCCCCTAATATAAAAAAGGAATAAATAAAAATCAATAATAATTATGGAATTCAAGTATGCACCCATGTTTCAACTAGGAAAGGATGAAACAGAGTATTATCTGCTGACGAAAGACCACGTGTCGGTTAGCGAGTTCGAAGGTAAACCCATCCTCAAGATTGAGGCAGAGGGATTGACAAAAATGGCGAATGCAGCTTTCTCTGATGTGAGTTTTATGCTTCGCCGTAGTCACAACGAGCAAGTGGCAAAGATTTTGCGTGACCCAGAGGCAAGTGCTAACGATAAGTATGTGGCATTGACCTTCTTGCGCAATGCCGAAGTATCTTGCAAAGGTCAGTTGCCATTGTGCCAAGATACGGGTACAGCTATTATTCACGGCGAGAAAGGTCAACAAGTATGGACTGGCTATTGCGATGAGGAAGCATTGAGCAAAGGTGTATATTTGACTTATACTGAGCGCAATCTCCGCTATTCGCAAAACGCTCCGCTGAATATGTACGATGAGGTGAATACCAAGTGCAATTTGCCAGCACAAATTGACTTGGAGGCTACTGAGGGCATGGAGTATCACTTCCTTTGTGTGACCAAAGGTGGTGGTTCTGCTAACAAAACTTACCTCTATCAAGAGACTAAGGCGCGTATTCAAAATCCTGGCACACTCATTCCATTCCTCGTGGAGAAAATGAAGAGCCTTGGTACAGCGGCTTGTCCACCGTACCATATTGCTTTTGTGATTGGCGGTACGAGTGCGGAGAAGAACCTGCTGACCGTGAAATTGGCTTCTACCCACTATTATGATACCTTGCCAACAACAGGCGACGAGACTGGTCGTGCGTTCCGCGATATTGAATTGGAGGAGCAACTCCTGAAGGAGGCATACAAGATTGGCTTGGGTGCACAGTTTGGCGGTAAGTATATGGCACACGATATTCGTGTGATTCGTTTGCCTCGCCACGGTGCTAGTTGCCCAATCGGTTTGGGCGTAAGCTGCTCGGCTGACCGTAATATCAAGTGTAAGATCAACAAGGATGGTATATGGATTGAGAAGATGGATAATAACCCTGCAAGTCTGATTCCAGAGGAATTGCGCAATGCAGGCGAAGGCGATGCTGTACGTATTGACCTCAACCAACCAATGGCAGATGTGTGCAAAATCTTGACCCAATATCCAATAGGTACACGCTTGAGCTTGAATGGTACAATTATTGTGGGTCGTGATATTGCGCACGCTAAGATTAAAGCCCGTCTGGATGCAGGCGAGGGTATGCCTGAGTACTTGAAGAATCACCCGATTTACTATGCTGGACCAGCAAAGACTCCTGCGGGTATGCCTTGCGGCTCTATGGGTCCAACCACAGCAGGTCGTATGGACCCATATGTGGATGAGTTCCAAGACAATGGCGGAAGCTTGATCATGTTGGCAAAGGGCAACCGCTCAATTGACGTGACCAACGCTTGCCAAAAGCATGGTGGCTTCTACTTAGGCTCTATCGGCGGTCCTGCGGCTATCTTGGCACAGGAGAACATTAAGTCCATTGAGTGCGTAGAGTATCCAGAATTGGGTATGGAAGCAATATGGAAAATTGAGGTGGAGAACTTCCCTGCATTTATTTTGGTGGATGACAAGGGCAATGACTTCTTCAAGCAATTGAAGCCTTGTGAGGGTTGCTCTATTATCCAATAACGTAGTCAATACGCTAGACTGAATAGTATGACGGAAGAAAAGAAGAAAGTATCGCTATGGAAACGGATGCGCGAGCGCTACCGTATCAGTGTATTGGATGAAGATACACTGACGGATCACTTGCATATCCGTCTTAGTGGATGGGGAGCAATAGTGCTGACAGCAATGTTGTTTGTACTGACATTAGTACTTTTTTCGTTGGTAATACTCTATACTCCAGTCAAAAATTATTTGCCTGGGTATTCAGAAGACATACGTCAACAGCTGATTGCAGAGACAGCGCGTGTGGATTCAATAGGCACGTCGCTAGAGTTGCAACGTCAATATTTGAATATTATCAAACAAGTAGTGGCGGGCGAAGTTCATACTGATACGGTTCAGAGCTTAGACTCCATGTATATCATCACGCGCGAACAACTATTGGAAGCTAAAAATGAGGCAACAGCAGAATTTATAGCGCAGTACGAAGCCAAAGAGAAGGACAATCTGCAACTATTCTATGTGACCAACACTACGCCAGTATTGTCCTTCTTCTTGCCTGCACATGGCGTGATACTACAGCGCTTTTCGGAACGTGAAAACCAATATGGCGTTTTGATACAAACGCCTGAAAACGAGAATGTCACATCGGTTTTGGCAGGTACGGTAGTGCATGTGAATTATGAGATAGGCAATACCTATACGATGATGGTGCAGCATAGCAATTATTTATCAGTATATCGCAATATACATAGAGTACTGAAGCGTGTCGGTGATGCCGTGCGAGTGGGTGAGAGTATAGCGATTGTAGGAGAACAACCATTATGGTTCGAACTGTGGCAGGACGGTAAACCTATCAATCCAGAAGAGGTAATTGCCTTTTGACCCCACCTAACCTCCCCTTCAAGGGGAGGAATGGATAGAGGGAGATGGCAAATGAAATTGATATGAAACAAATAGCAATATTAGGCAGTACAGGCAGTATTGGTACACAAACATTGGATGTAGTGCGACAACATCCCAACGAATTTTCGGTATATGCGTTGTCGGCTCATCGCAGTGTGGATTTGCTGATTCAGCAGGCATTGGAGTTTAATCCTGCGGTGGTATGTATTGCAGATGAGAGTTGTTATGCGCGTTTGCGTGATGCGCTCAGTGATTTGCCCATTAAGGTGATGGCAGGCATGGATGCTATTGCTCAGATGGTAACCATGCCCGATATAGATGTGGTGGTAGCCGCTATGGTTGGATATGCAGGTTTGCGCCCAACGATGGAGGCTATACGAGCAAAGAAAAACATCGCTTTGGCCAACAAAGAGACGTTGGTTGTAGCGGGAGAAATCATTTGTCGATTGGCGCAGCACTATAAAGTGCCCATTCTGCCAGTGGATAGTGAGCATTCTGCTATCTTCCAAAGTCTGGTAGGTGAGTCGCGTGATAGCATTGAGAAATTGTTGCTTACTGCCAGTGGTGGACCTTTCCGCACCTTCACTTATGAGCAGATGCAGCATGTGACAGCTGCTCAGGCGTTGCAACACCCTAATTGGGAGATGGGCGCGAAGATCACTATTGACTCCGCCAGCATGATGAACAAAGGTTTTGAGGTGATTGAAGCGCGTTGGTTGTTTGATATACCCGTGGATAAGATACAAGTGCTGGTGCATCCGCAGTCGGTGGTGCACTCAGCGGTGCAGTTTGTGGATGGTAGTGTGAAAGCGCAACTCGGTACGCCCGACATGCGTATGCCGATACAATATGCGCTGACTTATCCCGAACGTTGGCAGAGTGATGTAGCGCGATTGGATTTGTTTGCGACCAAGCAACTGACCTTTGAAGAACCCGATATGCAGCGATTCCCTAACCTAAGATTGGCATACGAGGCGATTGAGAAGGGGGGCAATATGCCATGTATATTGAATGCAGCCAACGAGGTGGTGAATTTGGCCTTCCGCGAAGGCAAATGCGGATTCTTGCAAATGTCGGAGGTAATAGCCGAGACGATGGTAAAGACTGCCTTTATACTTGATCCAACATACGAAGACTATGTGTTGACTGATGCGGAAGCCCGCAGAATAGCAAAAGAAATTTTGAAATACTGAAACTATTAAAACCATTAAAACTTTTTCAACTTAACAGAATATGCAGTGGTTACAACTCATACTTGCCCTTAGTATCCTCGTGGTGATTCACGAGTTGGGGCATTTTTGCTTCGCACGTATATTTAAGGTACGCGTGGAGAAATTCTATATGTTTTTCAATCCTAAGTTCTCCCTCGTCCGCGCCAAGAAGATCAACGGCAAGTGGCAGGTGAAGTTCTTCGCACCCAATGTGGAGCCAGCGGCGGTGCCTATACTGGATGCCATGGGCAACGAGAAGAAAGATGAGAAGGGCAATACGCTCTATCGTCCGATGACCGAAGAAGAAATGGCAGCATTGCCTGAGGACGACTGGCGTCATTATCCCGATAATACAGAATGGGGACTGGGTTGGGTGCCTTTTGGAGGCTATTGCGCTATTGCGGGCATGGTGGACGAGACGAAGTCCGCGACCGATCTGCCTACCGAACCACAACCCTGGGAGTTTCGTAGCAAGAATGTGTGGCAACGTCTTTGTATCATCATTGGCGGTATATTGGTGAACTTCGTGGGCGCATTGCTCATCTTTGGTATGGTACTCTTCACTTGGGGACAAGACCAATTGCCTCTCAGCCAAATCCATACGGGCTTGTACTACAGCGATATTATGGTCGGAGAGGGCTTTCAGCAACAAGATAAGATATTGACTATCAATGGCGAAGAGCCCAAGGAACTGTCCGACGTGGTGCAGTGGATTATCTTGGAGGGTCAGCGTGAGGTGGTCGTACAGCGTGGTGCAGACACGGTGGCATTGACTATGTCGGAGGATTTGGGTAAACGCTATCTAGCGTTGCAAAACGATTTTGACCGCGTGGAACGAGAGAAAGCGCGTGCGGATAGGAGTTACATGAAGCGTAACTACATGTTGGTATCGTACTTCATGCCGATGGTGGTGGACTCTGTTGTGCCAGGCGGTGCTGTATCGTTCGGCGGCATACAGAAAGGGGATAGCATTGTTGGTGTGAATGGTCAGATGGGTTTGTGCTGTGCACAGATTGATAATGAACTGCTGAAGTATCCATGCGACAGTGTCACATTGGACTTCTACCGAGCAGGCGAGCTGATGCATACGCGTTTGTTTATTGGCGACCAAGCTATGATGGGTGTACATGTCAAAGGGTTAGCAGCGTTTTATACCCCTGAGCATACTGATTATACCTTCTTTGAGGCGATACCTGCTGGTATCAAGTACGGTTGGGATATGCTGGTGATGTATGTCAAGCAGTTTCGCTTGGTGTTTACCAAGGAGGGTGCGCAGTCGGTGGGTGGCTTTGGCGCTATCAGCAATATGTTTGAGTCGGTGTGGGATTGGCATTCGTTCTGGCACATGACTGCGTTCTTGAGTTTGGTATTGGCGTTTATGAACTTCCTGCCTATTCCAGCGTTGGACGGAGGATATATATTGTTCCTTTTGTGGGAGATTATCACAGGTAAGAAACCCAGCGATAAGTTCCTGGAGGTGGCGAATACGATAGGCTTCTGGCTTCTCCTCGCCCTGCTCATATTCGCCAATGGTAATGATGTGTTCAAAGCGTTCTTTTAATTATGGATGGAGTTTTTGTTCATGAGTCATCTTATGTGGATGACAATTGTATAATCGGTGCGGGCACCAAGATTTGGCATTTCTCGCACATTATGTCGGGTTGCCAAATAGGTGAGGATTGCAATATCGGACAGAATGTAGTCGTGTCGCCTGGTGTGCTCTTAGGACGCAACTGCAAGGTGCAGAACAATGTGTCAATCTACACGGGCGTTCGTTGCGGCGATGATGTGTTCTTGGGTCCCAGTATGGTGTTTACCAACGTGATTAACCCTCGTTCGGCTGTCTCGCGCAAGGATGAATATAAGGACACCTTGATTGGCCGCGGTGCTTCGGTAGGTGCTAATGCTACTATTGTCTGTGGCAACTCATTGGGCGAGTATTGCTTGATAGGTGCTGGTTCGGTGGTGACAAAGGATGTGCCTGCTTTTGCACTGATGGTCGGTAATCCTGCTCGTAGAGTAGGGTGGGTGAGTCGCCATGGTGAGAAGTTGAAGTTTGATGAGACTGGCTTTGCTACATGCCCTGCTACAGGCGAGAAATATCAGTTGGTTAATGATTTATGTAAATTAGTATGATTCAAAGAGTTCAAACTTTATACCTTTTATTGGTAGTTGTATTTGGCACCTTGTTGTGCTTCTTTTCTCCTATTCAGTTTCTAACACCCGAAGCGACTGACTATGTCAGTTTGCAGGCTTTCGACAAATGGCCATTGGTGGTGATGACATTGTCTATTCCGCTGTTGGCATTGGTGAATATCTTTTTGTTTAAGCATCGTTTGTTGCAAGCGCGTTTGAACATAGTAAATGTGATATTGTGTATAGGTTATTATGCCTTGGTAGCATTGTATGTGGCATTTGTGGTTAAAGGTTATGAGCCAGTAGGAGAACAAACTTTGACGGATGCCGATTGGTATCTTACTATGTGGGCTGCCATTCCATTGGTGAATATCGTTTTAATAATGATGGCAACCCGCCGCATCTTGAAGGATGAAGCTCTGGTGCGTGCGGCTGACCGTTTGCGTTAAGATTAGGATAAAGAGCTTTTGTTGCCCACAAAAAACGTTGATGATGAAAATAACACTGAAATACTTGTCGTTTTTCTTTCTGTTTTTGTTGATGCCAGTGACGTTGGTATCACAAAACGAAGGGCTTAGCGTTAAGCGTCTTAATGATGTGTCCACAATTAAGCAATATGCACGTACCCAACCGAGATATGATGCAAATAACGAGTATTCGGCTTTGGTATTAGTGCAGGTATTGACTGATGTGAAGATAGACTTTACGGGTGCCTATCTGTTGGGCGATGTAGAGAAGAAAGCGAGTGAGTATTGGGTGTATATGGCAGCTGGTGCCAAATCGTTGGAGGTTCATTGTACAGGTTTTGAGAAACTGAATGTGGTTTTCGGTGATGTATCGCAAGGTGCTATCCCGTCGTTGAAATCAAAATGTACATACGAATTGGTCATTAATGTGCCAAGACTGATAGCAGCCACTACGCAAGCCCCTAAGCGCCAGTTCTTTAAGTTTCGTGTTACGCCTGCAGATGCAATAGTGGAAGTGGATGTTGATGGTCGTAAAGATATGTGGCATGTCAGCGATGGTGTAGCGAGCAAACCGCTCAACTACGGGTCGTATCGCTATACGATTTCTGCCAATAGATACCATACTGAGTATGGAGAATTTGTTGTTTCTGATACGCAAACGGAGAAAACGATAGAGCTGCGTCCGAAGTTCGGTTATTTGTATATATCAAGCAAAGTGTCGCAAGGTGCATATGTGTATGCAACGCATATGCAGACCGGTGCACGCCAGTCGTTGGGCACAGTGCCTGTGAATGGAAAAGATTTGGATGCAGGTTCGTATTCGATTCTTATTCAGAAGGATAAGTACAAGGATTATACGGAGATAATCCAAATAGAAGAAGGAGAGACAAACTCCTTAGCTCCAAATTTAGAGGCGAATTATGTGGAATTAACGCTGACTACTTCTGGACAATCAGATATGTATATTGATGGTCAGAAATTAGGTACAGGCCGTTGGAAGGGTACGCTGGAGTTGGGTGAATATAGCATAGAGACACGCCAAGCTGGGCATGAGTCCGCATATACGACTATACGTGTGGTACCGCAAAGTGCAGGGCAGACTATTGCATTGAATAATCCTATTCCTATTTATGGTTCTATGGTATTGACCACTTCACCTGCGGATGCAGCGGTGTATGTAGATGGTAAAAAAGTGGGTACCAGTCCAGTAATAGTGAATGAATTGTTGATAGGAAGCCATAGGATTCGGGTGGAGAAGGATGGTTACGACCAACAAGAAAAAACGGTGCAGATTATTGAGAGTCAAGAGAGTATTTTGGAATTAATGCTCAATAAGTCTATTGAAAAAGCTCCTATAATAGTAACGGTTAATGGTGTATCGTTTAATATGATAAAGATAGAGGGTGGAACATTCATGATGGGAGCAACTCCAGAGCAGGCTATGGATGCTTATCATGATGAAAAACCAGTTCATTCGGTGACTCTTTCGGATTACTATATAGGTGAAACAGAAGTTACACAAGAGTTGTGGTATGCGGTAATGGGAAATAATCCAAGTAACTTTAAAGGTGTTCAAAATCCTGTAGAGCAAGTTAGTTGGCATGATTGTCAGACTTTTATTAAAAAACTTAACCGATTGACAGGTAGGCGTTTCCGTTTGCCAACGGAGGCAGAATGGGAGTATGCTGCTCGTGGCGGTCAGAAGAGTAATAAATACAAATATGCTGGTGGTAATGTGTTGAGCGATTTGGCGTGGTATAGAGATAATAGTGAAAATAAGACTCATCCTATCAAAAAGAATGTTCCAAATGAATTGGGATTATATGATATGAGTGGCAATGTGTACGAATGGTGCAGTGATTGGTTTGATGCCTATAGTAATCATGCACAAGTCAATCCCGAAGGACCTTCTTCTAATTTAGGTCGCGTATTCCGTGGGGGAAGTTGGGGAAACGATGCGAAGTATTGTCGTGTTTCATTTCGATATTACAACACACCTACAGATCGTGCTTGTAATCTTGGTTTGCGCCTTGCTTTGCAGATAGAAAAGTAAGAATAGAAGAAATGAAAAGAAATCATCCCGCCATCGCAATGGATAGGCGGGATGTATTTTTTATGGAAGAGGGGCTATTGTCTTGTTCAGAGTGGTAACCGAGTGGTATGCGAAGATCCAGATCACCTGAAGAAAGATTTTTAGCTATATTTGCGGGGATAGTTGAAGAAAATACCCATCAATGCTATTGCGCCTAAAGCCATCGGGTAGTAGAGATATGCCATAATCTCGAACGGCGTGATAGCAGCCAAACCTGCAGCCATTAGCAGTTGCGCTCCGTAAGGAATCATTCCTTGTGCAAAGCAACTGAAAGTATCCAACAATGAGGCACTTAGGCGTTTGTCAATGCCGTATTTATCTGCAATCTCGCGTGCCATTGGACCTACTGTCACCAGTGCAATCGTATTGTTGGCTGTACACAGGTCTGCCAGAATAACCAATAACGCAATCGTCAACTTGGCACCGCGTTTGCCTCGAATATGCAATGTCAGCACGCGAATCAGATAATCAATGCCACCATTGTAGCGAATGAGTGCCAACATACCGCCTGCCAGCAAGGTGACAATGATTAGTTCGCTCATGCCCATGATACCTGTTCCCATGGCACTCATGCCCCCCATCACATCAAAACTGCCCCCCATCACACCTATTCCGCCTGCCAATAGGATACCTATAAGCAATACCACTAGCACATTCATACCCATGATAGCGAGGATCAATACTGCCAAATATGGAATGACTTTGTACCATTCCATAAGGGGCACATAATTAGGGATTTGTATGTTTTGCCCGATGAAAATATATGCTACTAACACAATAGTTGCCGCAGGCAATGCCAGCCAAATATTGGCTTTGAATTTATCGTTCATTTTGCAACCCTGTGTTTGTGTAGCGACAATAGTTGTGTCGGAGATGAACGAGAGATTATCTCCAAAAAATGCACCGCCCACCACAATAGCCACTATCAAGGGTAGGGAAGAACCTGTCTGCTCGGCTATACCTACCGCTACTGGTGTGAGCGCGACTACTGTACCCACTGATGTGCCAATGGATAGCGAGATGAAGCATGCCGCTACAAACAGGCCTGGCAACAACATACCAGCGGGCAGAAAACGCAAGGTGAGATTCACTGTGGCATCAATAGCCCCCATCTGGTCCGCGATTTGAGCGAAGGCACCCGCTAAGACGAAAATCCACACCATTAGCATGATATTCTCGTTGCCTGATCCACGTGAGAAGATGTTAATGCGCTCCTTCAAAGGTACTTTTGGGGTAATACAGATAGCATACGCCGAGGCGATAAGAAACGCTACTGTCAAGGGTAACTTGTAGAAGTCGCCCGCGATGAGCGACCCCACAAGATACACAATCATAAATACGATGAACGGTGATAGTGCCAACATACTCCTAATCCTTAATCCAGACTGCGATAGCGGATTCGTTTGGGTTCGGTGGCATCTTCACCAAGGCGCATTTTCTTGTTCGCCTCATACTCCGAATAACTACCTTCAAACCAGAATACCTTGCTATCTCCCTCAAAAGCAAGGATATGCGTACAGATACGGTCAAGGAACCAACGGTCGTGAGAAATGACTACTGCACAACCAGCAAAGTTCTCCAGACCTTCTTCCAATGCACGGAGGGTATTCACGTCGATATCGTTGGTTGGCTCATCGAGTAACAATACGTTGGCTTCGGATTTCAATGTCAATGCCAAGTGGAGACGGTTGCGCTCACCACCTGATAGGACGCCGCACTTCTTCTCTTGGTCGGCACCTGTGAAGTTGAATCGACTGAGGTATGCGCGCGCGTTGATTTCGCGACCGCCTACACGGATATATTCAGTACCTTCGGAGATTGTTTCAAAAACGCTCTTGCTGGGATCAATATTGGAGTGTACTTGGTCCACATACCCTACGCGCACGGTTTCGCCTACCGCAAAAGTACCTTTATCGGCTTGCTCCATGCCCATAATCATGCGGAAGAGGGTTGTCTTACCAGCACCATTAGGACCAATAATACCCACGATACCGTTAGGGGGTAGCATGAATTCCAGATTCTCGAAGAGCAGTTTTTCGCCAAACGCCTTGCTTACTCCCTCAGCATTGATAACCTTGTTACCCAAACGTGGACCGTTCGGGATAAAGATCTCTAGCTTCTCCTCGCGCTCTTTCTGCTCCTCGTTCAACATGCGGTCGTAAGCTGCCAAACGCGCTTTACCTTTCGCTTGGCGGGCTTTAGGTGCCATACGCACCCATTCAAGCTCGCGTTCGAGGGTCTTGCGACGCTTGCTGGCTTGCTTCTCTTCCATTGCCATACGAGCCGTCTTTTGTTCCAACCATGAAGAGTAGTTGCCCTTCCATGGAATACCTTCGCCACGGTCCAACTCTAGAATCCAACCTGCTACATTATCCAGGAAGTAACGGTCGTGGGTGATACAGATAACAGTACCAGCGTATTGGTGCAAGTGTTGCTCCAGCCAGTCGATAGACTCGGCGTCGAGGTGGTTAGTAGGCTCATCAAGGAGCAGAATGTCAGGTTGTTGTAACAATAGACGGCATAATGCAACACGGCGGCGTTCACCTCCAGAGAGATGTTTTACCAACGCATCATCCGCAGGACAGCGGAGTGCATCCATAGCGCGGTCAAGGCGTGTGTCAATGTTCCATGCATCGGCACTGTCGAGCTTATCTTGCAATTCGGCTTGGCGAGCTAGCAGCTTGTCAAAGTCTGCATCAGGTTCTGCAAATGCCATGTTGATAGCATCGTATTCAGCGAGCATATCCATGATAGGTTGTACACCCTCTTGCACACATTCGCGCACCGTCTTTTCTGGGTCCAGCTGTGGATCTTGCTCTAGGTAACCCACGCTGTAGCCAGGTGAGAAAACCACTTCGCCTTCGTAGTTCTTTTCGATGCCTGCGATAATCTTCAGCAGGGTGGACTTACCAGCACCATTGAGACCAATGATACCAATTTTTGCTCCGTAGAAAAAGCTGAGGTAGATGTTGTTGAGTACTCGTTTTTGTGGGGCGAAAGTCTTGCTTACGCCCACCATAGAGAAAATAATCTTTTTATCGTCTGCCATAGTTGCCCAATTAAAATTCGCTGCAAAGGTACGTTTTTTTTTTGAATTATGCAAGGTATGTTTGCGTATATGCGAAAAAAATCGTACCTTTGCAGGGTTAAATGTGCAAAATTATGAAAGTACTACTCATTAATGGCAGTCCACGTGCGAATGGCAATACCAGTATTGCGCTGACAGAGGTGGCAAAAACCTTAGAGGCAGAAGGGATTGAGACTATTACTATAGGCATTGGTAATCAGCCTGTTCGAGGTTGTATAGCTTGTGGTGCATGCCATACAAAGAAAGGACAATGTGCCTTCTCGGACGTGCTCTATGACAAGTTACACGCTATTCTGACCGAGGGGGTAGATGGCTTGGTGGTGGGTTCGCCAGTCTATTATGCGGGACCCAATGGCTCGCTGTGTGCGTTGCTGGATCGATTATTCTATTCGGCAGGTATGTTACTCTCCTACAAACCCGCTGCTGCTGTGGCTGTATGCCGAAGGGGTGGAGCAAGTGCCTGCTTTGATAGACTGAATAAGTACTTTACTATCAATAATATGCCTGTAGTCTCGTCGCAATATTGGAATAGCGTACACGGATGGGAGAAAGGCGAAGCGGAGCAAGATGCTGAAGGATTACAAACCATGCGTACTTTGGCGCGCAATATGGCATGGATGATGCGCAATCTCGCCAAAGAGCAACGTCCTGAGGGTGAGAAACCGAAGATGAGGACGAATTTTATTTAGGTTAAAGTAAGGGTTATATGACAAAAGAAGAAATAGAGGTACGCGTAGCGCGCGCGAAAGAGCTTTTTCATCAAGGATTCAATTGTAGCCAATCGGTGTTTG
Organism: Paludibacteraceae bacterium; assembly: GCA_045589755.1. Taxonomy (GTDB): domain Bacteria; phylum Bacteroidota; class Bacteroidia; order Bacteroidales; family Paludibacteraceae; genus Colicola. The sequence continues at coordinate 33,127 of JAZNPR010000013.1, forward strand.
CAGCTTGTGCTGACCTATATGGGATAGAGGACGAAGCATTGGCTTTGCGCCTATCTGCTTCATTTGGTGGTGGTATAGGACGTATGCGACAGACTTGTGGCGCTGCGTGTGGCATGTTTATGTTGGCAGGACTGGAAAATGGTAGTGCAACGCCTCATGATGCGGTAGGAAAAATGCAGAATTACTCGCTCGTGCAGGAGTTAGCAGAGCAGTTTAAGCAAGTGAATGGCAGTCTGATTTGCTCAGAATTGCTGGGTATAGCACCTAAACCGCAAAATCCTATGCCCGAAGCACGTACCGAAGCCTACTATCAAAAACGCCCATGTGCAGAGATGGTAGCCAGTGCCGTGCGCATATTCCTAACTACTTTACACAGTCCAACACAAGAATAAATAATCCTATACAATATACTATTTATGAAATATTTTCTTGCTATTATTGGTGGTGGTCCAGCAGGATATACTGCCGCAGAATTGGCCTCGAAGGCTGGCAAAGATGTGGTGATTTTTGAGCAAAATGCATTGGGTGGCACATGCCTAAATGTAGGATGTATTCCAACTAAAACCTTATTGTATAGCGCAAAACAATATTATAATGCCAAGAATGCTGCGAAATATGGCGTTTCTGCGGAGAATATAGCATTCGACTATACCAAAATTGTGCAACGCAAAACGAAAGTGGTGCGCAAATTGGTGGCGGGCATCAAGCAGAAACTCAATAACGAACATTGCACTGTGGTCATGGGTGCTGCCACCATCGTGAGTCACACTGATGAGCAAGTGGTAATAGCTTGTGGCGAAGAGCAATACGAGGCAGAAAACCTATTGATTTGTACGGGCTCAACCAATTTCGTTCCACCTATTCTAGGCATACAAGATAACCCTGCCGTATGGGATTCAACGGATGCGTTGGAAACCAAAGAACTGCCAGCGTCAATGATTATCGTGGGCGGTGGCGTGATAGGTATGGAGTTTGCGACCTTATACCACGAGTTGGGTGTACCCGTGACAGTGATAGAGGCGATGCCTACGATATTGCCTAACCTCGATCAAGAGGTGGTGGGTATACTTTTGGATAAATATCGCAAAGCGGGTATTCAGATTCTGACCGATACCAAAGTGACTGAATTGCAAGGCAATAAGGTGCTGACAACGAATGGCGAATACGAGGCAGAGCATATATTGGTGTCGGTAGGTCGTCGTGCGAACATGCAGGGATTGGATGCGCTGAACGACATAGAGATTTACCGTGGTGGCATCGTGGTGGATGAGTTTATGAAGACCAATCTCAAGAATGTCTATGCCGCAGGTGATGTGACAGGCAAGATCATGTTGGCGCACGTGGCCAGTCGTCAAGCCGAAGTGGCTGTTGGTCGCATGCTCAAGCAATTGCCATTGCAACGCATTGCCTACAATGCTATACCAAGCGTGGTTTATACCAATCCTGAGATAGCATGTATCGGACTGACCGAGAAAGACCTCAACGATATTCGCGAAGGTGACTTTGCTCCAACAATGTCGCTCGACAAACCATTTGTAGAATATGAGGTACACAAACTGCCAATGACCTATTCGGGACGTTTTGTAGCTGAGAATGAGGGAGAAACGGGTTTGTGCAAGGTGATTGTGGACAAGAAGAACAAGACCATCATCGGCGTGCACATGATTGGCAATCCATGTTCGGAGTTTGTGGCAGCAGCCAGCTTCGCTGTGCGTATGGGCTATACGGTAGGTGAGTTCAAACAGGTAGTCTTCCCACACCCAACGGTGGGCGAGGTGCTGCGCGAAGTAATCATAGAAGCGTAGTTAGGCTATAGGGCGAAAGGCAAGAGAATATGGAAAGACAAGAGAAAGTATTAGCCTATCTGACAGCGCATCAGATACCCTTTGAGTGCTATAATCACCCAGAGGGTAAGACTATTGAGGAGGCAAAGCGTTGGTGGAAAGATGATGGCAGTGTGCACTGCAAGAATATCTTCATGCGTAACCACAAGGGCACGCAACATTATCTCATCAGCTTTGATTGCGAGCACGATTTGGCTATCCATGATCTGGAGCAACGCCTCAAAGCTTCGTTGCTGGCAGCGGGAAAGAACTCTCCAGGCAAACTCTCTTTTGCCAGTCCCGAACGCATGATGCGTTATTTGGGTTTGGAACCAGGGAGTGTTAGTCCTTTTGGACTCATCAACGATGAAGAACATCATGTGATATTGTTCTTGGACAAGAACCTACAAGAGGCGGACAGTCTGAGTTTTCACCCTAACGATTGCCGAGGAACAGTGGTCATTAAGCGCGAAGACTTTCAGACTTATCTAGAGTGCGTAGGTAATACGGTAGAGTGGATAGAATTGTATTAGGTAATAGTTTAAAGTTTAAAGGAATGAATATGAAACGATTAACAACAATTTTCTTTTTTACACTTTGTGTGATTTCTGCTTTTGCCTGGGGGCAAAAAGGCCATCGCATAGTGGCACAAGTGGCGTATGATAATTTGACCAATAAAGCGCGCAAACAGATTGATGCTGTATTGGGTAAACATGGTATGATTTACCTATCCACTTGGCCTGATGAGATAAAAAGTGATACAATTTATCCTACCAGTTTTACTTGCCACTACCAAGATTTGGATGGCGGACTGACCGATGCTGAGGTGGTAGCTATGCTGACGGACTATCCAAAGGTGGGTGGGGATTTGTTTATGGCATTGGACAGTTTGGAAGTGGTGCTAGCTCGTCAGAAACAGTGCCATGATGCTTTGGTATTTTATGTACACCTGTATGCCGATCGTTTTTGCCCCATGCACGTGGCGCACTTGGATGACAAAGGAGGCAATGCGGTTAAGATGAAGTGGTTTGGTCAGAACACCAACTTGCACTCCGTTTGGGATGGCAAGATTATTGATAGCAAAGGTTTTAGTTATAGTGAATATGCTGATTACCTACACGATGTGTATGGTAGCAAGAAGCATGAGGTGATGCAACTCACTGATGAGGAAACTATCTTGCAGACCTATCATATTACCGATGCGATTTATCAGTATCATGCTACTTGGAATGGCAATGCCTACCACTATACCTACCACTGGACAGCCCCTATGGAGTGGCAAATGTACACTGCGGGTGTGAAGTTGGCACAAGCATTGAATGCAATATATAAGTAGGCTTGCGAATGTATGTTTTGGATTTTGTTGACAATATTCTTCGTATTTTATAACCCAATGATTGACTTCACGTTACGAAAATATCGTGAGTTGCTTGTCTTGTTGCAAAAAAAAGGGTATAAATTCATCACTTTTGAGCAATATTGTGAGCAAAAACACACGTCCAATACATCAAAATGGATTATCCTTCGCCATGATGTGGACTTGCGTGCGCAGAATAGTTTGGCGGTTGCGCAGATAGAAAATGAATTGGGCATTTGTGCCAGTTATTACTTTCGTATTGTGCCAGAGAGTAACTGCCCCGAAGTGATTCGGGCGATAGTAGATTTGGGACATGAGATAGGTTATCACTATGAAGATATGGCTATCGTGCATGGTGATGCGGAGAAAGCGTATACGCATTTTCAAGAGCAGTTAGCATATTTCAGGACATATTATCCTGTCCGCACTATTTGTATGCATGGTGCACCGACTAGTAAGTGGGATGGTAAGGATTTGTGGAAGAAATACGATTATCGTGCTATGGGTGTGATCGGAGAACCTTATTTTGATGTAGATTTCAGTCAAGTATTCTATCTAACTGATACAGGGCGTTGTTGGGATGGATATAAGGTGTCGGTGCGGGATAAGATTCCCCAGTATCAAGATGAATGGATAAAAAAGGAATTGGTTTATCACAAGACAGGTGATATTATCCGCGCAGTAGAGAATGATACATTACCCCCTTGTATTATGATTACTACGCACCCTCAGCGTTGGACTGATGAGCGCGTAGAGTGGGTAAAAGAGATGTTTACGCAAACCATAAAGAACGTAATCAAACGATTGATAATCAAAATAAAAGGTCACTGATATCAGTGACCTTTTGATTATTACTCCTCTTCTTGGTAGTAGCCTTGTTCGATGCCGTATTGCAGTTCGGCATCCATGATGAGCTGAATCTGGGTACTGCTGAAGGTATGACCTTGCTCCTTGGTGGCGGTGATGAGGTAGTTGAGTTGCTCCGTCTCATCAATTTCGCCATCGAGATAGGTCATTTCGCCTGCTTGCTCATCCTCTTCCAGCAGACCGTTCTCTATCAGGTAATCATCCATGAGGTCAAGCACAAGTAACACGTCAGCCTGTGTCATACCTTGGCGGTCTTCCGCAGGGATATGGTTCCAAATGTAGTTCAAAAGCTCTTTCTCCTCTGCATCGAGAAGGCTTAATTCGATGTTTGTGTCCATAATTTCTATTATTTTAGTGAATTTGCTTGCAAAATTACAAAATTATTCTTACCTTTGCAAATTATTTAGAAAATAATTTACGATTATGAATAATTTTGTCAAACGAACCCTCTCTGCGATTGTGTATGCAGGTCTGGTGCTCACATCTATTTTGGTGCAACCTCAGTGTTTTGGTAGTCATCCGTTGTTGTTTGGTATATTGTTTCTTATACTGAGCACATTGGCGGTCCGTGAGTATCATGTGTTGGTGGGTTCTGATGTTCGTTTGCAGTCGTATGCTATGATAGCTAATGCGCTGTTGTTTACGACCATGTATTTCCTGTTCTATGGTGATAGGATATGGTCGGCATTGCTGGTGGCGTATGTGGCAGTCATGCTATTGGCCATGATTACGCAACTTTTCCGCGAGCATAGCCATGCGATAGAATCTTGGGGTAATCTGTGTGCAGGTCAGATGATGGTGGCATTGCCTTTTGCGCTGATGAATGGTGTGCTGATGCACAATCGATGTTTGCTATTGGCGTTGTTTATCCTGCTGTGGGTAAATGATAGCGGTGCCTATATCGTAGGTAGTTTAACGGCTAAACTGCCCAAGGGCAATCATAAGATGTTTCCACGCGTCAGTCCAGCTAAATCGTGGGAGGGATTGATAGGTGGAATAATAGTTTCGTTGTTAGCGGGTTATGTGTTCTACCGAATAGGTTGGACGGCAGAAATGGGACTGGCTAATAGCTTGTGGTTTGCAGCTTTTGGAGCGGTGTTTGGTACGTTGGGTGATTTGATGGAGAGTTTGCTCAAGCGCACGCTTGGTGTGAAAGATTCGGGCAAGTTTATGCCTGGTCACGGTGGCGTGTTGGACCGTTTTGATAGTCTGATGTTGGCAACACCAGTGGTGTATTTTCTGTTTGTATATCTGGTAAATTACGTGTATTAAAAGCGAACGGTATTTTTGCGTAATGTTATTTCTAATTCGCATATTCAGCCTGCTTCCTTTATCCGTTTTATATATTATTTCGGATGTAATACTCTATCCATTAGTGTATTATGTAGTAGGTTATCGCAAGAATGTGGTGCGTAGGAATCTGCGTAATTCGTTTCCAGAGAAGAGCAATGACGAACTGAAAAACATAGAGAAGAAGTTTTATCATCATTTCTCGGATTTATTGGTTGAGGTGGTGTATGGTTATCGTGCGAGTAAAGCGGAAATGCGTGAGCGTGTAGTGTTTGAGAATTTAGATATGTTGGAGGATTTAGCGAGAAAAACGCATGGTTCTATAGCTTATTTGGCGCATCTTGGTAATTGGGAATGGATAGCAGATGTAGGAAATCAATATGCAGATCCATCTATAGTAGAATATAATGTGTATCGCCAACTGAAGAACCCTCATTCCGACAAGATGATGTTGGAATTGCGTAGGAAACGTGGTGGTGAATGTATTGAGAAGAACCAGTTGTTGCGTAAATTGGTGTTGTTGCGCTATGCTAATCATCCGTATGTATTGGGTATGTTGGCTGATCAGAAGCCTTCGAAGCGCAGTGCGTATAGTTGGACGTATTTTCTGCATCAAGAAACGGCTTTTTTGAATGGCAGTGAGGTGTTGGCTAAAAAATTTGGTTTATCTGCTGTGTATGCGCATATATGGTCACCTAAACGGGGATATTATCGTGTTCGATTTGAATTGATTGCTGATAATCCGATGGCAATACAGCCTGAAGAAATGACTAAAAAATATGCTCGGCTCTTAGAGCAGAATATATCCGCCCAGCCTGAACTGTGGCTCTGGACCCACAACCGATGGAAATGGAGTAGAAAAGACTTAGAGGGGTAAATCCCTCTTTTTTTTTGGAACTATATACATGTTGACACTGTAATTAAAAAACAACAAGATTTATTTTAATCAACAACATCAACAACTTAATCCAACAACATTGCAGAGCACCCCAAAAAGCAGGCTTTTTCGGGGACCCCGCCGGCAATCAACCCCTGCCGCGCATATAAGTGTCAGCAGGTATATAAATGCCCTTTTATCCCTTATTTTAGCTAAAATTAGGGGAGTTTGCTCCCTTTTATGGTTATTTATCATCTTTCACGAGAATTGAATATTCTGTGCAAATGTATAGGTTTGTGAAAAATATTCAATTCTCGTGAATTTGCCATAAAAGACAAAATTTCTGTGAAAAAGGGTAGGGATGTGAATTTTCTTAAAAAATATTTCACTAGTGCAGATATGTAAATTTCTAAATAAATTACGCATAACGGAGCATGTAGTTCACAAATATATACTACCTGCGCTATGTGTTAATTCAATAATGAAAATCACATGTAATGGTGAGTAAATGCCGCTAAATGGTGCTTTTTATAGTATTGTTTTTAATGTTATAATGTGAATAAAATCAATCGCTTATAACGTTTATATAAACTAATAAATGTGGCTGATTGGTGCATTGTTGACTATGATTTGAGTAAATGTACGATTATTTGTTGGTTAAATAATATAAATGATTGATTTTCAAAAAAAGTACATAGATTACTTAAATTAACTATAGATATTAGTATCTGCTTGTAAATCAAGTTATGTGTGTTGTATATATTGAATGTGAATAATTGAGCATTGTTTGCAAATGTGAATTATATTTATTTTTGAAAAGTAAATCGTTGGATTTGCATATGTGAAATATTTTTCATATCTTTGCACCCGATTTTGATGGTAAGTTGTAAATAGTGCAAGTTATAGAATAAATCGTAGATTGTAAAATTGTCAAATAGTAAATATGAATGAGCGTGATCGTGTATTGCAGGTGATGCAATCGGAAGGCATGAATGCTAAGCAGTTTTGTCAGGAAGTGGGTATTAGTCAGGGAACGTTGTCTAATATCATGGGTGGAAGGAATAAGCCCAGTTTGGATGTGATGCAAGCAATATTGCGTCGTTTTCGTGCGGTGAGTTGTGATTGGTTGATTATGGGTGTGGGCACGATGTATGTGGCTGGTGCCCGCGAGGAAGGTATGTTGCCGCTGTTTGATAGTGATACACAGGCTGAGGAAGCTGTTGCGTCAACGGCGAACGTTATGGTTGAGGAAAAGAAGACGACGATGGCTGTTGCGGCATCCCGAACGGTGTCAAAGATTATGGTCTTTTACTCCGATGGTACGTTTGAGGAGCGGTAGATAGTTGTCGTGCTGTAACGAATATTTGTGTTTTCCAACATATTATTTCGTAAAATCGCGCTATGTATTTGCATAGTTGCGATTTTTTTTGTACTTTTGTGCGTTAATTTCTAATCTTTAGCGTTATGGAAATCTCTAATCGAGCACAGAGCATGCCGCAGTCGCCAATTCGTAAGTTGGCTAAGTATGCAGAAGCGGCGCACCGAAATGGTATTCATATTTATTCTCTCAATATTGGTCAGCCCGACATACAAACGCCTGATTGTGCTAAGGATGCCATTGCACATTTCCATAAGGATATACTAGATTATTCGCCTTCTCAGGGTGTTCTTTCTTTGCGTGCGAAGATGGTGGGGTATTATGCGGAATATGGTATAGACATTTCGCCCGATGAGATTATTATTACTTCGGGCGGTTCGGAGGCGATTATGTTTGCCTATATGGCGTGTCTTAATCCTGGTGATGAGATTCTCATTACGGACCCCAGTTATGCCAATTATATGGCTTTTGCGGTGTCTTGTGGCGCGGTAATCAAACCTATCAAGACTAATATAGAAGATGGATTTAAACTGCCATCGGTAGAGGAGTTTGAGAAGCAGATTACGGATAAGACGCGTGCTATTCTGATATGCAATCCTAACAATCCTACAGGATATTTGTACACCAAGCAGGAGATGTTGCAAATACGTGATTTGGTAAAGAAATACAATTTGTATCTCTTTTCTGACGAGGTGTATCGTGAGTTTATTTATACGAAGCGTCCTTATATCTCAGCTTTTCATCTGGAGGGGATAGAGGATCATGTGATATTGATTGATTCGGTGAGCAAGCGTTATTCGTTGTGTGGTGTGCGTATTGGTGCGTTGATTACGAAGAACAAAGAGGTTCATCAAGCGGTGATGAAGTTCTGCCAGGCACGTCTTTCGCCCCCTTTGATGGGGCAGGTGATTGCAGAGTCAGCGTTGGCTACGCCGCATGAGTATATGGAGGAAGTGTATGATGAGTACTTGTCGCGTCGTAATTTCTTGATTGACCAACTGAATCAGATTCCAGGTGTGTTTGCTCCTACGCCTATGGGTGCGTTTTATGTGATGGTGCAATTGCCTGTGGATGATACGGATAAGTTCTGCCAGTGGTGCCTAACGGATTTTCAGTATGAGGGTCAGACGGTGATGATGGCGCCAGGTAGTGGCTTCTATACGAATCCTGAAGATGGTCGTCAGCAGGTGCGAATGGCGTATATTCTTAATAAAGAAGATCTTTCGAAGGCCGTTCTCGTCCTGCGTAAAGCATTAGAAGCATATAACGCACAAATGCTAGCTTATTGATGGCTTTGTTTGTGTTAAGTTTATTTTATAGGCTAGAGGTTAAAGGCTAAAGGTTAAAGGCGTGGGAGTGCGGCTTTGCCGCTTCTATAGTGTCAGCGTCCAATAGCCTCTCCGAGGCGTCCAATAGGCGAAGCCGTCCAACAGCCGCCTTGCGGCGTCCGATATCCGATAACCTCATACCCTCTGATACGCAATTCGAGGTGAGTTGTTGTGGGTGTAGATGATACCACAACGGGTAAATTGGGCTTGTTCGATGAGGTGTATCATGCGTGCATTGTCTTGGTGGGTATCAATGCGGATATTGGGGCATTGAGTTGAGCACCAGTTGAGTACGAAAGGGAAGATGCCTCGCTGCTCTCCATTAGAGGCGATGCGATGAATCGTGCCGTAGAGCAGGGTGTCGTCCAGCCATTGACCATCCTTGATATACGCATAGGTAGGGTCTTCGCCGATGATAAAAACAAACGTGGCGCAGGGTTGCCCTTTATGCTCCACGATATAACTCACGCCGCGCTGGATGTCGCTCATGAGTTGCTCGCGAGAAGGATAACCATCGCCCCATTGTGTAGGATTGCCGTCAGCAGCCATTTGCTTGCGGGCATAGGCGAAGATAGCCATTAGGGCATCTATGTCGGCGTATGTAGTAGGACGGATGGTCATGATGATTACAATTGGATGGTATAAGGAGTCGAGAAGTCTGCGTTGAAATAGTAGGTGGCTAGTTGTTGGCTTGGATTAAATACTACTGACCAACGTGTCCATCCCTCAAAGGCAACTTGTTGTATGCTATTGAGCAATGGCTCGTGAGAGTCTTGCGTTGATAGCAATAGTTCAAGGCGTTGGTTAGAGTTAGTGATGGCTGATTGTAGTTCGCTGTCGAATGATGCAGATTGATTCGCCATACGATGATTGGTGCAAGCTCTGGACTCTGTGATAACCATCTGGTTATCAATATACTCTATTACTACATTTCTGCCTGTTGTATCGCATAGCGCAAAGTGATGCGCCACGTTCATCGATGAGTGCATGTCGTATTGTTGCAAGAGAGCAATGGCTTCTTCTACATTAGCGGCATAGTCGAGCATGAGGCGAATGGCTGCCACGGTAGTGATAGGGGTCTTGCCTGTGCTTTGATGTACTGCTTCGCCATCTATCTCAATCAAGTCAGCTACGCATAATCCACATTCGTTCATGCCGTCGAGTGGCACATAGATAGCAGCTACAGCAGGCATACGCATGACAATATTGTCTGCAGGTTGCCATGTGTCACCATAGCCCAAGAAGAGGATACTATTGGTAGCAATAGATGCGTAGCCATCCTTAGGGTAGGTGCGGGTGATCATGGTTTGTCCGTGGTGTTCGTAATCGAAATTGCGTCCCATACAAATGCCTGATTCTGTGCGTTGTACCAACGAAGAACAACCAAAAGGTTCTTGTTCTGGTTCTTCGGCTGGCGCCATAGGTATGATACCATGGGTGAGGAATTTACCGATATATACAGCCATAGCCGAGTCGGTAGAAGCACCACCCGAAGTGAGGAAATCTGCAAAACCATAATCGCCCTTATAGGTCATCGTATATACGTTGGGCGCAAGTTGCTTGATAGATTTGACAGCTTGGACTTGTGGAGTAAACACATACATGAAGTATGTTCCAAACATAGCTGCTCCAACCGATAGGATGATAAAGAAAATGCGTACTATTTTTTTCATTGTTATTTATTATTTTGCAAAGTGATGATGGTTATTTCAGGTGGCACACCAATGCGGATAGGTAGGGTGCAACCAAGGCCTGTGTTGATGTGGAGGGATTGCCCATCGTTGTGGTACCAGCCTTCGGACTCGGTGAACATGAGGGAGGAAAGTGGATGACCGAAGAGGCGAACTTGCCCCGCATGCGTGTGGCCGCTGAGGGTGAGTGGGATATCAGTCTGCGGCACAACCTCGCCTCGCCAATGCGATGGGTCGTGAGAGAGCAATATTTGCAGTCCCTCGCCTTTCGCCTCTAAACTGTAGCCCGCAGGGCGTCCTCTAAACTGTAGCGCAGCGTTCAGATCTCCTCGGGAGATGGTTTGAAATCCTTGTCCTTGGCAGGAGGTATTATCCACGCCAATGATTTGCAGATAAGCGCTGTCGCGCTGAATGATATAAGACTGATTACGAAGTAGTTGCCAGCCGAGAGTGTCGCGTTGATAGGTGGTTAGTTGATTGACTTTTTCTTCCTTCTCTGCATCCGTCAGGTCATGGTGGTAAAGTGCAAAATCGTGGTTGCCGAGGACACTCATGATACCATCTTTGGCATGCAGTTGGCGGAGGATATGAGTGAAGGGAATAGCCTCTTCTACGCCAAAGCCGATGAAGTCGCCTGTGAAGCAGATAAGGTCGGGTTGTTGGGCGTTGATAGTGTCGATTATGCGCTGCAAGAAGTCAGGTGAATCGGCAAAAGAGGATAGGTGTAAGTCGCTGATATGTACAATCTTGTATCCGTTGAAGTCAGTAGGGATTTGGGGCAAAGTGTAGGTAGTTTCGGTGACACGCAACTGCTTTCGCCCAAACCAATAGCCATAGAGCATGGTTCCGCAGAAGATTAGTACGAGTGTCAATCCCGTATATGCGAACGGCGCAAAGGGCATGTTGTGATGACATAGGCGTGCTATTATCCAGCAAAGCAGCCATACCAGAGTAGGGCAGAGCATTAGCACGATGGTGCAGAATATGAGGAAGGAGATAAACATGCTGCAAAAGGCGTTAGTTTGATGTTCCTAATTCGATGAGGCACTTGCGGCAGAGGCATTGGTTGGGATATTGCGCTGCCAGATGTGCACGAGTAGCAGGAGAGAGTTCCACGCCTGCACATTGGCACTTAGCTGGATTCTCGTGCTGGCAAATAAACGCAGCACCACAACGAGGACAAGATTTATGTTCCATAGTTGACTGAGTATATTTTGACGCAAAAGTAGTGCTTTTTCGTGATATACGCAAGTTTTGATGTGAAAAAGTGCATTATTCACATCATTTTTTGAGGGGAATGTGGATTGGGTAGGGTGTAAGGTGTAAAGGCGGGAATGAAAAAGAGCGACACTTGCGTGCCGCTCGGTTTATGTTTACTATATAATCTTTTCGATTATTGGATTTCTGCGCCCATGACATTATAGGTCTTGCCATTATGGTAAATATACAACTGTCCATTGTGGAAGAACTTCTGTGGATCAGTAGTATTCTCATTGAATGGAATATTCTCTACCGAAGATTCCATCGGAACAATATTAAACACGCCCCAGTATGGGTCTTCCTTGTATTGCTCCACTAACTCTGCTAACACATACACAATTGTAGAAGGCGCAACTTGGTCAAAAGTGGTATAGGATATATCTGGCACCTGAGATGCATACGAAATCATCTCTTTGATAGATGTACAATCGGTGAAAGAACCAAGAGTCAACTCTTGTAGTTTTTTTCCGAAAGTAACTTTTCTTAGACTTTCGCACCATCCAAACGCAAAAGCATCAATAGAGGTTACGTTATCAGGAATAACAACGGATGTTAGCTTGGTGCAGCTCTCAAAGGCGCTTTCTCCAATTGATGCAAGACTCTTGGGCAGTTGAATATTAGACAGGTTCTTCATTTCACAGCAGAGGAAGCCAGGGATATGCTCTACGCAGTTGCCAAACGTGAACGAAGTGATTTGCTGCGCAACGCCATAGAATGGAGCTTCTTCGCCAACTTCAAAATCGGCACAATATTGAGCATTCCATACTACAGATGTCAGTTTAGGACAATTAGCAAAAGCACCTCCACCATCATTAAGGTAGCCAAACTGCTTTAAGCCATAGCCAATGGATACGGATGTTAGGTTCTTACAGTCAGAGAAGGCATAATTGCCAATGCTTATTACACCATCTGGAATAGTGACATTGGTCAAATTGTCGCAACTTGCAAAAGTAAACATACCAATCTCTTCTACCGAACCACCTATAGTAAGATTGCTGAGTGATGAGCAGTATTCAAACGCGAAACTAGCAATCGCTGTTACCCTATTGGGGATAGTAACTGAAGTGATATTCTTCAAATCATAACATAGATATTGAGGTATGTATTGCACATCCTTTCCAAATGTGAAGGAGGTGATTTGGGAAGCGATATGTCCGAAAAGTGTTCTTTCGTAAGAGTCAAAATCTTGGCACTCTCTGGCATTCCACTCTACAGAGGTCAAGTTAGTACAATTGCGGAAAACATCATTCCTGCTATAGTTGCTATGTCCAATGTCTGTCACTGCTCTGCCGATGGATATATGTTGGAGGTTCTCGCAGCTTTCAAAAGCGCCATTACCAATCGTTGTTACTTTATCAGGAATAGTGATAGAAGTAAGTTTCTTGCAGAAAATAAAAGCAGAACGTCCTATCTTTTTTAGGGATGATGGCAAGATAATAGAGCTTATTTCCGTACAAGCGAAGAACGCATTATTGGCTATGGATGTTATACCTGTTGGGAGCGATATATTGTGTATTTGTCCACACAAGTCACCCCAAGGTACTTCGGTTGCCGTGAAATCCCACATGTCGCCTGTACCAGAGATAGTGAGGGTGTGGTTGCTATATTTCCATGTAAGGTTATCTCCACACTCACCAGAGGTAGGAGCAAAATATACCCACATGGTGGTATCAGAGGTTACGTTGATGGTACGTGGATTATCTATCTCGCCATCGTCCCAACATCCGAATACGTAACCGCTTTTTGGCGTCGCTTTTACAATAGCAGGTTTGTCCCAGTCGGGTTGTTGAAGAAACTCTACCGAGCCTCGGTTTTCATAGAATTTAATAGTAAGCGTGTATGGGAAAGGATGTATGGTTTCTATTTTGTTAAAGTATTCTCCTACTGCTTTTTGATAAGCACTCTTGTCTGCGGTATCTAAAATATACAACACTGCATCAGATGCAATAGAACCAAATACATTGCTACCAACTGACGGTGGAGTCGTCGCCAGCATTGTTACTGATACGAGAGAAGAACAATCAGAAAAAGCTCTATATTTAATGCTCGTTACACTATTGGGGATGGTGATAGATATGAGAGAAGAACAATCTCTAAAAGCTTCATATCCAATACTCGTTACGCCATTGGGGATGGTGATGGAGGTGAGGGAGAAGCAATACTTGAAAGCATATTCTCCAATGCTCGTTACACTGTTGGGGATAGTGATAGAGGTAAGGGAGGAGCAGTCATAGAAAGCTTGATCTCCAATACTTGTTACGCTATTACCAATGGTAGCAGAGGTGAGAGAGGAGCAACCATAGAAAGTTCCCTCTCCAATGCTTGTTACGCTATTACCAATGATAGCAGAGGTGAGAGAGGAGCAACCATAGAAAGTTTTCTCTCCAATGCTCGTTACGCTGTCTGGGATGGTGATAGAGGTAAGGGAGGAGCAGCCACAGAAAGCATAATCTCCAATGCTCGTTACGCCATTGGGGATAGTGATGGAGGTGAGTGATTCGCAATCATCAAAAGCATGTTCTCCAATACTCGTTACACTATTGGGGATGGTGATAGATGTGAGAGAGGAGCAACAAAAAAAAGCATAATCTCCAATGCTCGTTACGTTGTTGGGGATAGTGATAGAGGTAAGAGAAGAGCAACCAGAAAAAGCACCTTTTCCGATGCTCGTTACGCTGCTGGGGATAATCGTATTTTGACAACCTGCAATAAGTGTATTTGTGGCTGTTTCTATAATTGCATTGCAATTGTTCCGGCTATCATATACAGTATTCCCACTTCTAACTACCATTGTTTTAATGTTATCACAACCACTGAAAGCAAAATCTCCAATGCTCGTTACGCTGTTAGGGATAGTGATGGAAGTTACATATTGTCGACAATCAATCACCGTATCATTTCTTATCAGTAGTCCATCTATTTCCACATCCACTATTTCTGCTCCCCAATAGTTGTTTGCTTCTGCATCTAAAGAACTATTATTGACAAAGTTCTCTCTGACAAAAGTGCAACCAGAGAAAGCATAATCTCCAATGCTCGTTACGCTATTGGGGATGGTGATAGAGGTGAGGGAGGAGCAAGTAGAGAAAGCACCGCTTCCAATGCTCGTTACGCTATTGGGGATGGTGATAGAGGTGAGGGAGGAGCAAGTAGAGAAAGCACAGCTTCCAATGCTCGTTACGCTATTGGGGATGGTGATAGAGGTGAGGGAGGTGCAATGAAAAAAAGCATTTACTCCAATACTCGTTACACTATTGGGGATGGTGATAGAGGTGAGGGAGGTGCATTGAAAAAAAGCGTCATATCCAATACTTGTTACGCTATTGGGGATAGTGATGGAGGTAAGGGAGGAGCATTTATAGAAAGCTTGATCTCCAATACTTGTTACACTATAGTTTGTGCCGTTGTAAGTAACATTTTGGGGAATGGTGACGGAGGTGAACATCACTCCATCATTATAGGGATAAGAGGATGACTTACTTGTTACTTCCACAGTATAAGGTGCTGAATTGCTGGTGATATTGTAGTACAAGTCACCAGATTGGAAGTCGTATGCCCAAAGGGCGGTAGTAGCAATTAAAACTACGAAGAGAGAGAAAAGTTTTCTCATAATTATTTGATTTTTAATGGTTAATATTGTTTTTTATTTGCTATTGGTATATAGACACAAAAAGCGCAGACCTCGTGCTGTTTACTTACAGTTCGAGGTCTTAGCATTACCTTAATAGTCAAATAAACAACAGGAAACCTACGCTGGTATGAAAACACACTACACCTAATAGATGTAGTATGGATATAATCATACCCATAGGCATTTACTGTTACTTTGATTTTGACTATTAATCAGAAAGTTGCTAAGTTTCGAACTGTCAAACACAAAGCGTCAATAAACGCTATTCAATATGTCAGAAACCTACCCAAGAAAGAGCCATTGCGAAACGCTTTTCGCAGGACATATTTCCCTCCAGCGTAGGATTCGGGTGCAAAGGTACAAAAAAAAATGCAAGTGTGCAAATTTTGGATAGAAAATTAAGATAAAAAAGAGCGACACTGGCGTGCCAGTCTGAATGTTTATACTTTCGGAATAATCCTTATTGTGTATATCCTTCAAATTTGTTGTCAGAAATATGGAAAAGTAGAATAATTACATTCATTATTTAGAATAGACATACAAACTATCTTTTTCCAAAGAAATGGAATATTCTGACGCACCCATACCACACCAATATCCATTTCCGTTCTCAATATTGCTAATAATATTACCATATGTTTCCATAAAGAACATTCCCTGAGTCAATTTCTGAGCAATGTAACTATCCCACATCTGAAATTCAGCCTCTCCAATTTTAGCAAATTTGATGGATATTTCTACGCTATCAGTCTTTGGAAATAATGTCTGCAATATTGCTCCTTCTCCTGTAAAATCAATAGGATTATTGATTGTGATAATTGATTCAGTACTACTAGCTCGAAAAGCTCCCATCGGACAAATTTTATACTGCCGCTGATCGGTAGTGCGTGCCATAAGGATATAGGTTTCACCTACTTCCAAATGATTAGCATATCCTACAACGTTCATCTTTTGATTTAGATTGGTCACACGAATAGAATCCAAACTTGCAATTTTAGGTATTTCTGTTTTAGCTTTGGCAGAAAACTCCTTGTATTTGGCATGTAGAGAATATGTTTTCCCTACTTCTCCGATTATCTTTGTTGTTGTGTATATGTATGGAGGCAAATAGTTTGTATCCACTCTGCCTGTCAAGATTACAGAATCTTCTCCGTCGAATATGACCACCTTGCCAAACAACACCATATGCTGTTCTAATACATCTAATAATGTAGTACTATCTGGTTCGGACAAGGATAATGAATAGCTCGTATGTAACATCACAATCGGATGCTTCCCTGCATCGATCCACCCTTCAACTACCATTTTTGTGTGATCTACCTCTTCTCGCACACAACTATATAATAAGAACGAAAGTATTAGAATACCGAAGATATGTTTAAGTTTAGAATTTTCCATATATGCTAATAGATGGTATTATAATACTAAGTGATGTGCCCAATATCGGTTTGAGATTTTCCCTATAAACTACAAATTGTGCATTCTTATGGCAATACACATTGTACAATGATAAGTTTACTCCCAACTCATGTTCTTGTGTTTTGATAATATCACACGAACAACTTAAATCCAATCGATTATATAATGGCATATGTGCACCATTGAATGTAGAATACCTACAAATCATGTTGCCATTTAATATATATGCTTCTTCTGCTTGTGTATAGGGTAAACCACTCGCCAAGACAAATTGTCCACTTACAGTCCAACGCTTGGCAAATCGCGCATTGAGAACAATATTCAAATCATGTCTTCGTTCATGGCTTGCAGCATAGATATATTGATTGCTACCATCTAGCGCTGGTAATTTTCGCTTCGCCCAACCTAAAGAGTAACTTATATACCCCGTTATGACACCACTATTCTTTTGCAACATCATATTCATACCATAATTACGTCCATCGCCTGTAATCAAGTATTTTTCGTAATCAAAACCTTTATTTATTAATTGAACGAAATTTCCTGTTGACTCCACCACACCATAGATTTGCTTAAAGTATATTTCTGCTTGTAATGTCCATTTCTTGTTCAAAAAATGCGTGGAATATCGTACACTGGTTCCTATAGCATGTTCAGGTTGCAAAGTCGTATCTGCTAGCATGAAGAAATCGGTAGGCAACCCTCCTCCTGTCAATCCTGCCTTGTGAAAATACTGAGTATAACAACCTCCATGTACAGTTATTTCATGATTCTCAACTGGAGTAAATTGCAATGTTAAACGTGGATCACAGTTTCCAAAGAACTTGCTATTATAATATAAGCTACCATGTAAACCTGTATAATATGTAAACCATTCATTGACGCTATGGTTTAAATCGACTCCTAACGATGCTTCTTCGCCATATTGCATAGGTTTGCTCTCGGGTATAATATTACCGATTCCTTTTGAAGAAAATTGTAGTGGCTGATAAAAATAATGGGTATAATCGGCACTAACATTCAGCATCAAATCATCGCGTAATCGCTTACTAAAACGATTTTTTATATCTACTGAAGCCCAACTTGCTTTTGTTTGTACATCAACAGCGAGAGCATCTACTGAAAACTTGTTCTCAAATCCAGAATAACTAATTGCAGTTCTCCAATTTCCACCTTTCAATCGATGATTCCAATATGCAGAACCTACTGCGTTATACCAACCTATGTCAACACTGAAATTTGTAGCATCAGTCACTTGTATATTATCTTTTCCAAAAAATCCTGTCAATACAATCTCGTCATCTTCTGTAGGGTGGATGGCATAAGTCAGATTCGTGTCCCAAAAATTGTAGCCCAATCCTATACCTGCTATTTGTAGCCATTTACCATATAGCAAATCTATATACGAAGCACGACCGGAAAGCCATAAGGCACTTTTCTTGCCACATGGAATTGTCAGAGTAGCATCGCTGCTGACAAGTCCAACATTTCCTTCTATACTAAATCGTTTTGGGTGCAGATGTTGAGTTTCCATATTAATCAAGCCACCAATACGATTTTCCATCGTACCACGATGTTCTGATTGTTCTACCGTCATTGTAGAAAAATGCGGAGCTATAAAAGTAGAGTATAATCCAAGAAGGTGATTGGGGTAGTAGACTGGTGCCCCATTTATGCTAGTTAGTGATTGGTAGTCATCGCAACCTTGGATATGTATGCCAGCAGAGGTTTCATTGTTAGTAGAGATTCCTGCCAACGATTGGAGATAGCGGATAGGGTCACTCACGCCCAAGAATTTTGGCATTTGGCTAATGGATGACATATCAACAAGCATTTTATTGCCATGTTGTTCTACGATAGGTTGTGTTTTTTGCTGAACAACAATGACCTCTTCTAATTGCTTGTTGATAGTGATAGTATCATAGGTCACTTGCCCAAATGAGAACAAGTGACCTAGTAATAAAGCAATTGGAATTATCAGCCTTTTCACTCAAGTGAAATTAGTAATCAATTTCAACTTCGAAATCATCATCAAAAATAAGATTGTGCTTATCCAATGCGATATAGCTATTAGCCAAATCTTCAATTATGTCTAGGAGTCCAAGGAACTTTGAAGAATTAAAATAGGTCGTAATAGCTATACTGGTTTCTTCTTGTGGAAAGTACATGACAGGTTCTACATCATAGTAGCCATAATCCTCGTAGGTGTTCATTAACAGTTTTGCTTGCTCTGTAGTTGTATTATTGTAATAGACTGATAGGTAGATATATTTGTTCATAAAATTACACAATGCTTCACACTCTTTTAAGCGATCACTATAGCGTGTGTCGTCCCAATTGTAATACGCATCTACCAGTGCTGCACCATCTGTTATGCCACCTTTTATTTGTATCTTACCTAAAATGTCCACTTTAGCCTCACCTGCACCTACTTTACCTAACAATGATGCATATTTGTCGTCATATTCCTCCAACCAATCTTCGGCTTCTTCCTCAGTAATATCTTTGCCGCCTTCCCATGAAATCAATTCGTATTTAGGAAGGTTTACAGCAGCAGCTATGAGGGGCTTATTTCCATAACTAAAGGAACATACTGCAGAACCTGTTGTGGTGCTCACCTTAGTTTCTTCTGCAAATTTTAAATTGATGACTTGCAGATTCATTGAAGTATTCACATAATCCTCTAGATTAGAATCCCAATTGAACGTAAATGAAATCAATGCTTCATTTCCATGTTTTAGGTGCATCTTGATAGTTTTTGGAACCTTTACACGAATTGTGCGTTTACCGTCAACGACCCATCCATTGTTATAATAATTTCCATATCCATCATATCCCGAATCCCAATGGCCATCTTCGTAAGTGTATGAACCCTCTATCTCCTTACCTTCACCCCATACTTTAGCTTCGCATTTTGTTCCATCAGCATCTGAGAATTTTACTGTAATAGAAGCATCGTCAGTTTTGGTCATTTTTACGCTCTCTGTTTTATCATCAAACTCGATGACATAACCAAATTTTGAGAGAGTGAACAATATCTCCATATTCTCTAGAGATACACTTTGTTTATCCGTTATGGCACTTGCCAAACGGCGAGGCAAACTAAAGAATGAGTCAAATTCACGCGAGTAGATCTCTTCAAATTCTTCTTCAAAATCTTCAGAAATTTGTTCCCAATCATACCTTTTATATTTATAGTACAATTCGTCCGCTAATTCTACAGCAGCTCTTTGATCTTCTGGATTAAAGGTGTTGAGTAATTCCTCGCCGACATCCACCAAAAGATCTTTTTGTGCATCAGCTGAAAGGAGTTCCATTTCACCTTTTGGCTCTTCAAGAAGACCTCCATCTGGATCTTTTGTTTCATCACAACTAGATAGACATACACTTGTACACAATGCTAATGCCCAAAATAAATGATTCTTTTTCATAATGTGTTCCTTTTTTTGTTTTGCTTACTCACTTGGCTTTTCAGCTTACTCCATAATATGTTGTTAATGTTTTTTTACATATATCAACCTTCTTTTCAAAATTACGCTGGTTTATAATATTGTGTGTATTGCACTTTACTGTGATAATGCTACTAATTCAGCAGCCAAATGATTGTTATGGTTTTATGCCGCAAAGTTACCATTTATTTTTCAATATCCAAAATATTTTAACAAAAAAAATTTTTTTTCAACAAGAAATGCTATTTTAGTTGCTCTATCAGCTCCTGCACATCCGCTTCTGTGGTAGCCCAGGAGGTAACAAAGCGGACAGTTGTCTCTTTCTCGCCGCGAATGCCCCAGTCTTCAAACGACACACCCTTATCGCGCAAATCATCCACTACTTCATTGGGCAAAACGAAGAACTGCTGATTCGTGGGCGAATCTATCGCCACACGGTAGCCCTTCTCCACAAAACCCTCGCGGAGTCGCTGCGCTAGTGTCACAGCATGCGCATCACCTCTGGATGCGCACCTTCCATATAATCGCTATCGAAATATATCATAATGTTATCTCCTCTTTGACCACGAACGACCGCTGGAGGTGCTGTAGTAAAGCCCTTTGGAGGTTTGGGCGAGCAGCTCTCTGCCGCCGTCCATCAGGCATTCAAACTCACCGCAGGAGCTACTCGTATATCTGGATGACCAACTGCGTCCCTGCGAGGTGGAGTAGTATATGCCTTTGCTCGTAACTGCCAGCAGTTCATTGCCGTAGGGTAGGAGGTCGATAAACTCGCCACAGGAACTACTACTATATCGCGTGGACCAACTGCGACCTTGTGAAGTGGAATACTCAATGGTATTCTTGGCAGGATGAATGCGAATCATCTCACTGCCCAACATAATCATTTGTGGCATAATGTGATGTGTTAAAATAATGCTGCAAAGGTACGATATTTTTTGCAGATATGCAAGAAAATAGCGAAAAATCGCTATTTTCTGTTTAGTGGACGCGCCGGAGGCGCTACTGTTTAGGGTTTAGAGGAGAGGAATCGGGGCACGCGAGACGGGAGTCCGTCGAGCCAGGGAAAGATGAAAGCGGGAAACGGACAAAGAGTAAAAAATGTGCACTTGAGCGGAGCCGTGTTTTTACCCTCTTAGTATGTATTATTTCCCCTGTATAGGGGGAAATTATACTAAGGGGTTACGGCTCCTGCTCAAAAATGGTTAAAAATATGATAAAAAATGGTAGTGTGTGCTTTTTTTGAAAATTATGCAAGAAAAATTTGGAAATTCGACAATTTATTCGTATCTTTGTAGAAAATTTAACACATGTTTGTCGAAGAACCTTTGAAATTCCCTATCCGCACCACACAATAACCATACAATAACCACACAATAACCATACAATTCCTTACCATGATACTACTAAGTAGTATCATATTTAACCCATAAACATTTTAACTTTAACTACCTATGTCACAAGTAACGTACATGGCACCTGTCGATGAGGTGCGAGGCAAACTGACTCTCAATCGTGGAAATGACTCTGTCATTATCACACGCCGCAAATCCTATGGCAAGACCAAGAACGGCACACCTCGTTTGGGCCCGAAAGAGATGTATGTCTATCACAAACACCAAGGATCATGGTCTCCTGCTGTCACTTCCCATCGCGAACTCTTCAAACTGGCGCAAAAGCAAGCCGTTGCCGAAATGAACAATCCCGAACGCTTAGCGTATTGGCAACCTCTGTTTGAGGAGCAATTAGACAAGCCTAAACAAGGTGAGAAACAGTATGTCAAATTGCAATGCTACATCGCGGCACAGCTACTGATAAAGCTGAAAGCGGACAACAACACAAAGACAAACTAAAATAGGATAGATAAAATCTATCTTTTTCGATAAATTCGCACTATAATTTGCATATATCAAGAAATTTTACTACTTTTGCGACTTTATTTGAAAAAGGTACAAAAAAATAGTTGTATTATGTCTGTTAAGTTCTACAAGTCAGAGAACCAAGTGCCATTGGAGATGCACAAAGTTCGCGTGGTACAAAAGCTGAATCTATTGCCAGTGGATGAGCGCCTTCGCGCTATCCAAAAGGCGGGTAATAACACCTTCTTGTTGCAAAACAAAGATATCT
>JAZNPR010000014.1:0-47139 GCA_045589755.1 Paludibacteraceae bacterium
GGTTATTCGCGCTATTTGGGGTGCATAAAGGGGGGTATTCAAGGGGGTGTAATTCCAAGTTTTGTCCACCCATTTGTCCACCCATTTGTACACCCAAAATGTCTATCCATTCAAAAATTCGCGTGTTTTTCGCACCTTGTATCTACCACCAAAAAGTGACCAATTAAACCCCTTTTAACGCCCAATTAAACGCCCTTTAAGGTACCATTTTCGTGACACCAGCGATAGGATTTTGCGTGTGCATTTCAGTACCCATAGCCGCAGCCGTATGCACCTGATTGAGCGGTTTTAGGGACATAGTACTGGACATTTCCTTTTGGCTCTCTGCGTTCATTCATGAGTACCGCAGCCGTTCGTACTATAAGACAGGAAACATCGCCTTAAATGCGCTAAAAATGAGCGATTTAGGCACTTCTTTCGCGCACGCGTATATGCGTAGGCGTTGCGTGTTATATAATAGGGAGAAGGGCGGTCGTTTTGAGGGGTGATTTAGGACATTTGTAGGACATGATTGTGAGAGTGGTTATAGCGTTTGAGCCGCAGCGTTTTGTGGTGTTGAATTTCGCTCTGCCAAGTGTGTGTGAAGTAAATGCCAAGTAAATGCACAAAAAAAGGAGGCGTTAAACCTCCCTTATGCCAAGTAAATGCCAAGTAAATGCACAGTTATGCACAATTCATTTTATCGCGCCATATTGCGTAACTCCCTCATAACCAATCAAAAGACCATTTTACGCTATGCACCTTTCATTTTCCTGCCCATAAAAAATAACTATGAGTATATTTGGTGCTGATGCCATACGTAGTTTGGCATCGCCAGATAAATGTCCAACACTATAGCCGCCAATGTGTGACATTGCGGCTCCCGTCTTGTCCATTTCTCTTACGTCCTGCTTTGGCAGGTCGTTGCACCAAATAGATTCTATGTTTTGCAAAATGCCTGTGTTCGTTCCGAAATGACGGTGGTTTTGACACGCGCTACTGCGTAGCGCTCATGCATCTGCCTAACGGCATCTGCGTCAAAACACTGCCTGTGGCAGTAGATATAGGTGAAAGGTTAAAGGTTATAGGTGAAAGGTTATATGTTGTGCTTTGGAGGGCAGAAATCAAAGATTTTTGGCTAAATATGTTGGTCATGATATGCGGTGTTTGTCTAGTTTTGTACAAAAGCATGCAAAGGTACGAAAAAAATATATATATCCAAATTCGAAATGAAAAAAAGTAAAAAAAATGAATGGAGTTTTACAAAAAACGTCTAAATTGTTATTTTTGATTGAGAAAAGGTGAAAAATAGTATAATTATTTGGATATATAGCAAAAAAAGAGTACCTTTGCAGCGAAAATACTACCAAATATTATGCAAGACGAGAAAATTCCTTTGATTGATTGCCCCATAGATTACATCTTTGGTGAGGCCAGCGGTAAAGTGTTGAACGAGTACGGACGATTCCCATGTCAGATACAATGCGCCGTATATGCATTCATGCAAAAAGGTCATGCACGTGCCACACTGAACATTACACAATATGAGTTTCACGAGAATGACTTTATATATGTCAAGCCTGGCAGCTTCTTCTTTGTGCAGGAGTTTAGTGAAGATGCTAAACTGAGTTATATCGTTTTCTCCTCTTCATTTGTGGAGAAAAATGCGTATGGTATGCGCCGCCTCTCTTTGCCAACACAAAACTATCAACCCATGGTGAAGGTAAACGATGAGCAGAAAGATATCATCGTGCGCTTCTCTGAGCTGCTGGACAAAGCCATCAACAGTACTCCAATTATGCTGAGTGCCGATACGATGGTGCATGTGTTTAACTTGATTCAGCAGACGTACTACGAAATGGGTGCCGTAACGGATACCAACAAATATCAGACACAAGATCGCAAGACCGAAATTTATCAAGAATACAGCGATCTGGTATTGCAGCACTATCACGAGTGGCACCATGTGGGTGCATACGCCGATGCGATGCGCATAACTATTCCGCACTTGTGCTCCACCATCAAAGCCGCCAGCGGACATACCGCAGGTGACATCATCGCGGATGCTATTCTGATGGATGCCAAAGCACAGTTGAAAGTGACAAATAAGCCTATCAAAGAGATAGCGATACGTTTGGGATTTGAGAATGTGGCATTCTTCAACCGCTTCTTCAAAAGTCATGTAGGGGTTACGCCACGCGGATATAGAAATGAATAAGATGCTTACAGCCCAAGGCTGAAGCGGAAACGGATACCCCACCACGGCGTGTGCGCGTTGTGGATATCAGTCAAACGGAAAACACCGTACAACTCTCCCACACGGAAGATATTGCCTATGCCTATGCCCAACTCCACGTATGGCGTAGTAGGCGCGGACAGCACCGCATAAGACGTAGGCGTGGGTAGTGTAGGGAAAGATACTACCGACTGGTGGTCATTGCGTATGCCACCATATGCCATCTTAAGTTCTATCAACTCGCGCAGTCGGAGATTGCGTACACCAGGAATGAGGTTGAAGAATATACCCCTGCCATCCCACAAAGCTTGCAGCGAGATGTACTGGTCGGCAGCATACTGATAGGTATTCATGAGCGTGAAACGCTGTGCGTCCATCGTATAGGAAGGGTTACCCGCAAAAATATGCAATAGCGGATACGGCACGCGACCAAAAATCATACCTGCTTGCAAGAGGTAATCTATACGTCCTGCTAAACCGAGTTCCACGCGTTGGCGCAACATCATTTGTAGGCTACCATACATGCGATAGGAAGGCATGTCGGGCATCTGGTAGCTACCTAACTCCGCCCCAACGTAGATGACAGGCAGATTGTTATAGAGGTGGATACGATGGAAATAGGTGTCAATCTTGCGTTCGTTGAAACTGATACGCGCAGACACACCTAACGTGGCATACGTGAATGATGGCTGGGCACTATAGTTGGTGCTCGGAACACCATAGCCCAAACGACCTATCTTGACATAAGCCTGCGTTTCTAAATATTTGTTCCAATCGTCTTCGAAATGTATTTTCGCTTCGCGGCGACGGACCATGGTGTTGTAGTAATAGTCGTGGTTGAAAGGCAAGCCACGAATTACCTCGGTGATGAGATTGGCTTTCGGATTGAAGACACTGTTCTCGCGGATATATTCGTGGAAATCGTCCACATCGGAATATACATAATGATCGCCATAGCGAAGTTGGAGGATGTGTCGTCGCTCAGACGGCAAGGCGATATCAATATGCCCCATACCCTTCCAAGCTCGGTCGCCCGTGCTATATGCTATATATCCTCCTAAAGAGACATTCTTCCACAAATATTTGGACGTGCGCAATGGCACAGCCATACGTACTCCCTCCACCTTGTTGATGTGGATGAGTTCGTTGACCTTGCCTATCTCTATCGGTTTGTCCTTGAAGGGCATATAGCCAGTTTGGATAACGTATGCCAAGAATTTTGCCGTTCGGAACAATGGCGTGTTGTTCACGCTGTCCATGGCGTGGGCGATACGGGATGGAGGGAGGAGATGATGAGATGATGAGGTGATGAGGCTATCGGGTGATGAGGTAATAAGGCTATGAGGTGATGAGGTGATGAGGTGACGAGGTAAAGAGGTGTTGCGGGTGATAAGCAGGGTGGGGAAGATACGCGAAGTGTCTGCCTTGATAGCAAAGTCAAGCAAGAGCGACAGGTCTTCGCTGGCCAGCTGATTATCATTGGTGAAAGTCTGTTGGATAGTAAGGTGCCGCAAGAAATTGATGCTGGTCTTGGCTGGTACAGAAGCACTAATGCTTCGCAAAGCATAGGTGGCAGAGTCAATAGCCATCTCGCCGTTGAAGGTGGCATAAAAAGCGTTTTTGGTTCGGAAATGCACGATGTAGTGCTTCTCGCCATGGACATGGGTACTGTCTGCCAAATAATAGTTGTAGTATGTGTTACCCGAAGGAGCCAATGGACTGAGCAATGAGGCAGAGAGGATATTGACGTTGTTGTCGTAGAAATTACATGTAGATTGCAGTTGGTTGAGCAGAATCTGGTAATCGGTGAGGGTGAGTAGTGCCGCTTGTTCTTGTACCTGCTCAGCCTCTTGTTTGCGCCAGTAGAGTGGAATGAGATAGGAGGAGTCTTCCGCCTGTATCATGCCCGCTTGTAGGCTTTTCCAGAGGTTGCGTTGTAGGTGTTTGGCTTGAATATCTGACACATATAGGGCGGTCTGTGCGTTGGCTTGTGTCATGTCTATGCCGCGTTCGTTGGCTTGCCTGTGTCGGCGCACTTCGTCCATCAAAGGCAATGCTGGATTGGCTCCAGGAAAAACAAAGATGTCGCTGATACTGCCCACCTTCTCTCGCAGTGCCACTTCTACGCCGACCTGTTGTCCAGCTTCGATACGAAAGCGCTCGGTGTGATAACCTACAGCCGAAACAACCATCGTTCGTTGGCGGTCAAGTTGTCCGCGCAGCAAAAACATACCCTCTGGATTACTCATCGTGCCGATGGGAGTGCCTTGGAAATAGATATTCACATTCGATAGTGGCTCTCCCGTGTAAGCATCATACACATCGCCGATGACAATAGTCTCGGGTCCATTGCTTTTGGGAAACGGTTGGGAGAAAGCTGCGTATCCTATAGTCCATAGCCCTAATAGTATGAATATCAGTCGTTTCATTGATTCTCAGGATGAAATTTGAGCACCGCTTCACGCAGGTCTTGGATGTTGACGTGGGTGTAAATCTCGGTTGTAACGATAGACTCGTGTCCAAGCAGCTGTTGTATGATACGTAGGTCGGCACCGTTTTGCAACAAGTGTGTGGCAAAAGAGTGTCGCAACGTGTGTGGCGAAATGGTCTTGCGAATACCCGCCGCTTCAGCCAATCGCTTGACGATAGTGAAGATCATCGCGCGGGTGAGTTGTCTGCCATAACGGTTGAGAAAAGCAATATCAGCGAATTCGGGCTTGATGTCCAATTGGCTGCGGTCATGAAGCCAATAGCCAAACTGCTCATCTGCTACAGGGGAGATAGGTACCAAGCGTTGTTTGCTGCCTTTGCCTATGATGCGCATATATCCCTCTTGGCGATAGATATGGCTCAAGCGGAGTTCGGTGAGTTCGCTCACGCGCAGCCCGCTGCCGTAGAGCATTTCGATGATGGCACGGTTGCGGTGGCCTTCGGGCTTGGACATATCGATTTGCGCAATCATAGCATCAATCTCGTCTAATGTGAGTACCTCGGGTAATCGTTTCTCAATGCGTGGCATTTCCAGTAATTCCGAGGGGTCTTGCTCGATGTAATGATGGTAGAGCAGAAAACGGTAGAAGGCGTGAATACTAGACAGAAGTCGTGCCTGTGTTTTGGCACTTTGGATAGTGCTGAATGTGTCGAAAACAAATGCCTGTAGGTCATCGAACGTAGCCCGCACTACATCTATATGGTGTTCCTCCATATACTGTTGTAGGTGTTTGAAATCCATCTCATAGGCTGTGATGGAATTGTTGCTCAAACCTCGCTCTAATTTCAAGTAGGTATGGTATTCGCGTTCAATCATAGGAAGCAGGTCCTTGGTATATGGCGTGATAGCGAGTGGAGTCAGCGGTATATAATGTTACGTCTAACAATATGTCTTCTCCAATGTATTCCACTTGCATTTCTCCTGTGGTAAAACCGATGATGCGTTTAAGGTTATTGTTTTGAATGTCCAGCAGGTAGCTGCCTGTGCTTTTTCCGTCGAAATTCATATAAGGCAGAAATGTATAAGCCGCAGCTGTGGTATCCATTTGATAGCTTCCCGCTTGTAGGCAGGTATCGGAAAGTGGGAGGAAAATATCTGAAATATAAAGATTATATCCTGTACCTACGATATTACCAACAGAATCAAACAATAGTCCCTGGCTGAGCAAATCGATGGAAAACACGTTTTGGTCTAACAGTGGGTAGTGCTGATTGTGCCATTGGATGTCGGCAATAATAAACAGACTATCAATGGGTTTGCTGCTGTTTCTATCAGGTGCGTTCTTTGGCTGACATGCCGATAGCGCAATAAGGAGAGGTAATATGTATTTGAATACTTTCATCTTATGTATTGATTTTTCTTGCGGGTATCCATGCTGCGATGAATCCGAGCGCTAGCACAACTCCACCTACAAGCAGGATGTCTTGGGGTTGGACAGCGACAGGATAGGCAGCTATAATATATTCAGTGCCGCTACCCATTTTGAGTAATCCCCAATGCTCTTGGGCGAGACAAACGGCGAGTCCAATCAGTAGTCCAATCATGGATCCCAATGTGGATATGAGCCATCCTTCAAGGAGAAAAACACGACGAATCATTTGTTGGTCAGCTCCTAGATGGCTAAGGGTTCGGATGTCGGATTGCTTGTCAATGATGAGCATGGAAAGCGATCCAATAATATTGAATGATGCGATAAGCAGTATGAATACGAGCAAAAGGGTTGTTAGGAGTTTCTCCACACGCAGGATACGAAAGAAATCGGCTTGTTGTTCGTAGCGATTGAGCACTTTGAAATCGTTGCCCAATAGCGATTGAATCTGCTTTTCTGCTTGTCTGACAGATGTGTTGGGAGCTAACTGTAAGAGAAGAGCAGTCACTTCATCGCTGGCAAATTCGAGTAGTCGTCGTGTGAGGTGTATGTCCACCAGCATAACTTCATCGTCGTACTTGGCTTGCTGCACAGCAAAAGTGCCCGCTATGAAACATACCTCATCGTTAAACGCTTGGTCGGGACGCAGGAGATTGACTTGGGCTGTGCGCTTGGGAGCATATAGCTGCAGGGGATTGATGAACTGTGCGCCAATGCCGATCTGCCATGCTAGCCCTCTGCCCAGTACAGCACGGTCGAAAGCTCCATCATATACCTTATAGTGTCCATCAGTGATGATGTCCTTAATCTGGGTGAGGTCTGGAAATACTGAGTCCACACCGTATAGGCGCACGGGCATCTGCTTGTCCTCAAACTGCAGGAGAGCCGTTTCTTCGATAGTTTGGCTGATGAGCTGTATGTCAGGTAAACGGTATAGTTTGTCAAAGATGTTGTTGGTGTGGAATGATTTGCCACTGACAGCTTCGATGCGAATGTCGGGGTCGAATTGTGAGAATAACTGCTCCACCATGACTCCAAAACCGTTCATGACACTTAACACGCATACCATGGCAGCAGTGACCACACCAATAGCAGCTGCACTGATGCCGCTGATGATGTGAATGGCATTGTACTGCTTCTTAGCGAATAAGTAGCGCCATGCTATTTTGAGTTCGGTTTTCACTGCTTCAGCAGTTCGTCGATGCGTGCCATCTTGTCGATGGTTTCGTCCAAATGGAAATGCAGTTCGGGTATGATGCGCAATTGATGACGTTGCAGGTGCCCCATTTCGCCGCGAATTTTAGCGGTGTCCTCTTGCACTTGTGCGATGACACTAGCCACTTTGTCCTGTGGAAAAATGCTTAGGTAAACATGAGCTATGCTAAGGTCGGGGGAGATGCGCACTTCGCTCACAGAGATGAGTGTTCCGCGTATCGCGCGCGCGTACCTTAAAAATATATCGCTCAAATCTTTTTGGATGAGGCGTTCGATTTTTTGTTGTCTTGTTGATTCCATATCTGTGTCTTTAAACTATAAACTTTCAATTGAATTATACGCAATAAGGGAAAAGAATAGCTCTTTTCCCTATGCTGATGCCTTAGGAAAAGCCCTAAGGTTGTTTAATCGCAGATTAGCGTTTGTGGCGACCTTCGTCAGCTACAGTCAATTTCTTGCGACCGTGTGCGCGGCGAGCTGCCAATACGCGGCGACCATTTGCAGTTGCCATACGAGCGCGGAATCCGTGTTTGTTGCGACGACGGCGTTGGCTAGGTTGGAATGTACGTTTCATTGTTTTATGTGATTTTATGCCCCATCTCGTGGGCTTGGTTAATAAATTCGTGCAAAAAAGCGTGCAAAGGTACAGCTTTTTTTTGAATTGACCAAATTTTTTTAAGAAAAAAGCATAATTTTTATGAAACGTGCGTTCTTTTGTTGCGTTTTAGCGTATTTTAATCTCTTCAATGGGTTGTCGTTTGTCTATGTCCAGTGCAGCGAATTGAAATTTGACTTTATCAAATCGTATGTTATGCAAGTCAATGCATCGGATGGAAGCATTGTACATGGTTCGGTAGTATAACCGTTGGTTGCTGAGGTCGCAGGCTATGGTGATTTGTGTAGCACTAGGCATGTTTGGCACTTCGCGTATGTC
The DNA here is from genome assembly GCA_045589755.1 of Paludibacteraceae bacterium. Classification (GTDB taxonomy): domain Bacteria; phylum Bacteroidota; class Bacteroidia; order Bacteroidales; family Paludibacteraceae; genus Colicola. The sequence goes on from JAZNPR010000014.1 coordinate 8,225, forward strand.
TGCAAACTGTACGCCAACTGGAATGTCGAAATTGTTGAGTAGGTGGAAGGCTTGTATAACTGTTGCATCTTCATCTTCTAGACGAGGCGCTGTACTTTGGAAGAATGCTGCTCTTATGAAGCGTGAAGGTGGTGTCATGTCGCCTGGTAATCCGTGTAGTCCGCTACCGCCGCCAAAGGCATCAAGCGATAATCTGCCTATTTGTTGGTGATTGACTGACCCAGCAGAGAGATTGACATAGTTATTGAGATTGGTGATATGCCATGTGAATTCGGGAGAGTTGGTTAGTACACCCAACGGATTCTCGTAGAAACGTACTTGCTGCTTGATGATTTCTAATACGACTTGTCGTCCCGATGGTTCGGTGATGCGCCAGTGTACGGTACTGGCACGTGGGTCGGTGGCGATGATGTGTACATCCTGGATGCCTGCGCGCAGTTCGTCTATAGAAGAAAAATTGCTGAGTATCCATGCTACCACTTGCATGTCACTGATGGCTTGCTCTTTGTTCTTTTCGTTGTAAGGCATGTATTCGCCATAGTGTGGGAAATAGAATAGTCCAGCTCCTAGTCCACTTTCGTTGATGCCTTCCATGATGAATTCTGTTTCTTCAACGGCTATACCCACGTAGCCATATTTGGCGGTGAATTGTTTGCCATTCATACTGCCGTCAGGTAGCATGGATTGTTGCATTTGTCCGCGTGGTACAACAACATACATGGCGTGGAGAGGCGTGGCTGCCCATTCGATGGTGCGTGCGGTCACGGGATGGCTGTCTGTTGTGTGCAACATGATGCCTGTGCAAGCCCATGCTCGTTGGGCGAAGAAACTGCTTGCTAAGAAGCAAGATAGGATAAGTAATCTTTTCATAGTTAATAAGGTTAAAAAGTTTTTGGTAATAGGTTGTTGGGCGTAAAATAATATACAAAACGTATGCCAAAGCAAAAAACAATAGAAAAAATTGCGTATATGCAAAATATTTAGTACCTTTGCAGGCAAATTGGATAAATAGGTAAAAATGAAACGAAAAATAGCCATTATAGCAGGAGGGGATAGTTCCGAATATGAGGTTTCGCTGCGCAGTGCAGCGGGCATAGAATCCTTTTTAGCTGACCAAGAGCAATATGTGACCACCATTGTGCTGCTTCGCGGGCAAGACTGGAAAGCGAAGGTGGGCGAGAATGAATGGGTAGCTATTGACAAAAATGACTTCTCTTATACGCGTGGCGGCGAGAAGCATACCTTTGACTTTGCCTATATAACTATCCATGGTACTCCTGGCGAGAATGGAATGCTGCAAGGGTATCTTGATATGCTGGGTTTGCCCTATTCGTGCTGCGGGGTGCTGGCAGCGGCTATTACCTTTAATAAATACACATGCAATCACTACCTCAAGGGCTTTGGCGTACACGTGGCGGAGAGCGTTTTATTGAGGCGAGAGGCAATAGGCGAGAGGTTAGAGGTGCTAGCCAAGGAGATTGTGGAGCGAGTGGGCTTGCCTTGTTTTATCAAGACCAATGTAGGTGGCTCGTCTTTCGGAGTGACCAAAGTAAAGAGCGTAGCGGAAGTGGAGCCTGCTATTGAAAAGGCTTTTGCTGAAGGCGATGAGGTGATTTGCGAGGCGTTTATGCAGGGCGTGGAGATCACGTGTGGAGCGTATAAGACTAAAGAGAAAGCTGTGGCTTTTCCTATTACAGAGGTGGTGACGAACAATGAGTTCTTTGACTACGATGCGAAATATAACGGACAAGTAGAGGAGATTACCCCCGCGCGAATACCTAACGAAATGAGACAGGAAGTACAAGAATTGACATTGAAGATTTATGATATTTTGGGATGCAAAGGAATTATTAGGGTGGATTATATCATCACAATGAATGAGAAACAAGAGAGGCAGATTAATCTACTGGAAGTCAATACGACACCAGGAATGACAGAGACATCATTTATTCCGCAACAAGTAAAAGCCGCGGGATTGAAAATAGGAGAGGTGATGAGCCAGATAATAGAGAATGAAATAAGGTAGACAGACTAAAAATAAGAAGCATGGATATAAATAAAGAGATACTAAAACTAGATTGGAATAGAGAGCCCCAGGGCTTGTATCAGCCCATTGCGTATACGATGGTTGCGGGAGGAAAAAGACTGAGGCCACAATTAGCTATGATTGCTAGCCAGCTGTTTGGAGGAAAAGATGAAGACGTAAGAAATGCCGCTTTGGCATTGGAACTCTTTCATAATTTCACATTGGTGCACGATGATCTGATGGATAGAGCTAAAGTAAGAAGAGCTAGACCTACAGTACATGTGCAGTGGAATGAGAAAACGGCCATACTTGCCGGAGATCAAATGATGATTGAAGCATATAAGTTGATTACTGAAGTGCCAGAAGACAAACAGGCTAAAGTGATAAGACTATTCAATAAAATGGCTACACAGATTTGCGAGGGACAGCAATACGATCTGGACTTTGAGAACAAAGAGGACGTTTCCATAGACGACTACCTGAAGATGATTCGATTGAAGACGTCCGTGTTATTGGCTACCGCATTGCAGATAGGAGCATACATAGCAGGGGCGGAGGAACAGCAGCAGGAAGCCTTGTATCAGTTTGGTATCAACGTAGGATTGGCATTTCAAATACAAGATGATATACTAGATGTATGGGGCGATACCGATACATTCGGAAAGGCTGTAGGCGGCGATATTAGTTGCAACAAGAAGACCTTTGTCTATTTGCAGGCAATGAGAATCTTGGGGGAAAATCATGAGGAAGAGAAACGAACTCTGCAAGCTTGGTATAGCCAAGTGCTGGAGGATAATACGGAGAAGATAGCTGCTGTCAAAGGCTTGTTTGAGCAATTCAACGTACGTTCTGCTTGTGAAACTGTAGTAGAAAACTACACGCAGAAGGCACTGCAAATATTGAATGGGCTGCCTCAGAATGCGGCTATAGAGCAACTGAGCCAACTCGCCAATAAACTTAATACTCGAAAAGATTAATACCTTTCAAACTTCTAACAATTTTTATCCTCCGTCATATGCCTTATCGTCGATTACCCAAAACAGATCAAGCACGTCTTCGTGCTCTTCAGCAAGCCGTCAGACAAGCTGGTGAGGCGGCGTTTAATCAGCAAGCTATCAACTATAAAACGCTGATTGAAGCACAACGTTTGTTGATGCAGTTCGAGAACCAAGTGGCTCAATATCATGCCAATGTGGATACCAAAGTGTCGGACAATAAACAGTATCGACACAAAGTGCGCAATGCAAGGATGTATATTTCGCATTTTATTCAAGTGCTGAACTTGGCTGCTATACGGGGAGAAATAAAAAAAGGACAGAAAGAGTTGTATCATCTGCATCCGAATAACCATACATTGCCGGATTTAAGTACAGAAGAACTGTTGCTACAGTGGGGGAAGAATATCATTGAAGGCGAGCAAGCCCGTATTAGTCAAGGAGGGTTTCCAATTTATAATCCTGCTATCAATAAGGTACAGGTGCATTATGATATTTTCAGAGAGCATTATAATACGCATGTGGTTCACAAAAAAACGCATACTCGGGTCTATGAAAGTGTAGAGACTATGCGGAAGCAAATAGATGCGTTGATTTTGGATATTTGGGACCAAGTGGAGGCGTTTTACAAGGATGAGCTGCCTTATGCCAAATTAACCAAATGTCAAGCGTACGGTATGATTTATTACTATCGTACAGGTGAAGCGGTTTTGACGCTTCAAACAGACCAGCAGATTCTTAATGAACAGGCTCAGCAGACGAAACTTGAATGGTTTGAGAAGGAAGAATGATCCGGTGCATCTTTTGGTCGTGACGAAGTACTGGCACTTCTTCAACTAATTGAAAATCATACCCTACGCCTATGAGGATGGCGTGGGGATGTTTTTTAATGAAGCGGTCATAGTATCCGCCGCCACGGCCGAGGCGGTGCCCTTGTTTGTCAAAAGCCACAGCGGGAACTATAATCATATCGATTTCCCCTTGATAGGGTGGTGTAGTAGGCTCTGGAATGCCAAATTTGCCGCGATGCATATTATCATTACCTTCGAATGGATTGGCAGTCATCCATCTGCGATGGGTGACGGGTAAGAGCAATGTCTTGTCGTTTTTGTATCGCTTAAACAACGGCAGTACATCCACCTCGTTGCTCTTAGGGTAATAGAGTAATATGGTTCTAGCATGTTGGAAACAACTCATCTGTTCCAATTGTTCGAGGATGGATTTAGAATAAGATTGGCGCTCTTGTGCCGAAAGCATACGACGTTTTTGAACAAGGAGTTCGCGCATCTGTCGTTTGGCACTGTGGATATGATAAGAAGGAAGTTTCTTAAGTAAATCTTTTATGTTGGTTTCAAAAAGCATTATGGTGGTGATTTTGATTTGACCGACAAAGGTACTGCTTTTTTTGCACATATGCAAACTTAATATGGCTTTTTGTCAAATATTCAAAATATATTTGCATATGTCAGAAAAAAGTAGTACCTTTGTTGCGTATTTTGCGATATTGTAAAGTTTAATATGAAAATGTACAGATATTTTTATGCACTTGCCATTGGGTTGATAGCCTTGACAGGATGTTCGCCAACTGAAAGTCTGATGGAAACGTCGTCGGAAACAAGAGTCCATACCTTCTCCTTCTACAAAGATACCGCCAATCTGGGATTAACGCAGATGACATATAACATTCTGCATTTGCCTGATACGGGGATGATTACATGTGCTGATTCTTTGTGCTTTGGAACACGATTGGATAGTGTGGTACCTTATATTACATATAAGGCTTCACCTGCATTGGTTAGATATCACCTGCCAGATACAACCATTATTAGTACGGGAGCTGATACCCTGGATTTTAGCCGGCAGCCAATCTATCTCTATGTGCAGTCATCGGATTTAACGCAAGAACGGTGGTACAGAATAAATATCTATGCGCATCAAGCTAATCCGGAGTTGTATGTGTGGAACAAAGTGGCAGACATTACAGATTTTACGGATGATAGGGCGGCGCTACAGTACTCTGATATGAAGGCATTCTATGTACAGGGGAAAATCTGTTTGTATGTGAATAATGGGTTTCGAACTTTGATCTTCCATTCGGTGGACGGACGCACTTGGAAACAAATGCAGTCACCTGTAGGATTACCTGCGGTGTGCGCTGTGCGCGATATTATACAATATCATGATACGTTGTATTATATAGATCAGAATAGATTGTATAGGAGTGTGGATTTGCAAAATTGGACTGATCTTGATTTCTCAGATAGGTCTTATGAACTGGTGAATATGCTGGTGGTGTTCAATAATCAGCCATGGTGCATTTTGCAAGACCGCCTTTCCAGCAAGTTATTTTTAGGAACAATCCAGCAGGGGAATATTCTTCCTATGACTGATATATATGGATTAAACGATGGGGTACTACCAGATAATTTCCCAGTTAGTGATTTTGCGGCATTGTCATTTGCGAGCAGTAGTGAGCGGCCTCGTGCTATGGTTGTTGGAGGTCGCAATATGAATGGTGAGGCTGTCAATACGCGGTGGAACTTAGAATATGAAACTCTCACGGGATATCGTATAGTGGATTTCTCAATAGAACAGCCGACATTTAATTCGCTTACGGGTATATCCATTATACAATACAACGGACATTTAATTATGTTTGGAGGTATAGATAATGATTTGACATATCGCAGCAATATCCTCTATTCCTATGATGAAGGAATGAATTGGTACGCCCCTGATAAAGCCGCAAATAAGTTGCCCGAAACCTATTATGCGCGGCAACGTCAAACGGTGGTGCTGGATAATGATAATAATATCTATATTATTGGTGGTCAAACGAATACACGCAGTTTCAGTGATGTGTATCGTGGCTATCTTAACTCCCTGAAGTGGTAATGCTATTATGACCCATCCACAAGATATCCGCAAAATCATACAATCGGAATTTCGTAGGTATGAAGATGCATTTGCATTATCGTTGCAGACAGATAATGCTTTTCTTGCGGAGGTGTTGGATTATATTCACTCAAAAAGGGGGAAGCAATTGCGTCCTATCTTGGTATTACTCGCTGCTGCATTGTGCCGCGGCATTACCGACAAGACAACGCAAACTGCTGTAGCTTTAGAGCTGATGCATACAGCATCGCTTGTACATGACGATGTGGTAGATGACTCTCCATTGCGAAGAGGCGGCGAGGCGGTGCATACGCAATGGACCAATAAAATAGCGGTGCTAGTGGGTGATTACCTATTAACACGTGTGATAAATATCCTATCTGAATTACGTAGTATCTCTATCCTAAATATTGTTTCTGAGATGGGTGCTTCATTGGCATCAGGGGAGTTGTTGCAATTACATTCTGGTCAATCTATGTGGATAAGCGAAAAGCAATATAATCAGATTATTGAGAAAAAAACGGCTTGTTTGTTCGCTGCTTGTAGCGAGGCTGGTGCGGCTAGCGCAGGAGCTACTGCTAGGCAAATGACTGCTATGAAACAGTATGGGTTGCATTTAGGAATGTGTTTCCAACTCAAGGATGATGTGTTGGATTATTCAGATATTGAGGATATAGGGAAGCCTACGATGAATGATATTCGTGATGGCAAAGCAACGCTTCCCCTATTAATCTCGCTCAAACGTGCTACGAAAGAGGAGGCTGAGCATATTCGTGAGTTGGCAGAATCTATGGCAAATAAGTCGCCGCATATTGACCCCTTTGAGGCAGAACAAGAGATAAAGTCGTTTATTCTGCGCTATGATGGCATTCGCTATGCGCACCAAGAGATGGAAAAACACCGCAAGAAAGCCATTGCAGCATTGTCCATTTTTCCAGATAATAAATACAAAGAGAGTTTAATTGCTTTGCTGGGATACGCTATTAGTCGCGTGAAATAACAGGAAACAGCAATCAAAACAACTTAGAGAATACGATTGATTTTCTCCACAAGTTCTTCTTGCAGTTGTGTGTCGGAAAGTGTCGTGATTACTTCGTCGAAGAATGCACACAAAAGTAGTTTGGCTGCGGCATCGCGGTCTATGCACCGTTGCTGCATGTAAAAGAGCGCAGACTCATCCAATTGTCCTGTGGTAGCACCATGGCTGGCTTTTACATCGTCGGCATAAATCTCTAATTGCGGTTCAGTAATCATCTCCGCTTGGCGTGAAAGGAGGATATTGCGATTAGTCTGGTAAGCCTCTGTCTGTTGTGCATTAGGTTGAATCTTCAATTCGCCTCGGAACGATCCCCTAGCTTGGTCATCTAAAACGAACTTGAGCACCTGAGAGGAGTAACCTCCACCTATATTATGGTGTACGCGCGTGAGCAAATGAGCCTGTTGTGACTCGTGCAGCAAGCCCATGGCATAAATCTCTGTGCGGCAGCTGGGCGCATTCTGCTCTATAAAAAGCGTGGAGCGCCATTGGACATTCGTTTCGTTCTCTGAGAGATAAATGACGTGTATGCGAAGGGAGGAGTTAGCTTCTTGTACAATATGCCAATTCATGTTTGGCTCATTGATAAAGATGAGTTCGCGCGTTTCGCCTGCGGATAGAGTGATATGTTGGATAGAGGACTGCGTCATTCCTATATATTAACTACTAATTATTAACTATTAATTGTTCAAGAATGCGTAACCTTTTTCTTCGAGTTCGAGAGCCAGCTCTTTGCCACCTGTGCGAACAATTTTGCCGTCTGCCAATACGTGAACGAAATCGGGTATAATATAATCTAATAGGCGTTGGTAGTGTGTGATGACAATAGAAGCTGTGTGTGGAGTCTTGAGTTTGTTAACTCCTTCTGCCACAATGCGTAGTGCATCAATATCCAAACCAGAGTCTGTCTCGTCAAGGATGGAGAGGCAGGGCTCAAGCATGGCCATCTGGAAAATTTCGTTGCGCTTTTTCTCTCCACCAGAGAACCCCTCATTGACAGAGCGGTTGGTCAGGCGGTTGTCCATACCTACGAGAGCTTTTTTCTCGCGCATGAGTTTGAGAAACTCGGCTGCTTTTAGAGGTTCTTTTCCCTCGTGTTGGCGTTTCTCGTTTACAGCGGTACGCATGAAGTTAACTACTGAAACGCCAGGAATCTCCACAGGATATTGAAAGGAGAGGAAGATGCCTTCGCGTGCACGAAGTTCGGGTGCCATATCCAAGAGATTCTTGCCACGGAAGATAATCTCGCCTTCAGTAACGGTATAGGCAGGGTGTCCTGTGAGTACATTGGACAGGGTTGATTTACCCGCTCCATTAGGTCCCATGATAGCATGCACCTCGCCTTCACGAATGGTTAGGTTGAGTCCCTTGAGTATTTCCTTGCCAGCAATAGTGGCATGTAAGTTCTTTATTTCGAGCATATTGTGGTTATGACAGTTTCTCCTACTGCCTGAAGGGTTTGTCGATTAATATTTCGCATATCGTCGTGCTGCGTATGCCACCATTCTGCAAAACCTGTGCCGTTGTGTGGTTTGTAGTCAATGATATCTACGCATGGGATGTTGGCAATGGCATTCACATAGTAATGATCATCGGTAATGGGGTAGGCGGTCTGATTGACAAAATAGCGACCATAGCCTAGGCGGGATGCAGTACGCCATAGCTGCTCCACATAGTTGCCTGCATAATTGGTAGAGAAATACTCGCGTGGGAATGTGGCTGAAGGGTCACCAACCATATCAAGAAGGATACCGTATTGCAATTTGCAATGGGACGATTTTCCATCTACGCAACTTTGTTTATATTCTTTCGCCCAATATTGACTACCGAGACACCATGTGTGTTCGCGTTCTTTGCCAGTGTAGTGAGTAGGTGTGCCCATATCCTCGCAATCAAAAAAGACGATTTGCACCGAGGGGATAAATTCACCGTTTGCCTTGCGGATAGATAATTGGCGTAGTATTTCGAGAATAATGCCTACTCCGCTGGCACCGTCGTTAGCACCTATGACTGGCATAAAACGATTCTCATAGAGCGGTTCCTCATCGCTCCATGGACGCGAATCCCAGTGGGCGCAAAGTAATATGGCGTATTGCGTGTTACCCTCCATGAATGCCACAATATTGCGCAGTGACTGTACTTCACCTGCATAGTTGGTCATTGTACCATATTGATTTTGCACTTGCGCACCAAACTGTGCCAGTTTACGGACAAGCCAATCTCCGCAAGCAATATGCTCTTCTGATCCAGGTACGCGTGCTCCGAATGCAACTTGTTGGGCAATATAAGTATAGGCTGAGTCCGCTGAGAATACACATCGGACATCAGCGTTTGCGGCGGGCTTAGATTGGCATGCTACCAAACTCAGCAGAAAGATAATATATACGAATAGCCTATGAATCAATGGATATTCAATTCGCTTACAGAACGATGGTTTTGGATAGCCAAAACAGTTTCAGCAATAGGTTTTGCCATGGAGACGATGTGTACCTTATCGCAGCGTTCTGTGCTGAATGGGATAGAGTCTGTAAAAATTAATTCTTCTAATGCTGAATTAGCAACGCGTTCGCATGCAGGTCCAGACATCAAGCCATGACTAACTAATGCACGAACGGATTTAGCGCCAGCTTCTTTCATTACTTCCGCAGCTTTACAAAGAGTACCTGCAGTGTCGGCAATATCGTCAATAATCACAACGTTCTTATCTTTTACATCACCGAGTACGCGCATCTCGCCGATTTGGTTAGCATTAGGGCGATGCTTGTAGCAGATGACCATTGGCACATCTTGCTTGGTTAATGCAGTAAGTTTTTTAGCAAATACAGAAGCGCGTTTGGTCCCACCAACATCAGGAGAGGCTACGATAAGATTGTCCAAGTTGAGGCTTTGTACATAATCGGCTAACACATTAGCACCATAGAGGTGATCTACTGGAATATCAAAGAATCCTTGAATTTGGTCGGCGTGCAAATCAACTGTAATCACACGATCTACTCCCACCCCCTGCAATAGGTTGGCACAAACCTTTGCTCCGATAGAAACACGAGGTTTGTCCTTGCGGTCCTGTCGAGCCCATCCGAAATAAGGGATTACGGCAATCACCTTGTATGCGCTGGCGCGTTTAGCTGCATCAATAGCGAGCAAGAGCTCCATGATGTTGTCGCTACTGGGGCATGTGGATTGTACGATATACACCGACTGACCACGGACCGATTCTTCGAAACTTACGGCAAACTCACCGTCAGAAAAACGAGCAACTTGGATATTACCCAGAGAACATCCTAAATACTCACACATGCGTTTGGCGAGCTCACCTCCTTGAGAAAGAGCAAAAACCTTGTAGGGACTGGTTTCAACTATCATAACAGACAATTTATTTGGTTAGTTTTGAAATAATGTGCAAAAGTACTGCTTTTTTTTGAATTTTGCAAGTATTGTTTGCATATTTCAGCAAAAAATCGTATCTTTGCACACAATTTGTATATTGGGTAATATGACCAAAAGAGAATTATACCGTGAATTTTGCAAACAGGCTCTTCAACTACCTGTTTTTATGCAAGACTGGTGGATGGATGCTGTTTGTGCGGGCAAACACTGGGACGTGCTCTTGTGCGTAAAGACAGACGAGGGTTATCGCCTTTCCGAGGGCGAAGATAAAGTGGAAGATATTGTGGCTGTATTACCTTATTTATGGCGTGAGCGTATGTGGATGCGCTATGTTGTCATGCCCCAGCAGACACAGATTGGTGGAATATGGTTGCGCGACGATATAAGGGAAGATGCAACACGCATAGTGGCGGTTTGCCAAGCATTCAACCAAGCATTATCGCAGTTGGGACTGAGCTACTACTACCAGCACTACCCTATCGGCAGTCCTGCGGTGGAAGCAATGCGTGCATTGGAGTTCAAAACCAAAGAGCGCGTGACCTATCGCATAGAGGATCTATCGGATCTTGACAAGGTGATAGGTGCATTTTCGAAGAACAAGAAACGTCAGTTGCAAAAAGCCCTCTCGCTGCATGCGGAGATGAATATGAACGTAGAGGATTTCTATCGTTTTCATGTGCAATGTCTGCAAGAGCAGGGCAAACAGATTAGCTATACACGTGAGTTCTTGCTGGTACTAGAGCGTAAAACAACGCGCCTACAGCAAAGCCAGATCCTATCTATTTGCACCGCAGATAACGAGGTGCTGGCAGCGGCGTTCCTGGTATGGGACAAGCATAGCATGTACTACCTAATTCCCTGCTACGACCAGAAATACAAAGACTCGGGAGCTGGCGCGTTACTCGTTTTGGAAGCGATCAAATTGGCTCGTCAGAAGGGTGTTGCATTCGACTTTGAAGGTAGCATGATTCGTGGTGTCGCGAACCACTATAAGCAGTTTGGAAGTACCCGTACCGTGTATTATAGCGTGGAGAAATACTATAAGTGGTACTTCTGGTTTGCCAACGCAATCAACTGGCTGAGAGAAAGGAGAATGCGATGAAAGTATTATTCTTGAGTGCTTGGTACCCTACCGAACGCGATGCGATGGCAGGTCTATTCGTACAGAAGCACGCCGAATCGGTTATGCAACAGGGGCACGATGTGCGTGTACTGTATTCAGAGAAGGTGGGCATAGCATGGATAAAAGACATGTATCAGGCATGGAAGCAACTCCAAAAAGAATGGGGTAAGCCCGATGTGGTACAGATGAATGTGCTAGACAAGAATGGATTGATTGCCCTTTGGCTGAAATACCGATACCATATTCCATACGTTATCATCGAACATTGGTCGGGCTATCTACCCATCAATTTTGCGTTCCGAGGCGGTTGGCACGGGTGGTTGATGCGAAGAATTGCCAAGCAAGCATCGTGCATTCTGCCTGTAAGCCAAATGCTAGAAGATGCGATGAAAAATTGTGGCATAGAAAACAATCGTTGGCAACGCATACACAATGTGGTGGATGATTTTTTCTATCAACCTATATCTACCATCACCATCACACCCAAGGGCGATACATTTCGCTTTTTGCACGTGAGTTGCTTTGATGAAAAAGCCAAGAATATCCAAGGAATGTTGCGCGCGGTGAGGAAAGTGGCAGAGGAACGACAAGACTTTGAACTCGTTGTGGTAGGTACAGGAGTGGATTACACCGAAGATCGTGCATATGCTGACTCCCTGCAATTTCCAGAAGGGATGCTCACTTTCACAGGCGAACAAACGCCTCATGAGGTAGCACAATGGATGCAAGAGAGCGATTGCTTCTTATTCTTCTCTCGATATGAAAATGCACCTGTGGTTCTATCTGAATGTCTAGCTTGTGGGCTGCCAATCATCAGTAGTCATGCGGGGGGAATACCAGAGATGGTGGATGATACATGCGGAATCTTAGTGCCATCGCAAGATGAAAATGCGTTGGCGAAGGCTATGAAGGATATGATTAGCAACCACAACAACTATTCTACCGAGCAAATACGCAACCACGGGAAACAATACACATATCATGTAGTGGGCAGCAAATTGTCTGAGATTTACAAAAGCATTGTTAGAGTATAATTTATAGTTGCTTATCGTAATTGCGAACCATAAGCGAGAGCCAAACGAATTGCGCACCAACAGCGATTGCAGTACCAACAGAATATCCTATTATCGCCATCATAAAATCTTGAGAGTACACACCTAAACACAGTCCTATTGTGCGACACACAGCAAGCAGGATTTCAAAAAGAAGTCCTGTTTTTTGTTGCATAAATACATCTGATAGGTAGCAAGTACTACCTACAATCAATGATAGATAGAGCCATGGCAACATCCAACGAATATAATCTCCTGCAACGCGCCATTCTGCTCCAAGAAGCCATGCCGTCAGGTCTGGTAATACATATGCCAATATACCAAATAGAGGTAGAATGAAGAGTGTAGTATATCCTATAAAACGCCAATATATCCCACCTATAGGTAAGCGTGCATGTACACGCTGGGTTGTATTTTGGTAAAGCACCTGATAGATTGCTCTGCTTATTGTGTTTATAGGAGTATAACTCAATAGTACTGCCATACTCATAAGACCGACAAACTTAGCGCCAAAGAAAGGTGTTAGGAGTAAGACGGGCAGTTGCCCTGCTAAGACATTTATAAAACTACGCGGGAGAACAAACATGGGAAAATTTTTGTACTTGCAACTCTGCAACCTAACGTCCTTCCAAGAAAAAGATAAGAGTGGGAGCAAATACTTCTTCCGTACAATCAATAAACTGGAGATCAGTGATATAACAGGCGCTATCACTACAGAATATATCATTCCTGCTGATAGTACATTGGCATATCCAAATCCCAATTTTCCAGTTGCGGATAAAACGCTCTGAGAAATTTGGTATCCACTAATTCTACCAAATTGTTTATGGCGAATATACCAATAATTTAGGATGTTCCATCCGCCCATAAAAAACACATATATTGGCAATAACCAATAATATGTTTCCAACTTAGGAGATTTGAATAACGCACTAATCGGATGTGCAAACAAGATTGAAACTGTAAGCAGTAGAACCGTCACAATCAATGACACCAATGATACATGAGCTAGCGCAGCCGCATCGTTATCTTCCTTTGGCAGAACGATCGAATAATAGTAATCTGCCAACGAGATTACCAACACCACATTCCCGATACTCAAAAACAAATTCAACAATCCAAAATCCTCGGGCGCGTACATACGTGTTAAAATAGGATAGACCACCAAGCCGATGACTTGAGCCACCACATTGGCAGAGAGCAATTTCGTAAAATTGCGCACACCCGAAGATTTTACAATACTTCTCAAATCCATTTCGTTTGCAAAAGTACTACTTTTATCTCAAAATTACAACTATTTAGCAGAAATTTTGTAAAAATTGCAAAGATATTTGCATAATTCAGAAAAAAGCAGTAAATTTGCAGTCCGAAATGATAGTGCCTTAAAAAGCACTGAAAAAGCAAACATAAAAACACAAAACAATATGCAACAAAAAAAATCACCCAACGCTAGTTTGGAGAACAAAAAGACCACCTATGTGCTTATAGGCTTGGTATTGGTATTGAGTATTTGCTATGTCGCATTTGAATGGACAGAGCAAGAAGTAACGAAGTACGAAGTTGTGGATGCCGATTTCCTTTTTGAAGATGAAATCGATATCCAACAAACCACTCAAGAGACTCCTCCTCCTCCACCACCACCAGCAGTACAAGAAGTAGAGGTGCTGAATGTTGTGGAAGATGATGTTGAGACAGAAACCATTGAGATCAACACAGAGGACGACAAGGATGTGGAAGTGGTTATCGCTCCTCCTGTAGAGGCTCCTATTGAAGAAGAGGAAGAAGAGGTAATCTTCGTGGTTGTAGAGTCTATGCCAGAGTTTCCTGGTGGTCAACAAGCCATGATGCGCTATATTGGCGAGAATATCAAGTATCCTGTTATCGCACAAGAGAACGGTATCCAAGGTCGTGTAATCTGCCAATTCGTGATTGAGAAGGATGGTAAGGTTACTGATATTCAAGTAGTTCGTTCTTCTGGTGAACCATCATTGGATAAAGAAGCTGTGCGTGTCATCAATAGCATGCCTAAGTGGAAACCAGGTAAGCAACGTGGTAAACCAGTACGCGTGAAATATACTATTCCAGTAAACTTCCGTTTGCAATAATTTCTCGCCTTTAGCCTAATCGCCTAATCGCCTTTAGCTAAATCGCGTAGCGAAATGGATTTATCCATTCGAAATATCGAATACTGTAAGGGTGTCGGCGCTAAACGTGCCGACATTCTTCGTAAAGAGCTGGGTGTGAAGTCGGCGCTTGATATGCTGTACCAGTTTCCGTACAAGTATATTGACCGCAGTCGCCTCTATTTTATCCATGAGATTGAGGACGATGACACCTATGTGCAGATCATCGGCCATATCACCGAGTGGCACACCATCGGTATTGGTAATGCGCAGCGCCTATCCGCTACTTTCACCGACGGGCGGCATACCATCGAACTCGTTTGGTTCAAGGGTGTGAAGTATGTCAAACTGGAGCGCAATGTGCAGTATCTGCTGTTTGGCAAACCGTCGCGCTTCAATCATCAGTACAACTTCGTTCACCCCGAACTCACGCCGATGAGTAAGGTGCAACCTGAACTCATGCAGGGGCTCGAACCGCACTACAATACCACCGAACCTATGAAACGCGCAGGGCTCAACTCCAAAGCCCTCCGCACCATCATTGCGCACCTCGTACCCGAACTCCAGCAGCAGGGTATGGTGGATACGCTTGGCATGGATCTGGTGCAACGCTACCACCTCATGCGTCTGAGCGAAGCGCTCTGCAATATCCATTTTCCTAAGGATACCCCTACCATGCAGAAGGCGCGCGAACGACTCAAGTTCGAAGAACTCTTTTACATCCAATTGCAGATTCTTAGGCAGATGAAACGCCGCGAACAGAATGTCGGCTTCTCTATGCCTATTGTGGGCAAGTCTTTCCACTCCTTCTACCAGAACTGCCTGCCCTTCCCGCTCACCAATGCGCAAAAACGTGTGGTGCGTGAGATTCAATCCGACCTCAAGTCGGGCAAACAGATGAACCGCCTCTTGCAGGGCGATGTAGGTAGCGGTAAGACGATTGTCGCCTTGCTCACAGCCCTGTTGGCTGTGGATAATGGCTATCAGGCCTGTATCATGGCGCCCACGGAGATCCTCGCCAACCAACACTACGAAACCATCCAGCAGTTGCTCTCACCTCTCGCCTCTTCGCCTAATAGCCTCATCGCCTCATCGCCTAAAATTGCCCTCCTCACGGGTTCCACGACTGCCAAGCAACGCCAGCCTATCCACGAGCAACTGCGCTCGGGCGAAATCAATATCCTCATCGGTACGCATGCGTTGATTGAAGATACGGTGCAGTTTGCTAATCTCGGACTATGTATCATTGACGAGCAGCACCGTTTTGGTGTGGCGCAACGCGCCAAACTCTGGAACAAGAACACCCAACCGCCACATATCCTTGTGATGACGGCAACGCCTATCCCCCGCACTTTGGCGATGACGGTCTATGGCGATTTGCAGGTGAGTATCATCGACGAACTTCCTCCTGGGCGCAAACCTGTGCATACGCTTCACTATTCCATTCAACGCCGAGCGTCTATCAATCAGTTCATCGCGCAGCAGATTGACATGGGGCGTCAGGTCTATGTGGTCTATCCGCTCATCAACGAGAACGAGAAACTTGACCTCCATGACCTCACCAATGGCTACAACCAACTCTGCGAGACTTTCCCCAACTACCGTATCTCCATGGTACACGGACAGATGAAGGCGAAGGACAAGGATGAGCAGATGCAGCGTTTTGTCGCTGGCGAAACGCAGATCCTTGTGGCGACTACGGTTATTGAGGTGGGTGTGAATGTGCCTAACGCCAGCGTGATGATTATTGAGAATGCCGAGCGTTTTGGTCTGAGCCAGTTGCACCAGTTGCGTGGTCGAGTAGGTCGTGGTGCAGAGCAGAGCTATTGTATATTGCTCACGCGCGTGGAGATGAGCAAGGACACGCGCCAGCGCATGGATATTATGGTGGCGACCAACGATGGCTTCCGCATCGCGGAGGCGGATTTGCAACTGCGTGGTCCGGGCGACTTAGAGGGTACGCAGCAGTCGGGTTTGCCGTTCGACTTGCATATCGCCAGTCTGAGTACCGATGGTCAGTTGCTGGAGGTGGCACGCCAAGCAGCGATGGAGGTCTTGGATGCGGACCCATTGCTCGAACAATCCCACAACCGTATATACAAACAGCGACTCGATTATCTTCGAATCGCTGCTGGTAATTGGGGCGAAATCTCTTAGAAATTACGCACTATTCACGCACAATAGACGGACAATACACGCACAATAAGCGCACAATTCCTTTCACTTCACTGGCGGATGATTAAAACATACGTGGACGACCACCGTTCTCGTACATCTGCTGTTGCCATGCCGCAGCGCCTGTAGCTTTCAGTCCGCCCATGCGGTTGAGTTTGTAGGTGTAAGTCAGCATGAAATACGTGGGCAAGGTATTGAATTTCTGGTAACTAACGCTGGTTTCATTCACCGTTTGTACGATATTCTTCTTGTCGTTCAAGAGGTCATACACCTTGAGGGTCAAGGTTGAATTAGCCCATGTTTTATCCAGCGAGAAGTTCCAAATCAATTCATTCACATCGGTCAGTCCTTGATAGCCGTGGCGTGAGGTGTAGCTCACATCGGTGGCTATATTCCACGACTTTGGCAAATGGAATGTCACATCGCCCGTGATAATCCAATCACCTATGTGGCTGATATTCTTCTTGTTGAGCGAGTTATGGGTTAGCGAATAGACATTGGTGTTCTTCACGCCTATATCCACAATCTTATGAGTAAAGCGGAGCGTGAGGTCACTACTCATGCGGAAGGTACCCGTCTTGGAAGCATCGCCTAAAGGCAATTGGTCGGCAGCTATCAATGCTGCTATCTCATCCGCATCCTGCTCACGGAGTACATACGCCACACGTTGGTTGTAGCTTACGGCTGTACGCGAGTGGAACTGAAACATCTTCTTGCAGAATGGCGTATTGCTCATAAAGTGCGCCCCCACATACCACGGAATCATCTCCGCGTTCACGGTTTGCAGATAGCGTTTGCCTGTCTTGTCGTAAATAGTATTATTGGTCAGCGCATCTTGCGTGAGGTTGGCGTTCATGCCCACCATCATGCTGGAGAACTTCTCCTGATTAAACTTCGAATACATGGCAAAGATATTGTGGCTGAAAGCTGGGTTCAGTCCCAAGTTACCCACTGTCTCGTTCATCGCATCGGAGTTGTTACGCACAGGCTCCATCTGCTGGATAGTCGGCTGATTAACGCGCCCGCGATAGACGATGCGGGCAAACTCCTTCTGACCGAACTTATAGCGGAAGCGCACGTTTGGCGACCAGTTCCATCTATTATATAAGGTATCGCGCGCGAGGATACCGCCATAGTAGGTCTTGGAATAGGTCTGTGTAGCCAGCACACGCGCACCTGCAGTCAGGTCAATTTTCTCGCTCACCCAACGGTAGTTCAGTTCCAATTGTTCGGTGTACATATTGTTGCTGAGCGCGTTGGAATACACGCTGTCGTATTGATACGCTCCGTCCATCATGGAGTATTGGTCTTTCACCGAGTTGCGATTGCTACCCGACAGCGACAATACGGTTTCCAAAAAATGGTTCTTGCCGTAGATTGGCTCCACAAACGATGTGCGCAACGAGTAACTCAATGCGTCGCTGCCCGACAAGGTGTGTTGATCCACCAATGCACTATTGGTCAATCTGTCCCATGCATAAGTAGTGTCGGTTTTCTCGGTGTTCTTAAAGGTGAAGTTCGCTCGCATAGTCAGTGTACGACCGGGCTTCGCAAACTTATGGTTGTAGGTCGTACGCATAGAAGCAGAAATCTCCTCTTGCAGACTCTTTTGATTTTGATAACCGTCATTGATAAGCACCGAATCGCGCTCGTAGGTATAGTCGTTGTTTTGCTCAGATCGCGAATTGGAGTAGCTGATTTGAGGGCGCAGAATAATCTTGTTCATCGAGTCAATCTGATACTCCATCTCCAAGCGCATCTGTGCATCCCAAGCGCGAGTGATTTTGTTGGTTGAGTCTTGGTCAATATAGGTTGCCTCCTCGCTATAACTCTCTTTCTGTGACTGAGTGCGCGTGTCATTCACCGAGTGATTGATGGTTGCATCGCCACCCAAGAGAAGCTCTGTCTTCTCATCGCCTATTTGCCTATTCGCCTTATCGCCTAACTTGTTAGTCAGGTCAATATTGGTGTTCACGCCCAAGTTCTCCGAGGCGGTGATACCAGCATTTTGTCCGCCGAACCATCCGCGTCCGCGGCGCGAACGAATCTCATTGGTGTTGTTGGCGCCGCCAATGATTGTGGTCTGGCTTTCGCCTAACAGCAGGTTGGTGAAGATATTGGCGTTGTAGCGCGCATCGTTTTCCAGGAAGTGCGAATCGTAGTCAAACCACTTGCCGTTGTCTGCCACCATATCTGCGCCTACGGCACCCGAGTAGTTGCCAAACACACCTTTCTTTCGGTCTTTTTTCAAACTGAGGTTGATGATTCGCTCTGTCTCATCGTCTTCAAAACCAGTCAGTTTAGCCATTTCGCTCTTCTCATCAATGACTTGTATCTTCTCAATCATATCGGCTGGGATATTCTTGGTGGCTGTCTGTACGTCATCGCCAAAGAATTTCTTGCCGTCAATACGCACACCTTTGATTTCTTCGCCATTGATAGTCACATTGCCTTCTTTGTCCACCTCCACGCCGTTCATCTTCTTGAGCAGTTCCTCTACGGTAGCGGTTTCGCTGACTTGGTAGGCAGCGGTGTTGTATTCTATCGTATCGCCTTTGACGGTCATTTCAGCAGCGCGACCTTGCACGCTGACTTCGGCGAGGTGTTGCACTTGTTCTGTCAAACGGATAGTAGGCAAATCCAAATTTGCATTAGGCATTTTTATCTCTTTGATTACCTCATTGAAACCCACCGATGAGATAATCAATTTATATTCACCTTGGCGGATATTGCTCAATATGAATATACCGTCATAGGTCGTTTGCGCGCCTTGTACGAGGGTGGAGTCGGTGCCTTGGGCAGTTGGGTGATAGGAGAATAGACGTATGGTCGCCATCTCCACAGGTGCTCCGTCGGTCTTAGAGAGGAGCGTGCCCGAAAGAGTGTGTTGCGCTTGCACGGTCATCGTTATAGCGATGAAGAATATAAATAAGAATATCTTTTTCATTGCATTGTGGTTGTTTACGCAGTTCCAATTATTTTTTTGGGGATTTATATATCAGTTGACACTTACATGATATTCCTTGAGCGCGGCAGGGAGTTGATTGCCGCGCAAGTTGTTGAAAAAGAAATGTTGTTATTGTTGTTGATTGACATAATTCTTGTTGTTTTCTTAATTTACAGCACTCTTCTTCAAAAATCATGCCAATATGCCAACACCATTGCTGCCATGGCTTCCACCACGGGTACGGCCCTCACCGCCACGCACGCGTCATGCCTACCTCTCGCCTCTCGCCTTAGCGGGGTCCCCGAAAACGCTCGTGGCGTTTTGGGGTGCTCTATCGTCTCCAGTGTCTTGCGATTCGACGCCGTCGGCTTAAACACGCAGCGGAATACGATAGGTGTTCCGTCACTGATACCGCCAGCTATACCGCCAGAGATCAGTCTTGTGTCCTCCGAGAGATACATCTCGCTGCCTTTCTTGTTCACGCCCTCGAACCCCGAACCGTACTCAAATCCTTTGCAGGCGTTGATACTCATCATCGCAAAGGCGAGGTGTGCTTGCAGTTTGTCGAAGATAGGCTCGCCTACGCCTGTGGGCACTCCTGTGATGCGGCACTCCACGATACCGCCAATGCTATCGCCATCTTGTTGAATAGCAGCAATGTATGCATCAAACCGTTCGGCGTTGGTCTCTTCGCCCACTTGCACCAGTTTGGCTTCGATGTGTATGTCCTTTTCGGCAAGCATTTGTTTGGCTATGCTGCCTGCCACTACTCGTGCAGCTGTCTCTCTGGCAGACGCGCGACCTCCACCTCGGTGGTCGCGTATGCCATATTTCTCTTGATAAACGCGATCGGCGTGTCCGATGCGATAGGAGTGACGCAGCCATTCATAGTCTTCGGGTCGTGCATCTTTGTTGCGAATGATGAAGGCAATAGGTGTACCCAGTGTCACGCCGTCCATCACTCCGCTCAGCCATTCCACCTCATCCGCCTCGCGCAACGCCCGAGGTGACACCCCACCTTTAACCTCTTCGCCTTTCGCCTTAGCGGGGTCCCCGAAAACGCTCGTGGCGTTTTGGGGTGCTCTTCGCCTCTCGCCTTTAACCTCTCCTCGCCCCGCCCTGCGGTCAAGCTCGCTCTGTATGAGGTCAAGGTCGATATGCAAACCTGCAGGCACACCATCCAGCACACCGCCGATAGCCCGACCGTGTGATTCTCCGAAAGAGGTGAAACTAAACTTCTCGCCGAAGGTATTCATAAATCGCTGCAAAATTAGTATAATTTTTGTAAATATGCAAATTTATTTGCAAATAGTTGGTATAAGTTGTTGATTTAAATAATTCGTGTTGTCTTGAATACATAAATATTTGCTAATTTTATGTTTTGCAACATGTTTCCCGCTATCTAACTTGCGTGTTCTTATTTTTTTTAGTATCTTTGCAAGTTTTTTATGGGCTCGTGCCTCGCTCAGGCGAGCGCTGCGAACCATAATTTGCCGCCCAATCGGCACAATTAACAAAACAACAATTTTGACTAATACACTATAATTTTGGTAGTTTAAAAATATTTTTGGGGATTGAACAAATAAATTTGTATGAAGCTTGCACCATCCATACAGCACTTTAGCAAGAACCTCTTTTGGGATGTTAATCCTGCTGATTTCCATGCGGACAGATGCCCTGCACAGGTTATCCAACGCGTACTTGAAAGAGGCGAATGGAGTGACTGGTGTTTAGTTCGTGATTATTATGGATTAATGCAGATAGCTGAGATTTGCAAAACCCTACGCACCCTCAGCCCAGAGGCACTTAGTTACATCTGCTGCATGACTGATACTAAAAAAGAAGACTATAGATGTTATCATTACGCACAATCGAACCCCACACTCTGGAATTGCTAAAAGCACTTATGCAAGAACCAGTATTGTGTGAGTTGCGCCTTGTAGGCGGAACCGCATTGGCTTTGCAATATGGTCATCGTTCTTCGATTGATTTGGATTTGTTTGGTAAGATTGATACTAACGGGTACGAATTGCAGTCCATATTAAATAAGTATGGTGTATTAAAAGTGGAGAACGAAACAAAGATTATCCATCAATACTATATTGATAATATCAAGGTAGATGTAGTAAACTATCCATTCGAATGGATTAGTCCTATGGTTGAGGAGGATGGTGTTCGATTAGCATCGCCTACGGATATTGCTGCGATGAAAGTAAATGCTATTGAAGGCAGGGGAACGAAGAAGGACTTTATTGATATGTATATATTGCTTCAGCACTATTCATTAGAAGAGATTATTGCTTTTTATCAACAGAAGTATCCTAATTACTCTACTTTTCGAGCGCTACGAAGCTTAACCTATTTCGACGATGCCGAAGAACAATTTATGCCTCGAATGTTTATTGATGATACTTGGGAAGAAATTAAACAATTTATAATCAACAAGGTTAAAACGATTAAATTATAACCCTAATTGCGCCCCATCGGCACAATTGCGAGATTTGCAGACGAAAATTTCGACCACAACACTAACAACACATGACCCGCAAGCCCTACATAGAATCTTCGATTTCAGCCATCCAAAACTGGGGGGGGTATTGGCGCCATGCGGTCGTAGATAATCCCTTAAATAGAATATTTCGCGCATTGTCGTGGCTTTTTGCTGCGGCATCTGCTTTTGTATCCTTTGATATGCCACCTATCTGCCCCCTGTCTCCATCGGAACCTCATCGGAAGCTGATCGGAACCTCATCGGAATCTCACCGAAGGGTCAGCGTAGGAACACAAGGAGACATATAGGGGATGTATAAGGGATTTAACCCTTTACTCTGAACAACGCGCCTTTGGCGCATACAACCCAAACAACGCAGCTATGCTGCATGTAACGCACCAAAGGTGCATACAACGTGAGTGAAACGAACAACTAAAATATTAACATTAAATCAATTTTTTATGAAAAAATCAATCTTTTTAATCTTCGCAACTATTCTATGCAGCGTAAGCGCATGGGCATATAATTACGGAGGTAATGGTGTGTACTACTATTTTGCCAACACCGCAAGTTGGTCTAGTGTCCATTTGTATATTTTCAATGGAACTTGGAACCAAGACTTTACCTTGACCAAGATTGCAAACACCAATGTATATTATCACAAGTGGAGTTCTGCTTACAATAATAATGAAGGTATTTTGTTTAGAGGCGCAGCAGACTGGAGCCATGGACAGACTGGTGATATTAAGGCTAACTACACGAGCCACACCTCATGGGTACAAAATAACACAACGGGTAAGACCGATCTCTCCAACATAAACCGTCAAGCCAAGGTTGTGGCAATGCTATCCACAGGAGGAGATTATACAGCAACCGCTAATGCAAATTGCACAGCAACCGTATCTGGCTATACAGTAGAAAAAGGAAAATCTACCGCAACATCTAAGTCTGCATCTACCAGCGGCAGTGCTAATAATGCATCCATTAATGCAGCATATGGTTCTACCATTACATATACCGCAACTGCTGGCACTGGCTATACCTTTGAGGGTTTCTCTACAAGTAATTCAAAAACTTTGCCTGCTACTAAATATGATTCAGGCAAAACTGCAACTGCAAACAAATATGGTACAACAAACAACTCTACCTACTATGCATATTTCAAAGCAAACCAATACACCGTAAAATTCGACGCCAATGGCGGTACGGGCTCAATGTCAGATCAGTCTCACACATACAGTGTATCCCAAGCATTAACACCAAATGCATTCACACGAACAGGATATACTTTTGAAGGATGGAACACCAAAGCGGATGGCACAGGAACTTCATACACCGACAAGCAAAGTGTTAGCAACCTTTCATCAACTGACGGCGCAACTATCACCCTCTATGCACAATGGGCGGAGATTCCTGCAAACAATCATAACATCACTTATACCGCCCAAGCTACAGGTTGGACATACGGAGAAAAACCAGCATCTGCTGAAGAAGGTGCAACTGTCACATTCGAGGTAATTCCTACAACGGGATATACAGTTACCGTAACAAGTAGCGATGTATCGCTTTCTAATAATGGCAACATCTACACCTTCACTATGCCAACAAAAGACGTTACTATCAACGTATCTGCAACAGAGAATACTCATGATGTAACCATTTCTTATAAATGTGGCGATCAAACCATACAAGCTAATGGAACAGCAACTGCCGTAGGCGAGATTACTGCTAAAGAGATTACTGCACCTGAAATTACAGGCTACAAATTTACTTCGTGGACATTAGACAATGGTATTACCAACAAATCTGCCAATACCACTACTAATCCTATCAGCGTTACCACCAAGGCAAGTGGCACATATACCCTTACTGCCAATTACGAAAAAGTTGTCACAGTTTATTTTGTCAACTCTTCTAAATGGTCTACCGTTACATGTCACCACTGGGTATCGAAAGATAATACAGCTGGAACTACATGGCCAGGAGATAAATTGACTACAACAGGAGAAACCGTAAACGAGTTTGATGTTTACAAAGCTACATTCACAAACGCACATACAATGTGTATCTTCAACAACAATGGTGGTGGACAGCAAACAGGAGATCTCGAGGTGCAAGATGGAAAATATTATTATCCATTGAAAAATCAATGGTACGCTTCGCTGAATGATATCCCCGCTCTAGATCCATTGGCAACAAATGTATTCCTTGCTGGTGCAATGAACGGATGGAGCACAAATACAGATGAATTTAGAAAAGCAACCAAAGAAGCAACTACTGCATCAATCATTTTGAATTTAAGTGCTAATACAGACTACGAGTTTAAAGTTATTCGAGACGGTGCATGGACTGGTTACAAAGGTACTATCACGAAAGATGCATCTGGTTTGCAATTCTCAAGTAGTACAAACGATAATGCAAAAATTACAACTACTGTTGCTGGCGATTACACTTTCACATGGACAATCAGTTCAAGCCAATTGGCTGTTGCATATCCTACATTATACGAAGTAACCGCAACTGCTAATGATGACGAAATGGGTACTGTTGCAGGTGCGGGCAATTATGGAAAAGGCTCTACCGCAACTCTTACCGCAACTCCAAACGATGGCTATCTATTCGTAAACTGGACTAAAGGCGGCGTAGAGGTAGCTACAACTCAAGAATACTCTTTCAAAGTTACCGAAACCGTTGAACTCGTTGCTAATTTCGAGGCTGCACCAGAGGAGGTACGTAATGTAACCGTATCATATGTATGTGGCGGTAACAAAATTGCTGACGACCAAACAGTTGCTTCAGTTGGCGAAACAACAGCCAAAACAGTTGAAGCTCCCGAGATTTGGGGCTATACATTCTCGTCTTGGACATTAGGCGAGGATGTTACATCTGCAAATGAACTTACATCTAACACTATTGACATTAACATAGTAGCAGGCGGTAGCGATTTTACACTTACTGCCAACTACACCGAGATTCCAAGAGTTACTATTTATGTGGTAAACAACACAAAATGGAACAAAGTGTATGCTTATGGTTGGGGTGGTTCTGTTGGAGAAAATCCTGCATGGCCAGGACAAGACATCACAGCAAACAAAGAGGCTGAACAAATTGTAGGTTTTGATGTACATTCATATAGTGTAGTTCCTGGTTCATATGTAAACATCAAATTCACCAATGGCTCAGGTGCCGAATCTGCTAATTTCAAATGGACTGATGGCAAATACTACTACATGGATGCTGCAAATGATTATGTTGGTGGCACAAAAGAGGAAGTTACTAAAGAATTAACTCCTACCTACACAGTTGCAGGTGACAATCGAATCGTATTCGGTGAAGAATGGGCTCCTGCAAAAGCCGACAACGACATGGTTGATCAAGGTGATGGTACATATAAATGGACTAAGTCAGAAATTGCTTTGAAAAAGAACACCGAAATCAAGTTCAAGGTTGTTAAAAACCACGACTGGGGGAAAGGCTCTTGGCCTGTAGAAGATTGGGTAATCAATACCATCAGCAACGATGGTTATTATACTATTACTATCATTTTCAAAGAGAGCGATCAATCTATCACAGCAACCGCAAATTGGACAGGCGAAGCACCTTTCAAAGACTTCTCTAACCAACCTGCTAATCTCTACTTCCACCCAAGTTTCCATTGGACATCTGATCATGCACAATTTGCAGCATATTTCTACAACGAAGGCTTTGGTGCAGATGCAGAACCAACATGGGTAAATATGACCGACGACAATAGTGATGGTATTTATGAGTTAGCGAACGCTAAGAAACACGAGTATATTATCATCTGCCGTATGAATCCAAGTCGTACAGAGAACAAGTGGGATGATGATGTAATGTGGAACCAAATCGAAAGCGGCATTACAATTCCTAACACCGCTGATGATCTTAACACTTGTTTAGCATTCTGGACAAACTGCCAAGGTGATGTACCTACTAGTGAATGTACATGGGTGGCTCCTACACCTCTGACCGATGCTAACTGGTCTGATTTCGTTACTGCTTATGCTGGCGAAACTATCAATGCTGTTATTGAGCGTTCATTCAAATCTGGTCAATACCACACTCTCTGCTTGCCATTCGATATCCCAACTAATTGGCTTGGCGAAGGAACCGAAGCATATCAATTGACTTCGATTGCTGCTAATAATACAGGTGATAAATTAAGCCTCAATGCTACCAAGTGGGAAACTATTGTAGCTGGTCAGCCATACATCATTGTACCAGTTAAGGGTAGCGAGTATGAGCACGTTATCATCAACGGTGTTACCGTTAAAAACGTATCTGCAGGCACTAATGTGGCTTCTGGTGATGGTTATAAAGCAACCCTCAAAGCAGTTACTGCTACCGACGGTACAAAAACCAACGGCTCAACCGAATATTATGTAGGTGCAAACGATGGTAAGTTGTACAACGCTCAAACCAACAAACTTGGCTTGCGTGCCATCATCGAGTTGACCACTATAGGCGGACAACCTCTCCCTCCTAAAGTACGTGCTCAAGTAACTACAGGCGAGAACGTAGAAACAGGCGTTGATAACATCGTTACAACCGACACTCCAGTTAAGGCGATCGAAAACGGACAACTCATCATCATCCGTGATGGCGTTAAGTATAACGTACAAGGACAAAAACTTTAATAATTAAAAGGCTAAAGGTTAGAGGCAAGAATAGCGGCAAAAGCCGCATCTTCCTCGCCTTTAATCCTCGCCTTTACACTTTACACCTTACACTAAAATAATAAACAGAAAGATATGAAAAAAGTATATTTAGCGCCTCAAACAGAGGCCATGGAATTGATTGCATCAACCGTAATTATGGCAGCCAGCCCCAAAGGCGCTGGTAATTTCGACATGATGTACGGAACAGGCGATGGCGGCGGCATGGGATAATCCCCTTTGCCCTTAACCATTATCATTGACACTACAAGCTATTAGGTATTATTGACACTACAATCCCTTTGGCTATTCTACACACCAACCGCCCCACCACGGGCGGTTGGTTGTATTAAATCTCACATGATTATACGAAAAACATCTTAAATAGTACTAAATTGCATAATTTTTGCACAATAATTTTCAAATCTCAAAAAAATATAGTACCTTTGCAGCAAAAATAAGGATGATGTACTAATGAGTGCAACGGATTATTTAAATAATGCACAAGAGTGGTTAGCTCAGCAATCTCAAAGAACGATCGATTACCAATGGGAGATTCAGCATCACAACCAAATGCACAAAGCCTACGAAACCTCCTGGTAGGTCTTTCTCGATTTGAGCAATTTCCAGTAGCAATACAATGGGCAAGGGAAAACCATTGTGTTGTAGATATTAAGCGCTACGAGTAGCGCGTGTCAAAACCGCAGTTTGTTCCGAAGGACTATAATCAGTTCGAAGAACATCTCAAATAGTTCGGAACGAACGCAGTCATTTTGCAAAACGCAGAAACTATTTGGTGCGACGGCCTGCCAAAGCAGGACGTAAGAGAAATGGACAAGACAGGAGCCGCAATGTTACACATTGGCGGCTAATGTTTTGGACATTTATCTGGCGATGCCTCAACAAAGTGTGGCATCAGCACCAAATATACTCATCGTTATTTTTAAATATTTTTGCAGCAAGCGCAGCGCAGCGTATTTTTGTATAAAAAAATAATTCTCTCCATTGTTACCCGTGCCGCGCAATGTGTTGTTTTGCGCGGAATGAGTTGTTGAATCATGTTGTTCCAGTTGTTGTAAATAGATACTCCTTGGTACGTGGAACGGCTATTTTTGCAAAATAAACGCCTCTTATTTGGAAATATGCAAAATATTTCGTACCTTTGCACGCTTTTTATGCACAGATAGAAAAACTAACGCTAAAAATACTACAAACAATCGCAATGATGAAAAAAGTACTCTTCCTACCAATGTTGGCGCTGTCCTTGTCCCTGATGGCAGAACGTATCGAACCTATACCATTCGGCGATATGGAGCAATGGGCAGTGCGATATATCAAAGAATCTAAACTCCTGGGTGGACAAACCAAAACCCTCTATTGCCTTGCTCCTACCGATACCATTCGCAAAAATGCACCTTATATCTTCGGGCAAAATGGCAACCCTTGGGCAACCAGCAATGCCTACGCCAACGTCATTGGCATTGAAAAAGCTGCGGGCACTATGACCCCCGAAGCACGCGAAGATGGTGGCACCTGCTGCCGACTCGACGTGGATATGGTAGGTGTACGCGTCATGGGAATGATTGATATCCAGGTGCTGGTGTCGGGCACACTGTTCACAGGTCGTAACATTGAACCCATCACTACAGCAGCTGACCCATACCAGAATATTGACTTCGGTGTACCTTTTACCCAGCGCCCATCAGCGTTGATGTTCGACTACAAGTGCGTGGTGGAACAAGAGAGTTGGTATTGGTTTGCCAAAGGCACCGCCAAACCTAAAAAAAGGGAGTTTGAAAATGGTGACATAGATGAGGCGGAAGCCTATATCTACCTGCAACACCGCTGGGAGGACGAGAAAGGCAAGATACATGCCATTCGCGTAGGAACAGGCTACGAGCGATTCTCCAAAACGCAAACAGAGTGGGTGAACGCACATCGCGTGCCTATCCACTATGGCGATATTACAGGCGAGCCATGGTACAAAGACTACATGGGCTTCAAGGGCATTGAACGCGCTATGAATAGTCGCGGTAAAATCACACTCATTCAGGAAGAGGGATGGGATGCTACTCTAGAACCTACACATATGGTCATTGTGATTACCTCTGGCAAGATGGAGGCATTCGAAGGACACGAAGGCAACACCCTCTGGGTGGATAACGTGTGCCTGGTATATGAAGATTAATTGAAAATAAATACTTATAGTTCAAAAGGCTGGAATTATGAAAAAGATGTTACTCTGCATGGCAATTGCATGTTCTTTGCCAATAATTTGTTCAGCAAAAACAAAATTAGTGTTGATTGGTGATGCCAGTATGGCACCACGTAGTATAGCCACACCTGATGTGTGCGGATGGGGTGAGAAACTAACGGACTACTTCACCGATCAGGTGGAAATAGTCAACGTGGCTCAAGCAGGCGAAAGTACACACACATTAGAGGGCAAACGTCTGGAGATGATTATGGAGCAATGCGATAGAGGTGATTTTGTACTTATTCAAGTGGGACAAAATGACCTGAGAGAGGAGTATGGCCATATGTATTATTCGACCTTAGAGATGGGAGAAAGCTTGACCGAAATCGTAAAACAACTACAGAAAAAGAAACTGAAGGTCATACTTTGTACTCCTATAGCTCATCCTTACTATGTGGACGGTAAGGCGGTAAATCGGATGGGAGGCTACTCCGATGTAATACGCAACGTTGCTAAACTGACAGAAGCATATCTGTTGGATATAGAGGCTATATCCATGACGTGGCTGGATAAGATCGGGGAAAAGAATGCTTCGCTGTTTTTCAAAAACACCAATCATGGAACAGAGCGCCATGAATATTTGCTGACCGAAACAGGAGCTACAGAGATTGGTCGTATGGTGGCTAATGAGATTCGTGCCCAAAAGATACCTCACTTGAAAAAACAGGTGGTACTTACTATTGTAGAATAATAGGGACATGATCTTTTGGCTGTCGCATGTGGATTACCTATTGTTGGCTGCACTGCTACTGATGCTGTGCTACCAATGCTATTTCTATCTCCGATATATGACTGCGGTCAGCCGCAAGCAACGCAAACACCAACCCAACAAGGACTTCACTCCCAAAGTGAGCGTCATTGTTTGCGCACGCAACGAACAAACCAACTTGCAGGACTACCTGCACGCCCTACTCACACAAGATTATCCCTGCTACGAGGTGATTGTGGTCAATGATGGTTCCGAAGATGATACACAACTCATCCTCGAACGCTACGCACAGCAGTGCAACCATCTCTACATCACTTTCGTACCCAAAGATGCCAGGGTCATCAGCAGCAAGAAACTCGCACTCACCATCGGCGTGAAAGCAGCCAACTATGACTATATCTTGCTCACCGATGCCGATTGCCGACCCGAATCGCCCTACTGGATACGCGAAATGATGCAAGGGTTTGCCGACGAACAAACAGAAGTGGTGCTGGGTTACGGCGCATACTTCGAGAAGAAATCGCTGTTGAGCCGTCTAATCAGCTACGACACCCTCTTCATTGGATTGCAGTATCTGGGCATGGCTGCGGCAGGACACCCCTATATGGGCGTGGGACGCAACTTGGCGTATAAGAAAGAGACTTTCTTCCGCAACAACGGATTCCGTGGACTGCTGGGCGAACGCGCAGGCGATGATGACCTGTTTGTCAATAAGGTGACCACCAAACGAAATACGCAAATTGTCTGCTCCAAGGAGAGCGTCACTTGGTCTGCCCCTAAAACAACATGGGGCGAATGGTTGCACCAAAAACGCAGACACCTATCCGTGTCGCCGCACTATAAAAGCCAAAGCAAGATTCGATTAGGCATCGAACCTATGACACGAGGCCTATTCTATGCCCTGCTCATTGCTATTGCAGTCATGGGCTCATTCTGGGCACTCGTTATTGCTGCTGCGGCGTGCTGCCTGCGACTGGTGATGCAACTCTGTGTCATCAATACTGCTGCACATCGCTTGGGCGGACGACTGTTTGGCATAGAGATTGTGGCATATGATATAGCATTGCCGCTCATCACCAGCTGGATACTCATCTCCCAACGCTGGCGCAAACGACCCATATACTGGTAAAACGACCCAGTCTAACAGCGTAGCGGTCTAACATCTAACAATACAATGGTCTAACTTCTAAAAATAAATACAACTATGGAAGAACAAAAACTCAACATCAACCTCTCTCCAGAGGTAGCAGAAGGTACCTACAGCAACTTGGCAATCGTAGCGCACTCCGCTTCGGAGTTCGTAGTGGACTTTGCATGCATGATGCCTGGTCAGAAAGGTGCTAATGTGAAATCACGCGTCGTGATGACCCCAGAGAATACCAAAAAACTCCTTTTCGCTCTCCAAGAGAATGTAGCGAAATACGAGAAGCAATTTGGTACAATCAAACTCAACGGCACACCAGCCCCAGGAAGTACTATCCCAATGTCCTTCGGCGGCGGCCAAGCATAACCATTAACCCGACCGCTCTGCGACCGCTACAGCGCAGCGATCTACAGGGCTCTGCCCGATCTTCAAGCGAGCGTAGCGAGCGATCTAAAAACTTCTAACCACATGAAAAAGACATTTCCTGCTAGCCAACTCATTATCAATGAGGACGGCAGTATATTCCACATCCACATTCGCCCTGAACATCTGGCGGATAAGGTGATACTGGTCGGCGACCAAGGTCGCGTGAATATGGTGGCTTCGTTCTTCGACGAAGGCTCTATTGAATGCGATATCCAAAGCCGCGAGTTCCATACCATTACGGGCAAATACAAGGGCAAACGCATCTCGTGTATCTCCACAGGTATCGGCACCGACAACTGCGATATTGTGCTAAACGAATTGGATGCCCTTGCCAACATCGACTTCGCTACTCGCACCGAGAAAGACGAGCACCGCACCTTAGAGATTGTACGCATCGGTACGTGCGGAGGTATGCAAGAGGACATCCCTCTCGGCACTTTCCTCGTAAGCGAAAAGTCCATCGGTTGGGACGGCGTATTGGCTTTCTACGAAGGCCGTGATGAGATTGCCGACCTCGGTTTTGAGGATGCACTCGTGGACTTCATCCACTACCCTGCCAAAGCGGCTCGCCCATATGTAGTGGCTGCCAACCCCGAACTGGTCAACCGCATCGCAGGCGACGATATGATGCGTGGCTGCACCATCGCTGCCAATGGTTTCTATGGCCCTCAAGGTCGCGTGTTGCGCTGTGACTTGGCAGTGAAGGACATCAACGAACGTATCACCGACTTCCGCTACGAGGGACAACGTATCACCAACTACGAGATGGAAGGCAGTGCCATCGCAGGCCTCAGTTTGCTGATGGGACACAAGGCCATGACCGTCTGCTGCGTCATCGCCCAACGCAAAGTCGAAGCCGCTAACACCGACTACAAACCTCGTATCAAACAACTCGTACAAACCGTATTAGAGAGAATTTAATTTTGGCTTTAAAGTCCCTAACGACTATCAAGTCCTTATTGACTTACAGTCTTTAACTTCTCAAAATACCACTAAAACGCCATTTGTGTTTCATGCACAAGTGGCGTTTTGTTAAGATTTCCCACCTTTGTACCTTCTCTATTTCCCTCGGGTAAAAGACCAAGGAGAAACCAAGGAAGAACCAAGGAACGACCAAAGAACTCCGAAATACAAAAAATGCTTTTTGTTAAGATTGCCGTCTCTTTTCACTCTCTTATACCTTCCCTAATTCCACCGACCGACGACCGAGAGACAACCGAGAGAACTCCGACTCAACTCCCCATGACTAAACCTTGACTAAACCTGTGACTAAACCTGAAAAAGGTTGACTCGATTACTGAAAAGGTTGACTAACTTGTGAGCTCGAGTTCACTTTTTATTGTATTTCACCCTTGATAACCATAAAAAATGCACTTTACTGCAAAAAAAGTGCATTTTTCTTTACAAACTGACAAGTTTTAGCAGTTTGATGTAGTAATTTTGCAGCCGAATTCAGAAATGAATATATGTTTAACCTTTAAATAATGTGATTATGGGACTATTTGATTTTCTCTTTGGCTCTGGTGAGAGCACAACCAACGGACAATTTGACATCGAAGACTACCGCAGCATTCATGAAGACCGTCGTCACCGCGCAGGCGGTTCTGGTAACTGGAGTTCTCGCGAAGATTGGGACTGTGACGACTACGATAGCGATGGTATGTCGGGATTTGATTCGTATGAGGATAATGATTTCTAATTTAATTCTAAATTATGGATAGACTAATTGTAATCCTTCTTGACCTATTATTAGCAGTTTTCTGTATATGGGTATTAATAGAGGCTTTTATCAATATGTTTTGACTCAAATAGACACTCAACATCAGATAAAATCGCTCTAATAGTTAATTTATTTGCAGGGATGCAAAAAAAAGTGTATCTTTGCAGGGTGAAAGTGATATTGAACCAATAGAGATATGAATGAGATAAATTTTATAATCTACCAGACCCCACAGGGAAATGTCAATATTGAAGCGGTGGTAAAGGATGAAACACTTTGGCTGACACAAAAAGCAATGGCTGAATTGTTTGGTGTACAAGTTCCTGCTATTAGTAAGCATCTAAAGAATATTTTTGAAGAGGGAGAACTGGCAGAAAATATGGTTGTTTCCAAAATGGAAATAACCACTCAACACGGCGCGATAGAAGGTAAAACGCAACAAAAGGAAACGAACTTCTACAACCTTGATGCAATTATTTCTGTTGGTTACAGAGTTAATTCAGCTAAAGCCACTCATTTCCGTATTTGGGCAACTAAGATTCTCAAAGAGTTTATCCAAAAGGGCTTTGTGTTGGATGATGAACGATTGAAGCAAGGAACTACTGCTTTTGGCAAAGATTATTTCCGTGAATTGCTTGAGCGCGTTCGTTCTATTCGTGCTAGTGAGCGTCGTATATGGCAACAGATAACGGACATCTTTGCAGAATGTAGTTTGGACTATGACCATACTTCTCCTATTACGCAAGAGTTCTATGCCATGGTGCAAAATAAATTCCACTATGCTATTACAGGGCAAACAGCAGCAGAAATTGTTCACTCCAAAGCAGATCATACAAAGGAGCACATGGGATTGACAACATGGAAGTATGCGCCAGATGGTAGAATCTTAAAATCGGATGTAACCATTGCTAAAAATTATTTAGATGAAAAACAAATACGCCGATTAGAGCGTGCAGTAACGGGATATTTTGATTATATCGAAGACCTTATCGAGCAAGAGAATACTTTTACAATGGCGGAGTTTGCAAATAGTGTAAATGAGTTTTTAGAGTTTCGCAAATACCAAATACTGACGGATAAAGGGCGCGTTTCTCGTTCACAAGCGGATAAAAAAGCAGAAGATGAGTACATGGAATTTAATAAAACTCAGAAAATCATTTCCGACTTCGACCGTGAAATAAAAAAACTGACGGAGAAATAAGTTCAAAATATCAGTCTAAAAATATGTTGTATTTTTTATAGCTAGTAAAAATAAATAATTTTAGTGCAAAGTTTTTAGTACGAAATCAAATGAGCAAAGTAGCATATTTATTAGGTGCAGGAGCAAGCTATGGAAAAAGAGGCAAGTTGCCACTAGCATTACAACCTCCTATAAGTTCGGATGTGCAAGACCCTCAAGAAGGCATTTTGCGCGGTTTACCTATTTTACAAGAATTTGCGTCTG
Source organism: Paludibacteraceae bacterium (assembly GCA_045589755.1). Classification (GTDB taxonomy): domain Bacteria; phylum Bacteroidota; class Bacteroidia; order Bacteroidales; family Paludibacteraceae; genus Colicola. Next base: position 42,851 of record JAZNPR010000014.1, read on the forward strand.
CGATTGAGCAATTATTAGTAGAATTATTAAATGATGAATTTCTTGCCGAGATAAAATATCTTTCTTCAAATGTGTTGAATCCATTATTGAATGTAAGTAATAACTATCCAACGATTGATACCTACGCAAAGTTGCTCTATTCTACTAAGCAAGAAGATGAATATACAAAATTTAAAAATCAGTTATCTCTATTTTTCCTAATATGGCAAAGGTTACATAAGCAGGATTTACGATATGACTCCTTTATATCTTCTCTAGTAGATGCAGATACATGCCAATTGCCAGAATTAACGATTCTATCGTGGAATTATGATGTACAGATGGAGATGGCTTATGAGGGCTATATTACTAATGCTAACCTTTGGGAGATTTGGGAAGCATTAAATGTATATTGTAAAACAAACCCTCATTTCCCATTTGACATCAATAAACCATTCGCATTTATAAAACTAAATGGTTCTGCAATGTTTCATTCTTTAAATAGAAATGAGTGGACTCTTAGATATGATTTGAAAGATATATTTCAATTTAAGGATGATGAGAAAGAGTTTTGGAAAAATATGTACGAATTAAATACTAATGGAAACCTTAATGGTCATTCTAATGAATATATAAATGAATTATCATATGCATGGGAACATAAAGGTGAAGATGCATTGTTGGATACAATATCTACCAGAGTCGTAAATACTGAGGCACTGGTAATTATTGGCTATTCATTCCCATACGTTAATAGAAAATATGATAGGCATATATTCAATAGTATGACTCAATTAAAAAAAATATATATACAAGATAAAAATCCAAAAGATATTGAAGATAGAATAAAAGCGATTTATCAGTTTTTAGATAGACCACTTCCAGAAATACAAACAAGCATTGATGTATTACAATTTATAATACCCAACGAACTGGGGTGAAATCTGGCAAGTCAAGACAATATGGCATATTTGCTACAAAAGAAATAATTTTTAATTATACTCATACATACATTAAAATGATGGCACTATTAATAATATCGCTTATCTTGCTGATTATTTTTGTGAGCATGTATCTATTATCAAATAAGTACACTTCTAATAAAGAAAAACAATTAAACATAGAAAAGGAAGTTCAATTAAATGATAAGAAAGAATGGGCAAGAAAAATGGCTGAGATTCGACAACAAAAGAAACTACAGCGTGATGAACTTCGAAAAAAAGAATGTGAAAAATTTATTCAATTAGAAAAAACTTTCAATGAAATAGGGGTATCAATAGTTTTTGAGAAAAAAAAATATCATGAGAATATTTATGTAGTATACACTTCAGAGAATATAGATGTAGAAAAGTTATTTGAGTTGTATTTGCAATCTCTTCATATAAAAAATCATTCTATCTCGAAATTGTATATTACTGATAACGAGGGGAATCAATTGTTGAAGTTGGATTTGGGAGAGGAAGTATGGCGTATTTCTTTTAAACAAGAAGAAAGGGAAGATAAAATTTTTCAAAAAAAGAATATTTATAAACAAGCACAATACTTTCTTTTTTGTTACTTAGGAAACCGAAAGATTAAACATTTAGAGATTCTATGGGGTAATATTATAAAAAATGGTATTTCCGAAAGTGAAAAATTATTTTTTGAAGGACAAAATATAGCAGAAAGGGTAACATCCGCCCTCAAATCATCTAATTATGGCTCCATGTTCAATCAATCATTGGAATGTATGTTTGAAAATGGAATGCTTGTGATTGATTATGAATTGCCAGATATTTCGAAATATCCCGCAGTAAAAGAATATAAGCATGTCTTATCAACAAACGAAATCAATACCAAAAAACAATCGGAAAGTTATATTTCAAAAGGATATGAGAAAGCCCTATATGCAATAACACTTCGAACGATTTATGAAACGTTTTTTGTTGATAAAGAAAATGAAATAAAAGTTATCACTTTTAATGGATTTATTTCATCTATTAATCCCTCAACAGGTTTAATGGAACGAAAATGTATTCTTTCCCTCCAAGTCGCAAAAGAACGATTTACTCAAATAAATATCTTAAATGTAGATCCGAAATTGTGTTTTAAAGCCCTAAAGGGTGTTTCTGCAGCTAAACTAATAACTTTATCACCGATAAATCCTATTTTGTCATTCAACAAGAATGATAAAAGGTTTATAGCAGAGCGACAAGTAACTACGGATCAAGGTACAAATTTAGCGGCTATGCATTGGGAAGATTTTGAACAACTTGTAAGGGAACTATTCGAATTAGAATTTGCTCAAAATGGTAGTGAGGTAAAGGTTACTCAAGCAAGTAGAGACGGAGGAGTTGATGCTATAATTTTTGATCCAGATCCTTTACGTGGAGGTAAGATAGTTATTCAGGCTAAACGATACACTAATACGGTTGGGGTTTCTGCCGTTCGTGATTTATACGGAACGGTCATAAACGAAGGCGCTAATACGGGTATTCTTATAACGACTGCAGACTATGGACATGACTCATATGAATTTGCAAAAGATAAACCATTAAAGCTTTTAAATGGAGGACACTTACTCGCATTACTTTTGAAAAATGGGCGCAAAGCACATATCAACATTGAAGAAGCAAAAAAATTAAACCAAATAGAATAACAAGAAGTAGTTATTTTAGTACAAAATCTGGTAATAAAACAAGAAAAATGCAGAAAAAAATCACATTTTTTGCATTTTTTTTACAAACTGACAAGTTCTAGCAGTTTGATATAGTACCTTTGCAACGAAATTGAAAAAATAACACACATTAACTCCTAAAATTGCTAATATTATGGATGAATTGCTATGTTGGATTATAGATTTAATTATTGCTGCATTTTGTATCTGGATTCTCGTTTATCCTCTCTTTTCATAAAAAGAATGGCTATTCTTAAGATTTAATACACCCAATAACCTTCGGCACAATCTTCGCGCGGAGAAACTTTTTTTCAAAAAAATACACCCATGTGGGAAGCCCTGTATATACTGCACTTCCCGCGTGTTGTATATACCATCTTATCATCCAAATTCTCCAATCTTCGGCGCAAAACCCCTTTCGCGCCGAAGATTTTTGCAGCATTATTATAGAGATGCATCGAAAGTGAAAACAGGAAATCTGAAGTCAATTCAAAAAAACTTGCATATTTCAGAAAAAATCACTACCTTTGCAGCGAAATATATAGCTAATCAATTCAAATCATATGAAAAAAACAATCCTATTTGGCATGGCGCTCGTAGCACTCAGCGCATGCTGCAAACAAGAACAAACATTCGACTACACCGTGGACAAGTTTTATGACCTCGAGATTCTGCGCTACCAAGTGCCAGAGTTTGACTCACTGAGTCTGCAACAAAAGACCCTCGTTTATCACCTCACCGAAGCAGCTTTGCACGGTCGTGATATCCTTTACGATCAAAATGGTCGCTACAACCTGCGTATCCGTCGCGCACTCGAAGCCCTCTACACCCAATATAAGGGCGATAAGACAAGCGAGGAATTCCTCAACTTCGAGAAATACCTCAAACGCGTATGGTTCGCCAACGGTATTCACCACCACTACGCTTCCGACAAGTTCCAACCAGAATTCTCTCAGGAGTGGTTTGTAAACGCTTGTGCTGAAGCAGGCGTGACCTACGACGAGGCCATTCTGCCAGTCATCTTCGACCCAACCGTAATGCCAAAGAGCTTGAGTCTCGATGGCGAAGATTTGCTCCTTGCGTCTGCCAACAACTACTACGAAGGTGTGACCCAAGCCGAAGCAGAAGCATACTACGAGGCACACAAAGACAACTCCGCAGAGCCATTGTGGATTGGTCTCAACAGCAAACTTGTGAAGGAGAATGGCAAAGTGGTAGAGCGCGTATATAAAGTAGGTGGCATGTATGGCGAAGCACTCAGTCATGTGGTTGAGCACCTCGAGAAAGCCCTGCCTTTCGCCGAGAACGACCAACAACGCCTCGTTATCGAAAAGATGATTGAGTTCAACAAGACAGGCGACCTCCGCGCGTTCAACGAATACTGCATCGCTTGGGTGAAAGACCTCAACAGCCGTGTGGACTTCGTGAACGGCTTCACCGAGACATATGCTGACCCTCTCGGCATTACAGGTACTTGGGAGTCACTCGTGAACTTCAAAGACATGCGTGCTACCCACCGTTGCCTAACCATCTCCGACAACGCACAATGGTTCGAGGACAACTCCCCAACCGACAAGAAATACAAGAAAGAAGAAGTCAAAGGCGTGAGCGCAAAGGTTATCACCGCTGCTATTTTGGCAGGCGACTGCTATCC
>JAZNPR010000015.1:0-16242 GCA_045589755.1 Paludibacteraceae bacterium
TGGGCTCACTACTCCAACCGACAAGAAATACAAGAAAGAGGAAGTCAAAGGCGTGAGCGCAAAGGTGATCACCGCAGCTATCTTGGCAGGCGACTGCTATCCTGCTACCCCTATCGGCATCAATCTGCCTAATGCCAACTGGATTCGCAAAGACTATGGTTCGAAGTCCGTTACTATCGACAATATCACCCACGCCTACAACGAAGCAGCCAAAGGCAATGGCTTCAACGAGGAGTTTATGATTAGCCCAGAAGTGATTGCCATGTACGAGAAAGCAGGTGCTTGTGGCGACTTGCATACCGACCTCCACGAGTGCGTGGGTCACGGATCGGGCAAACTCATGCCAGGCGTTACCAAAGATGCGCTCAAAGAGCACGCTTCTACTATCGAGGAAGCACGTGCCGACTTGCTCGGTCTTTACTATATGGCTGATCCTAAATTGGTGGAACTCGGTTTGTTGGAGGATGAAGAGGCATACAAGGGCTTCTACTACCAACAAATGATGAACGGTCTGATGACCCAACTCGTGCGTATCGAGCCAGGCAAAGACATCGAGGAATCGCACATGCGCAACCGTCAGTTGATTGCCCTTTGGGTATATAAGAACGCTCAAAACAAAGAGGTAGAAATCATCGAACGCGATGGCAAACACTACCTCCAAATCAATGATTACGAGGGTGTTCGCCGCCTCTATGGCGAGTTGCTCCGCGAAATTCAACGCATCACTTCCGAAGGCGATTACCCTGCTGCTAAAGCCATGGTGGAGGAGTACGCTGTGAAGGTGGACCAAGACTTGCACCGCGAGATTTTGGAGCGTTACGAAAAACTCAACCTCGCTCCATACAAGGGCTTTGTAAACCCAGTTTACACCGCGCACTACGATGCAGAAGGCAATATCACGGATGTTACTCTCGACTACACCGAGGGTTATATCGAGCAGCACCTCCGCTACTCTCGCGATTATTCCTTCTTGCCAGACATTAATTAATGTAGTTTAAAGTTTATGGTTTAAAGTTTAAAGGCAGGAAGTAGCGGCAAGGCCGCATCCCCCAGCCTTTACACCATACACTTTACACCATACACTAAAAAAATCAATGCGCATCGAACTGCCCATATCAAAATCCATTGCCAATCGCCTATTGATTTTGCAAGCTATACACGGAGACGGTCTGATGACCGTCTCTGCTGATTTGCCTGATGATATGCGAATAATGAGTGAGGCGATTAGGCTATTAGGCGAGAGGCGAGAGGCGAGAATTGACCTCGGCAATTGTGGCACCGCCATGCGCTTCCTTACCGCTTATTGTGCGCAGTTAGAAGGACAAACAACCATTTTAGACGGCGTAGAACGCATGCACCACCGCCCTATTGGTCAGTTGGTAGATGCTTTGCGCAGCATTGGAGCACAGATTGAGTATTTGGGCGAAGAGGGTTTTCCGCCCTTGCGCATTAAGGGATGTATATTGGATAAGGATAGGATAGTTACTCTCGATAATCCCCAATCCACACAGTTCATTTCCGCCTTACTCCTCATCGGTGCAAACGTCCAAACCAACAGCACCTCCCCTTACATCACCCTCACACGAGAAATCATTGACCAATACCCAATAGCCCATAGGGCGTCCAATAGCCCACATGGTGGGCGTCCAATAGCCGCACAAGCGGCGTCCGTTTTAGAAAAGGACTGGTCCTCTGCCGCCTTTTGGTACGAGTACGTAGCACTCCATGGCGGCGAGATCACGCTCCCAGGCCTCTCGCGCGACTCGTTGCAAGGCGACAAAATCATCGCCGACATCTTCGCCCACCTCGGCGTCCATACTACCTACACCGCCGAAGGCATCATCCTTTCGCCTACCGCCAATAGCGAAGCGTCCAATAGCCCACTGAGTGGGCGTCCTATAGCCGCACAAGCGGCGTCCCGTTCCAAAATCCTCATCCAGGATTTTGGAAGCTGCCCCGACCTCTACCCCGCTGTTGCGCTCACTTGCGAGCGCCTGGGCATTGAGTTACACGCTACTGGCGTAGAGTCCTTGCCATTGAAGGAATCCGACCGCCTGCGCGCTGTGCGCGAACACCGCACCGACCACGACCACCGCATGGCAATGGCATTGTTGATTGCTGGCTATGAAGTCGATGACACCGCCTGCATCAGCAAATCCTATCCGCAGTTTATGGAATATTTTCGTCGAATTAACACCTTAAAATTATAATAATATGAGAAGCAATCATGTGTTTATGGCTTTAGTTGCCATGATGTTAGTAATTACAAGTTGCGCTCCAAGCGCAGAGAAACGCACCGACCAAGCAATTCAGCAAGTGATGAACGACTACCAAGCAGTAGGTGTTGCTGCTGTCATTGTCCAAGATGGACAGATCGTTTATGAAAAGGCCTTTGGCCATGCCAATCTCGACAGTCAAACACCTTTGACTACCAATCATTTCATGCGTATCGCATCCATCTCCAAGTCCTTTACCGCAACCTCCTTGATGCAACTCGTGGAAAAAGGCGTCATCTCGCTCGACGATGATGTGAGCGATCTCATTGGCTTCCAAGTACGCAACCCACACCACCCAGAGGTACCTATCACATTGCGCATGGTGCTTTCGCACACAGCTAGCTTCCGCGACCCAGAGAATTATTCCACGCTCGACCATATCAATCCTGCCGTGAATGGCGACTGCCGTGCCACCTATTACGACTATGCGCCAGGTACGGGATACAACTATTCTAATTTAGGTCTCAACTTCGCAGGCGCTATCCTGGAGAAAGTGTCTGGCATACGTTTCGACCACTATGTGAAGGATAGCGTAATCACACCACTTGGATTGCATGCAGGTCACAACAACGATGAGCTTGATAGCACAAGACGTGCTTCCATCTACCGTTATCGCGACGGACAATACGTAGAATCCAACGCCTACGGCAGCGTAGCACATCAACTTGATGATTATACCATGGGCTACTCCGCACCTATATTCTCGCCTACTGGCGGCGTGAAGATCTCTGCTCACGACTTGGCTACCTATATGATGATGCACATGAACTATGGCCAGCTCAATGGCGTGCGTATCATCTCCGAGGAGAGTGCCAAAACCATGCAGACACCCGTATGGATCAAGCAAACGGACGACTACTACGAGGACCAATACGGATTGTGCCTTATGGAGTTTGTAGATTTCCTGGATGATCCTCACTACAATACGCCAGGCAACTACCCTGTGGGACATACGGGCGATGCCTACGGATTGCGCAGTATCATGATGTGGAGTCCAGCAGATGGTTGGGGTATCGTAGCCATCACTAATGGGTATGTATTCAATCCTGAGCAAGATGTTATCGAAGCATTGGCCAATGCCATCTATAAGGCATATTTTGGTTTGCCCCAATCATGTGACAAAACTGCCCAACTGACTTACGAACCATTTACAGGCAAGTTGCGCCACGCTTTTGGTATCTCCACCAACACGCGTACCACGACCCCTATCGTGCTCACCTGCATCACCCTCGGCAACCAAACAGGCTACGGCGAAGCGGCACTGCCACCCTATCTCAAGGAGACACAGGAGTCGGTCTGCGCTTTTCTGAAATTGGCTCAGCCTGTCATCAACAGCTGCCGCGAGCCGCTGAGTGTGGATAGTATCATGCAAGTAGTCAATGCCTTGGCACCAGGCAATCATGCAGCGAAGGCGAGCATTGATATCGCTTTGCACGACCTCTATGGCAAGCTTCACAACCAGCCCCTATGGCAGATGTGGGACATTGATCCAGATGCTACCCCTTGTACCAGCTATACGATTGGCTACGATGCCAGCGATTCGATTGTGCAGCTCAAGGTGCGTGAAGCAGATTGGGCGAAGATCCTCAAAGTCAAACTCGGCCGTGAGGAGGCAGAAGACAAACGTATGATTCGCCTCATCCGTAGCATGAGTAACAAACCTATCTATGTAGATGCTAACCAAGGTTGGGCTACCAAAGAGCATGCGCTGAAGATGTGCCAATGGTTGGCTGAGCAGGGTGTGGTACTTATCGAGCAGCCTATGCCCAAGCATATGAACGAGGAACATGCCTGGCTTTGCGAGCGGGTAGAACTGCCTATTATCGCCGACGAGGCATGCCAAACGTATGCCGACGTGGCGGGACTGCAACCCTACTACGATGGTATCAATATCAAACTGATGAAGTGTGGCGGCGTGGCGGAAGCACGTAAGATGATTACTTTGGCGCGTGAGCTGGGTATGCAGGTGATGATTGGCTGTATGACGGAGACCAGTGCGGGCATCTCGGCGGCTACAACGTTGAGCCCATTAGTGGATTATGCCGACTTGGATGGTCATGTACTGCTTGCTAATGACCCTTACGAGGGTATTCAGTTGGTAGATGGCAAACTGACACTGGTCAACAAACCTGGCACGGGTGTCACCCTGCGCTAATAATTGAAAATATTTTTCTTTCAAACAATCATCCGTATATGAAACAATTCATCCTGCTCTTAACCATGATGGCAGTCACCTGCCTCGCCCATAGCACCGAATATGTCATGAATTATTGCCCCGTCACCCCCGTGCGCGAAGAACCATCCCATGCCGCCGAACAGGCTACCCAGTTGCTCTTTGGCGAAGTTTGCGAAGTGGTGGACCGCCACTCCAGCTGGACCAAAATCCGCTCCACTATGGATGGACAAGTAGGCTGGGTAGTATCTAAGATGATGACGCCCATTAGCTATGAGGAGGTCGAGCGCTATCAACAAGCCGAGGCGATGGGCGTAGTGGCTACACCTATGGCGGTGGCGACCGACACAAAGACCGGCGAGCAACTGATGCTTACCATCGGTACACGATTGCCGTACTATAAAAAAGGCACTTTCGAAGTGCTGGGAGAGAAATATAAGATTAATCATCGTTGTGTGAATGAGCTTAAAGGTGAGAGGTTAGAGGTTAAAGGCGAGGATATCGTGCGTGTGGCACAATCGTTGCTGAACGTCCCCTACCTATGGGGTGGAAAGAACATCATGGGCTACGACTGCTCGGGCTTTACGCAAACGGTGTATAGCGTGTTTGGTATTAATCTCTTGCGCAATGCCCGCGAACAGGTCACGCAAGGACAAGTGGTGAGATCACTGGCAGAAGCGCAACCAGGTGACTTGGTGTTCTTCGACCATTCGGACCGCAACCCAGAGGCTACGAAGATAACGCATGTGGGTATGTTGATTAGTCCAACGGAGGTCATCCATTGCGCTGGCTACGTGCATGTGGATAAAATCGACGAGATGGGTATCCGCCTTACCAATGGCAAACTGTCACACCATCTAGTGCAGATCAAGCGTTATTTGTAAGCGGGATAATGGATGGACAATAGTCGTACCAACAATAGATAGATGTCATTCGAGAAACCACAAATAACAATCGTTGTTCCTCGGCGTGGAATCAATGACGAAGGCAAGGGCAAGAAACATGCCCTCTATCGCCTCATCTCTGCTGCGAAGACGGAGTATGTGTGGATGATGGATGACGATGTATTACCTGCTCCTATAGCCAATAGCGCGTTATGCGAGCGTCCAATAGGTGGAACACCGTCCAATAGCCTCTACGAGGCGTCTGATCTCCTCATCCTGCCTTTGCAAATGGAGTCGGATAGGGAAAAACCATCGCTGCTGGAGCGTTTGCAGATAGCGGAGTATGCGGCTATCCAGCAACTTACCATCGAGACTGCCAAGCGAGGGCATGCGGTTATGTGTAGCGGAGCGAACCTCATCGCCAAGCGCGATAGGTGGCTAGAATCCTATCCAGATTTGCACCCTGAGATACCCAGTGGCGATGATATGTTTCTCTTGGAGTCGTTTAAGCGCAGGGGATTAAAAATCGCCGTTAGCGAGAGCAAAGAGTTGACCGCCATCGTTCGCCCACATACTTCGTGGCGTGCCTTCTTCCGTCAGCGTATGCGTTGGGCGGGCAAAGCTCCAAAATACACCGATAAAGATATTCTGCTGTGCGGAGCAATTATGCTGATGGCTAATTTATTGCAATTGTGTTGCCCGCTGGTATTACTAGTGAAGTTTCCACTCGAATATGCGCTCATAAAAAAGAGAGACGCGTCCGTCTCTCTCTTTACTGCTTTGTTGCTTGAGATACTTTATCCCTTTTATACAATTATTAGTATCGTAGGAGGTATCTTCCGTTGCACGTGGTGATTACTCAACCACTTCCTCTGCCTCAAACTCAGGTACTGCTTGAGCTGCTTGCTCTGCCTCGTAAGCCTCTTGTACTTGCTCGGTGATAGCGCTGCCAGCCTCAACTTCTACAGTTTGACCTTTGTTAACACCTACTGCAAGGATACTCAAAGCCAAGATGATACCAATCAATGTCCAGCTAGCTTTCTCCAAGAAGTCAGCAGTCTTAGGTGCTCCCATTACTTGGTTACCGCTTGAGAAACCTGCAGCTAAGCCACCACCCTTGCTGTTTTGAACCAACACCAAAAGAATGAGCAATACAGCTGCAATAATAATCAAAATAGTTAATAGTACGTACATAATTTATTGTTTTAAAAGTTTATTTTGTCGGTTATGGGATATCGGAAAACGGATATCGAGGTGCAAAGGTACAACTTTTTTTTGATACTACCAAATTTTTTACCATTTTGCTACCGTATCGTTGTATATTTGGTCTGCAATTTCGGTAATCATGGTTGTACAAAGTTCTTCTTGCACGTCGTTTAGCATTTGTGAGGCATCAAATGTTTGATAGGCTGAATAGGTCTTTTCAAAACTTTCCTCAGGTGCCACATTATTCGTGAATCGTACTTTCACCGTAATAGTCAATTTGGTTTCAGCCGCATAACTATCTGCCGACACTGCCATAGGTGTGAGATTATACCCCGTAATTTCTCCTGCAAGTTCTAGGTTTCCACCACGTCGTACAATTTCTAATCGCGTTTGTCGTTGGTAGAGGTCCTTGATACCATCTGTGAGGTTGACAGCTAAAGGAGCATATACCAACGCCGCATTATTGGTGAAATCTGCCACAGAAATGGTTTTTGTAGTAGCATAATCAATACTGGCTCCATTGAACTTATAAGAAATAGAACAACCGTTCAACAAGAACAATGAGCCAAGAATCAATATCCATGATGTGATGGAGTAGCGTGGTGTAGTGTGGTGTAGCATGGTGTCGTGTGATTTATAATCCGTATTCTTTGATTTTGCGGTATAGGGTTCGCTCGGATATGTGCAATTCGTTGGCGGCCATTTTACGACTTCCATGATTACGTTCCAAAGCTCGACGAATACTATCACGTTCAATATCTTCCATGGTAGATAGAGGCATGTCGTCTTCTAAGACAATATCTTCCACCTCAGAAGAGATAGGATTGGCTGGATGTTTGAGCGTTGCCGTTATTTCTTCCACAGATTCGTATTCAGCGTGTTTACCTACCACAATCTCTGTTTGACAGTGAGCGGGTGTAGCGGACGAGGAGAGCAAACCATTCAGCTGTTGTCGCATTTCCGTCATATCACGTTTCATGTCAAAGAGCACCTTATAGAGCAATTCGCGTTCGTTCATATAGGTGTCGTGGTTGGTTTGCGTATGTGCACCTAGCAAAGCTATCCCACTTTGCATTTCGTTTGTAGGCAAGTATTTACGCAGTGTATCGGCTGATATCTCTCGCGCCTTTTCGATGATGCTGATTTGCTCTGCCACATTTTTGAGTTGACGTACATTGCCATTCCAATAGTAGTTCTTGAGCATTTCGTTTGCCTCTTCTGTCAGTCGGATAGCTGGCATGCGGTAGCGGTCGCTAAAATCTACGACAAACTTACGGAAGAGCAGAGGGATATCATCTTTTCTATCACGCAATGCGGGCACCTTGATTTCCACCGTATTCAAACGATAGTATAGATCCTCACGGAAACGTCCTTCAGAAATAGCGCGTTTCATATCTAGATTGGTGGCTGCCACCACGCGCACGTTGGTCTTTTGCACTTGGCTGGCACCCATGCGAATAAACTCTCCTGTTTCCAACACACGCAACAGACGCACTTGTGTTTGCAGGGGCAGTTCGCCTACTTCGTCTAAGAACAATGTGCCGCCATTGGCAATCTCAAAATAACCTTTTCTATCTGCTTTAGCATCGGTGAAGGCGCCTTTCTCATGACCAAAAAGTTCGCTATCAATGGTGCCTTCGGGTATAGCACCACAGTTAACAGCAAAGTATGGACCGTGTTTTCGTGTGGAATAGTGATGAATAATCTGTGGGAAATGCTCTTTTCCCACACCGCTCTCACCCGTAATCAGTACGCTCAAATCGGTGCGAGCCACTTGCACTGCCACTTCTATATCGCGATTAATCAATGGGCTGTTACCTATGATACTGAATCGCTGTTTGATAGTTTGTAATTCCTGTTGTTCCATAATCAATCAAATGTTCAAAGTTTCAGGTTCTCTATGTTTAATGTTGCACAATCTGCCAAAATGGCAGACAAAGGTACAACAAAAAATGTAAATATGCAAGAAAAACGAAGAAAAACTCGTTTTTATCGTTATTTTTCTCGTTTCTCAAAGTTGAGATAGGGGGATAATCGTTGCCAATCTTGGTGCGTAAATCCATCTAAACGTTGCAGTTGGTCGATATTCTCCAAGTGTATTTTTCTACGGCGGAGTTCGTATATGGCTTTGGCTTGCTCAAAGCTGAGATAAGGGTGTTGTTGCAGTCGTTCCATGTGCATACGATTCACCCGTAATGGCTCTACAATCACGCTATCCAGTACAAAATGCGCCAGCAGACTGTCTGCGGATAGACTATCTTTGAGCAATGGCTGCAAGGCTTTAATCTCGCGCAACTGTTCCACTGAAGTGAAACCACCCAACTGCTTGCGGTAACGCACAATCTGTTTTGCGCGGTAGGTGCCAATGCCCGGAATCATCATCAGTTCAGTCGTGTCAGCCGTGCGTAGATTGAGCACTGTATCGCGCTTGTGACTGATGTAATATGGCATCGTATCCTGTGCAACGCTGTCCCGTGTCGCTGTGTCCCGTCTGCTGCGCTTAAGACTATCGCGAAATTGCGTAATAGCCAGTGTGTCTATCTGAATATAAGGCTGTAGCGCATGGTACATGCTATCGGTCATACCATAGAGGCGTTTGAGGTCTTCCGCTTTGCGGTAACGCCCGTTCTTGGCTCTGTATTTGAGCATATTACTCGCCTGCCAAGGCTTCAACCCGAGGTGTACCAACGTGCTGCTATCTGCTGTATTGGGGTCAAACACTTGCATCTGTATGGCAATCGTGTCGCGCGGATATTTCTTTTTCCATTGTGCTTTTCGAATACTATCCTGTTGTGCTTGATAAGCTACAAAGCGCGTGCGCGTGGAGTCGCTGACCTGTATGCTACTCTCCTTCGGCGACTGAAAACGGTGCAAGAAGAACAAGGTTACACCTACTAATATGACCAATATCGCCATACCCAACCACTGCTCGTGTGTCAAAAGAAACCCAATCTTCTTTTTCGTTTTCATATCTTAATTTCTGAATAGATTACTCCATCCGCAGTATGCGTCTGTATCTCCTCACCAGCTTTCACATCGTGAATGCTCTTGACTATCTTACCATTAACGGTTGTCAAACTATATCCCAAGCGATAAATGCGTTCGGGCGAATGTAAGGCGATGGTTTTTGTCAAGAAGTCGAGTTGGGTACGTTGACGGTGTAGGTGCCGCTGTGTGGCGAAGCGCAATGATTGCCATAGGTTATCCAGTTTGTGGTGTTGTTTGCGGACGGCGTTTTGTGCTACGCGTTGCAAACGCCATTGCAGTTCGCCTAATCGGTCGGCTTGCTCTTGCATCGCGGCAATGAGCCATTCGGCAGCCGCAGTAGGGGTCTTGACACTGGTGTGCACAACCATGTCCACGACACTGATGTCGCGTGTATGACCAATACCCGCAATGATGGGCAACGGGAAATTGGCACAGTGGAACGCCAAACTATAGTCGTCGAAGTTTCTCAGGTCGGTAGTCGCACCGCCGCCTCGAACAATCACCACTACGTCATACGCTTCCATCGCAGCCGCTACCTGCTCCAGTGCTGCTATGATAGAGGCAGGTGATTGTTCGCCTTGCATAAGGGCAGGAAAGAGTTGCGTGCGGAAACCAAACCCGCCACTATTGCTCTGCAACTGATGACAGAAGTCGCCATAGCCCGCGGCGTCCGCCGCCGAGATGACTGCCACGCGACGAGGCAACAGGGGTATCTTCATTGCCCGCTGCAAGTCCATCACGCCATCTTCTTGCAGGCGCTGGATAGTGAGCTGGCGTTGGCGAGCTAAATCGCCTAACGTGAACGTGGGATCAATGCCCACGATATTCAGACTCAGCCCATATACTGCATGAAAACTCACCTCCACTTGCAGCAACACCTGCATACCCACGGAGAGCGTCTGTCCTGTCTCGTTAGCAAAATATGCCGATAGCAGGTGATAAACCTGTTGCCAACACGTAGCACGCACTTTGGCGGCAATGCTATTGTTCTTGGCTTTCTCCACCAACTCCATGTAGCAGTGTCCGCGCTCGGTGAGCGAAGCAATCTCGGCACGCACCCAGTAGCTCTCCTCCAATTCGGCTTGGAGCACCTGCTCAATGCCTTGGCATAATTCTAATAAACTATATTGTTTCATTGTTCTATTGTTTTTGGCTTTGTCGTCTGGTTTCCTATCGGTTTAATGCGATGGCTCCTGCCAGACACCCCGCTACTCCCACGAGCCACCACCACCTCACTCTTTCGCCCTGCATCATGGCTACCGCACAAGCCATTGCACCGTAGTACAATCCCATGGCAGGGGCGTTCATTTCGATATGCGTAGTGGAGTAGGGTAGCCCCTCTATCCATTCCACAAACAGCCGCAAACCGTAGGTGCACCATTGTGCGGCATCGGCTAGCCATTCGCCCACGAAGCACCATGACATGGCCAGCGACCCAATGCCCAATAGCAGCAATACAAAAGCCACAGGTATGACAACCAAGTTGGTGAGGGCGAAATAGTTGCTCGTCTGCCCAAAATAATGAAGCGTCAGCGGCAAAGTGCCTATCTGTGCAGCAAACGACATGATGAGCAATCCGCCTATGTATTGCCACAGTTTGCCGCGAAGTATCGTGTGCCGTTGTAGCCAACTGCCAACCAGAATTAGCGATGCTACTGCCGCAAAACTCAACTGAAAACTCACACTCCATAGTGTCAATGGACGGATGAGCAGTATGATGACGGCTGCCGCTGCCAGCGTGTTCATTCCCACTACGTTGCGTCGGAATAGCCACCCCATTTCCACGATGGTCACCATCCATGCGCTACGCATGACCGACGGGCTCAATCCTGTTACGAAGGCGTATGCCCAGAGGGCAATCAAGGTTATTGTGGTCAGTATGGTTTGCCACACACGTTGCTCGTATAAGGGCTTCGCCAGCCCACCCAGCGTGAGCAACCACACAATCAACCCCCACACGATGCCCGTATGCAGTCCGCTGACGGCCAAGATATGCATGGCACCTGCTGCGGAGAAGGACTGCTGCACATGTTTGTCCAATTCCTCTCTATACCCCAATGTGAGGGCAGATAGTATCCCCAATTCGGGCTCTCGCACCCCTAATTGCTGATACCGTTGGTGCAATCTTCGTTGGCATTTTTCGGCGGTGGCACGTAGTCCGCTAAGTGGCTCGTGACCTACTTGTTGCCAATGGCGACGGTTGGCCCATGCGCTGCCTACCAGTCCCTGCATGCGCAGGTAACGACCATAATCGAATTCGCCCAACCTCTCGCCGCGTCTGACGGTGGTCTGCACCAGCAGCACATCGCCCAACTGCGGTTGAGGCAGACTATCTTTCTGCAAATAGAGTAGCAGTCGACTGCCGTCGGCTGCCTCGGCGGTATAGCGAATGGTCTTGCTGCGCTCTTGCCCTTCGCTCACCAGATGTAGGCATAGGGCAGTATCGCGATCCAGGTAATCCACCTCGCTCGCAGCCAACAGATTGACGGGGAATTGCGTATGATAGCATAGCAAGATGCCTGCTATCAGCGGGATAAGAATAAGCAGCCAAGTATGTGCTGCTATCCATTTCATTGCTTGAGTTCTTCGATAGTGGCTATCGGGTCTTTGGCTTGGAAGACGGCACTACCTGCCACCAGGATGTCGGCACCTGCTTCCCATAGCATAGAGGCGTTCTTGGTATTGATGCCGCCGTCCACCTCGATGAGGGTTTTCAGTCCACGACTATCTATCGCTTCGCGCAAATAACGCAGGCGGTCAACCGACTCAGGGATAAACGACTGTCCGCCATAACCTGCCTCCACCGACATCAGCAGCACCATATCCACTTCGCCCAGATAGGGGTCAAGGGCATGAATATCCGTTTTGGGGTTGATGGTCAGGCAGGTCCTCACGCCTTGCTCGCGGATGATGCGGATGGCTTCCATGGGGTGGTCGGTGGCTTCTATATGAAAACCCACACTCCATGCTCCTGCCTTGCAAAAACGCTCCACATACTTCTCTGGCTCGGTGATCATAAGGTGCACGTCCAACGGCTTCTGACAGTGCTTCGCTACGGCTTTCATCACGGGAAAACCAAACGATATATTGGGTACAAAGACCCCGTCCATCACGTCAATGTGCAGGTACTCTGCGCTGCTACGGTTAATCATTTCGCATTCGCGTTGCAGGTTGCCGAAGTCGGCTGCCAAGAGAGAAGGTGAGATGTGGCGCATAAGGGTTATTTTTTAGCGTATCGTTTATAGGGTTTCTGTGTCTTGGTGGTGTTGTTGCCAGCGGCGATGAGCTCTTGGCACTGCTCTTTGCTGAGTGTGTGAGCATCTACCGAACGAGGGATACGATAATTGCCTTCGGCGGTCTTGATGTACGCACCGTATCGGCCGTTCAGCACTTGTATATCGCCAAAATCGTGAATAGGCAACTGTTGTTGCTGGTGGTTCTCCAGCAGGGCAATCGCTGCTTCTGCGCTGATGGTGTGCGGGTCTTGTCCTTTAGGAATGCTGACAAACGTCTTCTCGCAACGCACGTAGGGACCGAACTTACCTTCGCCTATCACCACCTCTTGTCCGTTCCATGTGGTCAGGGTGTAGGGGAGTGCCGTCGCGAACAACGCCAATGCCTCGTCCAGCGTGATGGTGAAGATGCTCTGACCTTTCTGCAATGAAGCGAAACGAGGTTTCTGCTCATCGCTATCGCCTATCTGCACGCATGGCCCGTTCTTGGTAATGCGTGCCAATACTACTTCGCCCGTCTCGGGGTGCTTACCGATCACGCGTGCTGCCATCTTGCCCGAAGGCACTTGTGCAATCAGCGGATGGAAAGTCTGATAAAACTCATCCACGGTCTTCACCCAGTTGGCTTCGCCTTCGGCGATGGCATCAAAACTCTCTTCCGAGCGAGCCGTGAAATCGTAACTCAATATCGTAGGGAATTGTTCCACCAAGAAGTTGTTGGTGATGCGTCCCAAGTCGGTTGGCAGGAATTTGCCAGTGTCTGCACCTACAATCTCTGATTTTGTTTTATCGCTAATTTTGTTGCCTTGCAGTGTGAGCACGTTGTATGAGCGTTTTTTGCCTTCCACGTTGCCTTTCACCACATATTGGCGACTTTGTATGGTTTCGATCACGGTGGCGTAGGTAGATGGGCGACCGATGCCCAACTCTTCCATGCGTTTCACCAGCGTAGCATCGTTGTAGCGGAGGGGTGCTTTGCTAAACGACTCTTGTGCGTGAACGGTGCCCAACTGACATGCCATAGGTGCTTCCAATTGCGCCAATGACTGCATGCCCATGGAGTCTGCGGCATTATCATCATCGGTGCTCTGTGTATAGACACGCATGAAGCCGTCGAAGGTCACCACTTCGTGTGTGGCTACCCATAGGTATGGCATATCGCTCATGGCTACTTCTACGCGTGTGGTATCGGTCTCGGCATCAGCCATTTGTGTGGCTAATGCGCGTTTGCGAATCAGGTCGTATAAGCGGCGTTCATCGTTGTTGTTGCCAGCGATTGCCACGCTCATGTAGGTGGGTCGAATGGCTTCGTGGGCCTCTTGTGCACCCTTGGAGGTGGTTTGGTATTTGCGGCTGCGGTGGTAGGCGGCGCCATATTCCTTCAGAATCTCCTCTTTGGCGGTGTTCAATGCCAAGTTGCTCAGGTTCACCGAGTCGGTACGCATATATGTGATATGTCCTGCCTCGTATAATGATTGTGCCAGACGCATGGTCTTCGATACGGTGAAGTGCAATTTGCGGGCAGCTTCTTGTTGCAGCGATGAGGTAGTGAATGGAGGTGCTGGACTGCGACGACCCTGTTTGTGAGTCACAGAACTCAGGGTGTATGACTGCTTTTGGCATGCCTCCAAGAACGCTAATGCCTCCTCTTTGCTCGCAAAACGGTGGTTGAGTTCGGTGTCGAAACTCACCTGTTCGCCGCTGGCGGTCTCGCCTGCAAAGGTGGCGGTCAATCGGTAGTGCGCTTGGCTCTCAAACGCTTCTATCTCTTGTTCGCGTTCCACAATCAATCGAACGGCCACCGATTGTACGCGTCCTGCGCTCAGACCGGTTGTCACTTTCTTCCACAGCACGGGCGACAACTCAAATCCCACAATGCGGTCCAACACGCGGCGGGCTTGCTGCGCGTCCACCAGATTGTAGTCTATATCACGAGGATGCTGCAATGCTTCCTCAATAGCAGTCTTTGTAATCTCGTGAAACACAATGCGATGTGTGTTTTCTGCTGGCAGCTCCAACACCTCTTTCAAGTGCCATGCTATGGCTTCTCCCTCGCGGTCCTCATCGCTTGCCAGCCAGATGGTCTTGGCTTTTTGAGCGGCTTTACGCAGTTGAGCCACCAACTGCTCTTTCTGCGTGTCGATGACATAATGGGGTTGATAATCGTTCTTGAAATCGATGCCGATACTATTTTTGCCCATGCCCTCAATGTCACGAATATGACCTTGAGAAGACATTATCTGATAATCTGATCCTAAAAATTTACCGATGGTCTTCGCCTTGGTAGGCGACTCTACAATCACTAAATGTTTGCTCATTACTATATATAAGGTGTAGTTTTTTGTTATGTTCTGTAGCGCCCAGCCAACTGCTATCAGCCGAACGCGCCGACAAAGGTACAACATTTTTTTGAATGTGCCAAATTTATTTTCTACCTTTTTTCTATTACTTATATAAAGTAAAAGTTTTCGTTTTTTTGCTTTTTTGTTTGGATATATGTATTATTTTTTGTACCTTTGCACCGTGTTTAATATTTAAGGCGATGAGGCGATAAGGCTATTAGGTGTGAATTAGCGGTAAAGCCGCATATCCCTGCCTTTAACCTTTAACCTCTAACCTTTAACCTAAAACAATATGACTTACGTAATTCTAACCATTATTCTTGTCCTTTTTGGTGTTGGACTCTTATTGGCAGAGATGTTTCTCTTGCCTGGTTTTGGTATTGCAGGTATCTTTGGGCTTGCCAGTTTGATTGCCGCAGTAGTAATTGCTTACATGAAACTGGCTGTGCTTTGGGCATGGGCTGGTCATGTCACATTAGCTGCCTGCGTAGTGCTTTGCGGTATTGCCGTGTGGGTGTTTGTCAAGAGCAAAGCCATGGACAAGATGGCACTCGACACAAAGATTGAAGGCGGCGTGGACATGCCTTCTGCTGGCAAACGCATGGAAGAGTTACAAAAATAACCCTCGCTTTTAAACTTTAATTCGTTAATTCGTTAATTCATTAATTCGTTAAACACTAAACATTAAACAATATGGACTTTGGAATTTTTGAAACCGTGATGTTGGCAATAGTTGCCATTCTCGTGATTATTTTCTTCTACTACGTACCTTTCATGCTGTGGATCAACGCAGTAGTAAGTGGTGTACATGTATCGTTGGTGCAACTCTTCTTGATGCGTATCCGTAAGGTGCCACCAACACGTATTGTGAACTGTCTGATTGAGGCACACAAGGCTGGTCTGACCGACGTGAAGCGCGACGGACTAGAGGCGCACTTCCTCGCGGGCGGACATATCGAGCGTGTGGTGCATGCACTCGTGAGTGCCAGCAAAGCGAATATGCAACTCTCTTTCCAGATGGCTACTGCTATTGACCTCGCAGGTCGTGATGTGTTCGAGGCAGTGCAGATGTCGGTTAATCCTCGCGTGATTGATACGCCAAGTCGGATCGTAGCCATGTCGTTCTGTGAGCCAAGGAGT
>JAZNPR010000016.1:0-4718 GCA_045589755.1 Paludibacteraceae bacterium
AAGCGGTCTTAGGAAGACAAAATTTGTATTCAACTCCTTGGCTCACAGAACGACATGGCTACGATCCGACTTTGATTGCGGCGTTCGGCATCAATAGGATGACCAGCTGTGTAGAAACCACAGTTGGGAGCAATAAATACATTATCGCCAAAAGTGACTTTTGCACCATCGAGAATGACGGTATTGTGGTTGGCGAAGAAGTTCTTGCCTACTTCGATATTATAGCCATAATCGCACCAGAAAGGTGCCAAAATGCAGCAGTTGTCGGATTTCTTGCCAAGCAGTTGGCTGAGAATCTGCTGTTGGTTGGCTTCGTCAGAAGGGCGTAGTTGGTTGAACTGGTAGCACAACTCTTTGGCTACTTGACGCTCACGAATGAGTTCTGTATCGTAGTTCGCATCGTACAGCATCTGCTGTTGCATTTTTTCTTTTTCGGTCATGATGGGGTGAATTTATATTGCAAAGGTAGTGCTTTTTTGTGATATGTGCAAGAAAAATCGCCTTGGAGGGCGATTTTTCTAGTGGAAGGTGTAAGTTTTTTGTCTTATACTGAAATAGGTTTACTCATAAAATGAACAAAAAGTAAAAAAAAGTACTTTTTGAAAAGTACCCGAATGAGATTTGGGATCAATTGACAAAGAATGTGAGGCGACAAAAATGCGATTTAATAATTTCTTAATATTTTCTTCACACCTATATAATAATATAGTAGTACTTTTGCACAGAATTTGAAAAGAAGATGTTAGAATATATAACTCCTTCTCGCCCAAAAGGCTCGAGAAATCTTATAAATCTTATTACGCTGAACACCACCCATTACAAGGTACTCCGTAATAAATTGCAACCGCTAGCACTCGCTTTTGCTCGTCCGCTGCATCTTAAGTGAATGTGGATGTATAAAGGAAGTCAAATAGGTAGATAACCAAAAAATGATTATAGTACAAAATAAAAGATAATTTATGGGAATTTTACAAATCTTCACGCTCCTCGGAGCGCTCGGAATGTTCCTCTACGGAATGAACCTTATGTCCTCTGGACTTCAAAAAGCCGCAGGCGATAAACTACGCGGATTCTTGTCTGCAATGACATCTAATCCGTTCAAAGGTGTACTTACAGGACTGGGCATCACCTCCATCATCCAATCTTCTTCTGCCACAACGGTGATGGTGGTGAGCTTTGTCAATGCAGGACTGCTGACCCTCACGCAAGCAATAGGCGTGATCATGGGTGCGAATATCGGTACAACCGTTACCGCATGGATGGTGGCCTTCTTGGGCTTCAAAGCCGACATCTCAATTTTGGCTATTCCATTGATGCTGTTCGGCTTCTTGTTCTCTAACTCGAAGAAGAACAAACATCAAAACATTGGCGAACTTATCGTGGGCTTCTCGCTGTTGTTCCTCGGTTTGTCGTTCATGAAAGAGTCAGTGCCAGATTTGCGTGAGACACCACAAGTGCTTGAGTTTGTGCGCAACTGGTCAAGTTATGGCTTTGGTTCGGTACTGCTATTCTTGGCGTTTGGTACCGTGCTGACCCTTGTACTGCAATCTTCTTCAGCCACTATGGCTATCACCCTCATCATGCTCAGCATGGGTTGGATACCTTTCCACATGGCATGCGCGATGGTGTTAGGCGAGAATATCGGTACAACCATCACAGCGAATATTGCAGCATCGGTGGGTAATACACAAGCCAAACGCGCTGCGATGTCGCACACCATTTTCAACGTGTTTGGTGTGATTTGGGCACTGATATTGTTCAAGCCATTTACCGCGTTGGTGGGTAAGATTATCGAACTCTTTGGTTTGCCAAACCCTGCAGCAGACGGTTTTGCAGTAGTGGAAGGCGATATGGGTAGCAGTACGGCGGCATTGTACGGATTGAGTATGTTGCACACGATGTTCAATACCATTAACACCTTGATTCTCGTATGGTTTATCAAGTACATAGAGAAAGCGGTGGTATGGATTATCAAGCCAAAGAACCAAGAAGCAGAGCCATTCCGCCTCAAATATATCTCTGCGGGACCATTGGCTACACCAGAACTCGCTGCTGCGCAAGCGTTTGATGAGATTGTACACTTTGCAGAGATCTCTCGCAATGGTTTGGGTTATGCCAAACAAGCGATTGCAGCCGATGCAAAGCATTTTGATGAGCTGCGCGAGAAACTGGTGAAGTACGAGGAGATTTCCGACCGTATCGAATATGAGATTGCTGCCTTCCTCAACGGTGTGTCCGCAGGCGACATCAGTGAGGCAACGCGTGTGAAAATCAAGGCAATGTATAAGATTATCGGTGAGTTGGAGTCGTTGGGCGATTCGGGCGAGGCGATTAGTCGTATGCTCAGCCGTCGCAACGAGCATAAGAAGACATTTAGCGCAGAGACTATAGACAATATCAATCTCATGCTGGGGAAGGTGGACAACGCTTACGAGGTGATGATTGCCAACCTCACTGCGGCACACGAGGGTACGCTGACCAGCATCGCGAATGCGTATGATGCTGAGGAACAGATCAATGCGCTGCGCAATGAGCTGCGCGAGGCAGAGATTGAGGCGTTGGATAACAACGACAAGAACTACCAAACGAGCGTGTATTACATCGACATTATCAACGAGCTTGAGCACATGGGCGACTTCATGATTAACATCTCGCAGAGCTTGGAGAGAGCGTTTGTACATTAAGGTTTAGTGGACGCTACACTACTGTTTAGTGTTTAGAGAAAATAGAGGGTATGTCAGCATTGTGATATACCCTCTTCTTTATATGTGGTGGATTTAGTAAGACTCTGATTGATTGGGGAAAGTGGATTGCTTTACTGCATCAATGTATTCGCTTACAGCGCCTTTCACGGCTTCGCCCAATTGGGCGAAATGGCGCAGGAACTTTGGCTTGAAGCCTTGGTTCAAGCCCAACATGTCATGCAGAACCAGTACTTGTCCATCGGTGACATTGCCTGCTCCGATACCGATAGTAGGGCAAGATACAGCTTGGGTTACTTTTTCTGCCAATGCCGCAGGAATCTTCTCAAGCACGATGGCAAAGCAGCCCGCCTCATCCAGGAGTTTGGCATCGCGTAGCAGTTTCTCGGCTTCAGCATCTTCTTTGGCACGCAGCCCGTATCCACCTAATTGATTGACACTCTGTGGAGTGAGGCCAAGATGACCCATCACAGGGATACCTGCTTGTACCATATGGCGAATAGCGGGAAGAATCTCCTCGCCACCTTCAAGCTTGAGTGCGTCTGCACCCGACTCTTTCATCATGCGTAGGGCATTGCGCACGGCATCTTCTTCGCTGACTTGGTAACTGCCAAAAGGCATATCCAGCACAACCAAACAATGTTTGGCTGCACGCACTACGCCGCGCGCGAGGAAAATCATCTCGTCCACAGTGATGGGGAGCGTGTAGGCATTGCCGCATACGATATTAGAGGCGCTATCGCCTACAAGAATCATATCAATACCCACTTCATCGAGTAGGGTAGTGAGCGTGAAGTCATAACTGGTGAGCATGGCTATCTTTTCGCCTTGCTGCTTCATCTGGCGCAGACGGGTTGTCGTCATGCGTGTAGTATGTGTGTGTACAGACATTATTATTTACGATTTGACTGTTTACAATTTACAAATAGACTGCAAAGTTACTATTTTTTGAGCAAATATGCAAAAAAATGATAGAAAATTGCATTTTTTTTCAAAAATATTTGGTCATGTCAAAAAAAAGCAGTACCTTTGCACCCGCTTTCGAAAGGAAAGTGCTACATACAGAATTGGTGCGGTAGTTCAGTTGGTTAGAATACATGCCTGTCACGCATGGGGTCGCGGGTTCGAGTCCCGTCCGCACCGCAAGAAGGAGATGCAAAGTGCATCTCTTTTTTGTGGTATTAGGACAGCGAGAACTCGCGAATACGCACAACGCAGGTCGCGGGTTCGAGTCCCGTCCGCACCGCAAGAAGCAATCCGAGAGGGTTGCTTCTTTTTTGTTTTGCTAGTACTGCTAGTGCGACTAGTTCTACTAGACATACTAGTCCAACTATCCCCCCTAGATACACCAAAGGCTGCAAGTGATTGCAGCCTTTGGTGTATCTATGCAGTAGGCGCTCTGCGTCGTTCACTAAACAGTAGCGGCTCTGCCGCGTTCTCTAAACACTAAACAGTAGCCTCGATGTTCCACATGAAGGCGCGGACACCGACTTCCTCGTTACGTTTGTCGAGTTTCTTTACGGCTTCGAGTAGCACGGGGGCTTTCTCGTCAGACACGATAGTGATGACACAAGAGTTCATCTCTGGCCATGCGTGGGTACCACGGCGTGGCTCGCCATTCTTGCTACCACGACCCTGCACATCCTCAAAAAACGTAAAACCACGTATCTCTAACATATCAAGCATATACTCCACACGTTCGGTGTTGGCTTGATTGAATATGATCATTACACTTTTCATAATTACATTTGAATTAAGGAGCTTATTTTTCGTTTTCTTCGCAGTCTTTCACTTCAATGTCCATGAAGATGAAGTTCTCGCGCACTTTCTTGAGTTTGTCACGTTCACCTTTCTTAGACATTGCACCATAAATGACAGGTACAATGTATAGAGTCAAGAAGGTACTAACGGTCAAACCACCGATAACGACGATACCCAATGGTTGCCACATCTCGGCACCTTCACCTTGGCTCACTGCCATTGGCACCATACCGAGAATAGTGGTAAATGCAGTCA
>JAZNPR010000017.1:0-13291 GCA_045589755.1 Paludibacteraceae bacterium
ATGGCTGACATGCAAGGTACTATCTATCAAGTGGGTGACACTACCTTTATTGATGCAGAAGTTATCGGTTATGACGCCGTACTCTATGATGTACAACTTTGGCACTGCGTACCTACCCCTACAGAGACAGTCCAAGTGAATATCGCTGCCGAATTTGTCAATAAGATTGAAACCAATGGCTACTACCAATTAGCTGGTTACAACGCAGAGAATACGCTCTATGTATCTTTGGCACCACTGACCTATGAAGCTGTAGCAGGTACTTTCGTGAACGATGGTGTGTTCTCTCGCTTTGGAGAAGGTCAATACGACTTCCTTTGTGACTATACTGCAATCTACAAGAATGAGAATGGCGATGCAGTACCATATCCTATTGAGAAGTGTACCATGAATGTTACTGTGGCTGATAATGGCGACATTACTGCTACGGCTACCTTTATTGCTACCGATGCGGTTCAATATGAGGTAACTATGACTTCTTCGTACAATAAGCATTTAGATTATGATGCAAAGACTGGTGCTGTAGATCGCACTTATACTACTCAGGATAAGGTGTCTGTAGAACCTGATGGGTCAGATTGCTATTTCGAGGTAGAGGCAGCCGATGGCTCAGATGTCTTCGCACTCTATTTCTTCTGTGAGGAATTGGATGAGGAGATTACCATTCAACCAGGTACTTACACCATTGATGATACTCAAGACTATATGACCGTATTGGCGAGTATAGGTGTAATGGGTACCAGTGTATATCCTTCGTTCTATGGAACTCTGGAGAACGGAGGTCTGCTGACTCCATTGTATCTCATGGTCGGTGGTACAGTTACTGTAGAGAAAATAAACGGACAACTCAAGGTAGAAGTGAATGCAGTGAACTCCTACGATGTACCTATTCATATTGTTTATGATGCTTCTGCTGGTACTACTGCAATTGAAGACATCCAAACAGAGGGCGTCGTGGACGTACAAAAGAAGGTTGTAGATGGTCAATTACTCATCATCCGCAATGGCAAAGCATACAATGCTGTTGGCGTACAAGTGAAGTAATTCTCAAAAAAAACTCCCAAAAATGGGCTTCCTCGCAAGAGGGAGCCTATTTTTTTTCAGAAAGATTTGCAAGTTCTGCAAATTTTTACTACCTTTGCAGCCGATATTAGTAACAAATGGGTATATCTGAAGACCCTTCTTAGTATTAACAATTTAATTATTAGTCTGTATGAAGAAGATTTTTACAGTTCTCATGGCGTTAGGAATAGCGCTATGCACCGTGGCTAATCCTACTTTCTCAGTAGCAGAAAGATTGGATCTGTCCAAGGTGGCAACTCCTAAAATGGAGAAGCAATTCACGCCTGTAGAGAAGACCTCTAAGGTAGTGAGAGTGGACAAGCAGGATGCTCGTCAAGCTATGGTTGAGGCACGCCAAGCCAAAGCAGTTGCTCCTATGGCTATCAATGGTGTTCGCCAAGTCGAGGCAATGCCAGTAGCTGAAAAGCAAGCTCTCCCAGTAGTTAACAACAAACAACGAGCAGCGGCGCAAGCAACAGCAGCTACCGACACCGTGGAGATCGTAGCAACTACTTGGTCGTGGGAGTATTATGAGTCAGACAACGATTGGTACACCACACTCATTGATGCTACCAAAACGTATGAAATCAAGTTGGACTACGTTTCTGACACCCAAGCAGGTACCTTCACCGAAGCTGACTGCATTATGGATTTCACAGGTCTGTATATCTACGACGAAGAAGGTAGCCGTACTATTGTCACCTTTACTGAGGTGGACATCGTTGTAACCGACGACGAGAACGGACTTGCTCTTAACGCTGAATTGTTGAGCACCGACAATGTGCTCTACGTTGTAAGCGCATTCATCGCTCCTCTGCCAGAGCCAAAAGCAACTGTAGAGTTGGCATATGCTAATGCTACATTGGAAGACGGCACTCGCTCAAGCGATACTTTCCAATTCTGGGCTGATGAGAACGGTATTTATACCTCGTTCCTTATCGCTTCTGATGAAGTAGTGGGAGAATACACTCAAGACGATATGTATGTAGCTTATGCAAACTACATCATGTTTGTAGATGGCACAGATACTACTTTCGTTGATTTCTTAGGCTTTGACATGGCTATCACCAAAGAGGGACAAACCTATAACTTGGTAGCAGACGCTTTGGGTAGCGATACTATCATGTATCACATCACCATGTCGTACACCAAACCTGCTCCAACCGACACCATTGACATCGTAGCCACCAACATGGTCGTTGACGAGTTTGAGTTCTGGGGTCAACTCTGGTGTACTGTTTCAGCAAGCAACGACGACTACACCGTTACTCTCGATATGGCCAATGGCTTGCCAATGGGCGAACTCACCAGCGAGGATTTCAACGTAGAATGGAGTTCTGTTTACCGCATTGCAGATGCAACAGAGATTGTGTTTGACGACATCCTCAGTGCAACTGTTACAGAAGTGGACGGACAACGTGCTATCAAAGCTCAAGCATTAGGTGTAGATACCATTCTCTACAATTTGGATCTCAGTTATGTATTGCCAACCGCAACTGATACCGTAGAGGTAGTATTCACCACCCCAGCAAGTGCAGAATACTACGATTCCGAAGGGGATTATTACATCTATAATGAGAATGAGGAGTATATCGTAACACTAGATATCTATGCTGAGAAGAACGCATTAGAAGGTGAATACGAAGGCGAAGACTTCTATCTCTACTACACACAAGTTGGTCTTATCGTAGATGGCGACACTACTGGCGTGGCTGTAGCAGCAGCAAAGGCAACAGCAACAAAAGTGAGCGACGACTTGGTACATATTGACGCTGAGTTGCTCTGCGAGAACGAAGTGCTTTATTTGGTTAGCACCGACGTGGATGTTGCAAAGAAAGGTTTGACATACGATGCCACCGAAGGTTCCCTCGAGGACGAGTACACTACAGAGGATCTCTATACAATCACTGACTACTCAAACTACGGCTTTATCTACTTTGATGCAGAGGCAGCTGACGGTACTGACTTGATGGGCTTGCAATTCTGGGTAGATGGCGCAGATGAGAACACTACTATTCCAGTAGGCACCTATCCTATCAATGACAGCATGGAGCCTGGTACAGTTATGGCAAGTGCAGGTATGACTGCAGACGGTTTGACATACTCACTCTATGCAACATTGGATGAAGAAGGTTACATTGTTGAACCATGTTGGTTCATGGTAGGTGGCGAAGTAGTAGTAAGCGAGGAGAATGGTATCTTGAGTATTACTGTAGATGCTGTTAACTCTAACAACTTGCCAATCTACATCACTTGCGAGTATGACCTCAGCACCAAACAAGGTTTGCCATATGATATGACCGAAGGTGAGGTTAACCGCACTTACAGCGATGCTGACCAAGTAAAATTCATCACCGATTATGTAGCACAATATGGCGAGTTGTACCTCGACATCACTGCTGCTGACGGTAGCGACAAGATCTCTGTTGCATTCTTGGTAGAGGCAACAGACTCAGCAATCGTCATCCCTGCTGGTACATATCCTATCACCAATACTGCTGCTACAGGTACCGTATTTGCTAGTCCAGGTGTACAAGACGGTAGCATTTATCCTTCTTACTATGGTCAATTGTCTGCTACTGGCGGTATCGTACCTCCTTGCTACTTCATGGTTGGCGGTCAGGTAGTAGTAGAGAACGTAAATGGCGCTTTGAAAGTGACTATCGACGCTCTCAACTCTTACGACGTACCTGCACATATCGTATATGAGGCTGCTGTTCCAGAGCCAGAGTTGCCTGCTGCTTCTGTACGCGCTTGGGCTTATGACTTGGCTCTCGCAGTAGAGGGTGAGCAATACACCTTCTCTTACAAGGCTACTACTGCTGCTAAGGCTACTCTTATCCTCACCGATGCTGAGGGCGTAGAGTTGGCTACTAAGGATCTTGGTATCGTAGAGGCTGGTGCTAACACCGCAGTTCTCGCAGCTAGCGAATTGCCAGCTGGTGAGAAAGTAAATTGGGCTATCAAGTTGGAAGCTGGTGCAATTGCTGAGTTTACAGAAATTACAGATGCTTCAAAAGGTATCTACACCTTCTATTTGCCACAAGGTGTAGCAGTGGATAACAATCCAGAGTCAGCAAGTTTTGGTACTATTTATGTAGCAGCAGCTACAGATGGTGCTTCTGATGGTGGTTCTGATCGTGCAGATACTCAAAAACGCGGTATCTTTATCTATGATCAAGAGTTGAACGAGTTGAACCCTACAAACGAGGGTATTATTCCTAGCAACGTAACATTGGGTGCTACATCACGCCAAGCTATGAAGCGTCTTGTTATCAACCCTGCAACTAACGAGGTGGCATTTGCTCACAATGCTGAGCCAATGGCAGTATGGGCTGTACCAGCAGAGAATGTAGGCGGCGAAGCTAAGAACCTCATCGAAGGCTTAGGTTTTACTAGTGTAAACGCTCTCTGCTTCGACGAGGAGGGTACTCTCTATGTAATGGAATCAGCAGGTTATCCTGCTCCAGGTTCACTCTACAAGGTAGCTAATGGTGTAGTTGATACTATATTTGCAAGTAATACACGTTTTGGTAATGCTGACATTGCTGTGGTTTCAGACAATCGCGGTGGTATTTGGATTTGCCAAAACCGCGGTCAATTGGACGCTTATAACCAACTTACTCACGTAAATGCAGCAGGTGAGATTGACTTTGAGGTTAATACAACCACTCCTAACGGCTTTGAGAGCATGAATACTGCTCGTGGTACTATTGCATACAACCCAGCAGAGGATATTCTTGCTATGAGTCTTGGTACAGGTTCTAGCATTGGCGCTTCTTTGTACAAAGTTACTTATGATGAGACTACAGGTGTTCCTGCTTTGACCTTGATTGGTTCTACTCCAGCTATGGGTAAAAACGTGGATGGTCTAGCATTTGACTATGCAGGTGACCTCTATGGTTTGTCTGCAAACAAAGAGCGCTTGTATAAATATGCTGTTCCTACCGAGAACAACGTTTGCGTAACCCCAGCTGCTGCTAAGTATGCATTTGAGATTGAAGGTGCTACTCCAGTTGAGATGGTCGGTGTGGTTAAACGCGCTGTTCAAAACGGTGATGCAGTTATCGTTCTGACACACGAGGAGAATGGTGCAGCTCATATCTACCAAGTAGTTGACGGTAAGGCTGTTGCTGAGGTTTCTCTAGAGGGCGTTCTCCCTGTTGATACAGAGAACCCAGGTAGCTACCTCGCTATCTCTGATATCGCTGTAACAGAGGACGGCAAACTCGTAGCTAACAACTACAACCGTTGCTCATTCAATGATGGCGTTGTAGAGTCAGGTTACAAACGTGGTACATTGACATTCTACATCTGGGAAGACCTTGCTGCTGCTCCTGCTATCTGGTTCCAATCTAAGGCATCCAGCAACTCTAACAACTCTGACCAAGGTTACACTATGGCTGTTACAGGTACTTCTACCAATGCTAACATCCTTGTTTCTGGTGTTCACAACACCCAACGTGGTGTACGTATGTCACACTTCTCTATCGTAGATGGCGTATTTGAGGATACACAAGATGGTTCTGCTAACCTCCCATATTACTACTATGTTGGTAGCAACTTCAAGGGCGCAAGTGCAGGTGCTGACGCTGCTGTATTCAATGAGCAAACACACGGTGCTAACATCCAATTCCACGCATCTCCACTTACTCCAGAGAACTGGATTATTGATGGCGAATTGACCAATCCTATCGAGTTTATCAATCCTCAAACTCATGGTGGCGAAGTGGTTATCAATGCTACTCTCTCTGAGGACCTCGGTAAGAAATACAACGGTGCTTCTTATGTAACTGTGGGTGAGAAAGTATTGATGGTTGCTCCATTCGCTAACCCTGATGGTCAACTCGTTGGTGCTGAGATCCTCAATATCACTAACGGATTCGATGCTCCTCAATACGTTGACATGGTTTACGTAGACGAGGCTGTTGCTGCTACCGCTGCTGCTACTGCTGTTGAGGTGGTTGAAGGTGGCTTGAACATCACTCTTGTTGCTGACAACGCTATCCACACATGGTTCGTTGAGATGAGCGAGGGTACTGAGTACGAAGTTTACGAGGAAGAGATCACCAACCTTGTGATCGATCTTGACAACCTCGTTCTCATGGGTGGTCCAGGTTCTGCATTCCAAGTAGAGGTATATCTCCCACTTGGTGAGTACAACATGAGCGAGGATTCTTATCAATTGACTTCAGAGAGCTCTATCGCTGTATTGGGTTCTGACGCTACCTTCATTGAGGGTTATGCATACGAAGTTGACGCATTCACTCCATCTGCTAAGGCAGTTGTACGCTGCGAGTGGAATGGTATGTTGCTCGAGTTCCACCTCACTATGACTGCTGCTCCATTAGAGCCAACCGTAGTAGTTGTTGAGAACGCTGTAGTTGAGATTGAGAAATATCTCCTTTGGGGTGATATGTACGACTACGCTCTCAAGATGTCTGGTGAGTGGATCAACCCAGAGGATGGTCTCACATACCCAGTATTGGTTGAGGTTCCTGTTTACTATCCAGAGGCTACTGAGCCATCTGAGATCATGTCAACCGTTACCGTTGGTGGTTGGGGCGACGACGATCCATGGTTAGGCTTCGGCGAGGGTACATTGACCGTTACAACCGAGAATATCTCTGGTGGCAGCAAGTTGATTACCGCTACTGGTATTGTACAAAACCCAATGGCAGGTGTAGCAATCGACATCACCATCTCTGGTACTATCACTCCAACAGGTGTTGAGGATGCAACCGTAACTGTTAAGCCAGTTAAGGTGATCAAGAACGGTCAACTCATCATCAGCAAGGATGGTAAAGAGTACAACGCTCAAGGTGCTATTGTTAAGTAATTAACAAATCACTAATATACAAAAATGGGCTTCCTCGCAAGAGGGAGCCTATTTTTTTTCAGAAAGATTTGCAAGTTCGCAATTTTTTCACTACCTTTGCAGCCGGTATTAGTAACAAATGGGTTATATCTGAAGACCCTTTTTAATATTAACAATCAAATTATTAGTCTGTATGAAGAAAATTATTACTCTTTTCATGGCTATGGTAGTGACAATGTCTATGTCTGCGTTGCCACTGCATGTGAAGACCTCTAAGGAAGGTCCAGTAAAACATCAAACCATGAGCTCTATCAAAAAAGCAGAGCAAATGGAGAAGATGAAGTTAGAGTTGCCTAATGCTGAGATGCAGCGCACTGCTGCTCCTCTCGCAAAGAAAGCACCAGCGAAAGCAATCGCTGCTAATGCTCAAAAAGTAGCACCTGCTGCTAAGACGGATGATGTAGCATTTATTGAGTTGAATTATGATGCGTTTGCTACTGGTCCAGAATACACCGAAGAGTCTGAGAGTTGGTGGGTAGGTTTGCAAACGATGGATGAAAGCAGACCAGAGTATGGCGTGATGATTCAATTGGATTGGAAGGCACCTGCTGATGATTTCACTGGTACATTCACCACTGAGGACTTTACTCGTGATTACACATGGGCACTTACCGATTACTGCATGGGATATATCCAATTTGATAGTATCTCAATGACCATTTCTAAAGAAGCAGTAGAAAACATGGATGTAATCACCCTGGATGCCGTGTTGATTGGTACCGATGGTTTTGGCGATTATGCTTTCAAAGTGCATGCTGAACACAAGACTATTAAGCCAGTTGCTGTGGTGGATGTTCCACAAATGACTGTTGCCATTGAAGAGGCATGGGACGGCTTCACCATTGCTGGTGCCAGTGATGACCTCAATTTGAATGTGTCAGTAGAGACCTACGATGGTGTGATTGGTACATTCGTGTTGAACAATCTGAAATTGGATGAAACAACCATCAACTACAAGGGTAACGACCTCACTCCGCTCACATTTGGTCTTAATATCTCAGTCAAAGAAGTTGCTGAGGTAGGTTATGCATACGTAGGTGCTTTGACCTTTATTGGTAGTGATTTTGTGCAATACAATGTACCTATGATTGCTCCAATGCCTGCTCCTACTGACACTATCGATATCACTTGTGTTAATATGAAAATAGAGGCGAATGGTGGTCAAATCTACTTCTCTGCAAGCGATAAGGTTTACACCATTTATGGCACTTGGTTGGGCGACGAAATTGTAGCTGGCACTTATTCTGGCAATGAAGCAGCTGTAGAAATCAGCAATGGTGAAACATACGAGTATTATCGCGCATTGGCTACTACTATTGTAGCTTCTGGTAATGAGGTAGATGGTTGGGTGGTAGATGTTGTGGCATACTGCCCAGACAACAAATTGTACAAGATGCATCTCTCTTGGTACGTGCCAGAGCCTACTGATACAATCGTTGTAGCATTTGAGAACTCTGCTAAGGGACGTTTCTATCCTAATTATGGAAACGACTTGCAACTCTTCAATGAGAACGACCAATACTATGCTTCACTCAATATTTCAAATATTGACCTCAACTCTCCATTTACGGAGGACGACATAATCCCAATGTACTCTGGTGTAGAGGTAAACGTGGATGGCGAGTATCTGCCTATTGATTATGCCTTTATACAAAACGGTTATATCTCTCAAGTAGAAGATACTACCAAGATGTACGCCGAGTATGTGACTTTCGATGGCAAGTTGTACAAGGTTAATCTCTGGCATGCTGTACCAACTCCTACTGAAGTGGTAGAACTTACTTACGAGAATGCTGAGTTTCTCAATGACATGGATTGGAATGGCGCCTATAGCTTGATCGCGTATGCCCCAGATTCATTGACTGCTATGGTCATTAGCGGTTATGCTTATTTTGAGGAAGAAATCCCTGGAACATATGTGAATGATGGTATGTTCGGCTTGTTCGGCGAGGGACAATATGAGTTTGATGGTGCTAATACCTATTATGGTATATGGAATGAAGAAATTGAAAGCTATGACTTAATCTATGCAGATAAGGGTGAGTTTACTATTACCTTAGATGAGGAGAAAAATATCCTTCTGACAGGTTCTATCATCTTCGAGAATGCTATTCAATACGATGTTACGATGAAGTCTAAGATTGAGAGAGCTCGTCTTGAACTCGACTCCGAAGATACTCCAGTAGATCGTACATTCAGTAGTAATGACCATGTGGTGATTACTGACCATACAGCAGACTACGGACCTATTTACTTCGAGGTGGCTTCATTAGATTATATGGATATGTTCAACTTCAATCTCCTAGCAGAGGCATCTGACCCTGATATAGTGTTGCCAGTTGGTATATACGAGATCACCGACACATACGACTATGGTACAGTCATTGCAGGTATGGGTATTGATATGTGGAGTAGTACCGTAACACCTGGATACTATGCTGGTATTACAGATGATGGCTATGTGACTTATCCATTCTACTTCTTAGTAGAGGGTACAGTAGAAGTATCTAAGAACGAGGCAGGAAATTTGCATGTGGAGGTGAATGCTATTAACTCTTACGAAGTG
Organism: Paludibacteraceae bacterium; assembly: GCA_045589755.1. Lineage (GTDB taxonomy): Bacteria > Bacteroidota > Bacteroidia > Bacteroidales > Paludibacteraceae > Colicola. The sequence goes on from JAZNPR010000017.1 coordinate 9,507, forward strand.
CCAGTACACCTCGTTTATGATGCTGGTACTTCTACCGCAGTTGAGGATATTACTGCTGACGATACCAATATTAAGAAAGTGGTACAAAATGGTCAATTACTCATCATCCGCAATGGCAAAGCATACAATGCTGCTGGTGTACAAGTGAAGTAATTTATCGTAAATGCAAAAAAAATGCACATGGCGTTTGCACATGTGCATTTTTTTTTGTACCTTTGCGGCGTTAATTTCATCTGCGTAAAAGTAATTAATAATTAATATTTTGTATCGTATGAAAAAATCTACCTTTTTACTCGCCTTATTGGCTATTTCTATAACGATGACAGCACAACTGCATGGCAATTGGAGCGCAAAGCAAGCGTTTAAGTCTGATGGGAAGTCTGCCACCGTTTCTATGCTCACCGCTACGGCTGCTCCAGAGAGTACTGTGGTATTAGAGGAGGACTTCTCATTATTTACTGCGGGTACAGAAGATCAACCCGACAGCAAGAATATTGCTCCAGGTACTAATTATGTGTATGAGGTGGACCCTGCATATACGCACGTTCCACACTGGTTGGGATATAGCGTGTATCAGGCAGGTGGCTGTGCCGCAATTGGTATGTATGAGTATTATGGTTATATGTATGGAGGTTACATATCAACTCCAGAAAGAGAGTTATATGGCGAAGCTACTATCACTTTCCGTGCTCGCCGTGCTACAGCCAATCCTACAGTAGGAACGCTGGATTTGGCGTTGTGCGATAACACCTCAGGTCGCTTGGAAACGAAAGAATTTCCATTGACAAGCGAGTGGCAAGAGTTTACCTGGACCACCGACAAAGCGACATTCAATGACAAAAACATCTTCCAATTCACCACTGTGGGTGGTATGATTTTGGTGGATGACATCAAGATTACTCGTGTTCGCAACAAGATTGCTAATGTAGATGCAAACAACCCGATCAATAACTCTCCCACAGAGTTCGTAGCCAGTTGGATGCGTAGCACTACAGCTGATATAGACGGTTATCTCTTCTCATTGTGGCGCACTGAAATGCCAGAAAAAGAAGAAACAGGTAGTGTATCCATTGATTTTGAGAGCATCAACGTATTATCTGATGGTAAGTCCATTGACACAGATAATCCAGGTTATCCTGAGGGATGGACCATTGATGTATCTACCAATGGTGAGCAAGATATGTGCACCACCAAAGGCGACTACAATTCTGGCAAACAAGGTATCAATTTCGATGCCGAAGGCGATTATATCCTATCACCAGAGATGCCAGCTCCAATCAGCAAGATCTCGTTCTGGGTAAAACCCAGCAGCATGAAATCAGAAGAGTATTACTTCTCATTGGTAGGTGTACAAGTGAAAGATATTTATGGAGAATGGGAGCCTATTGCTGCTATCCCTAACTATTGGATGAATAGCAAAGGCGGCATGTATGTTTTCGAAGGTGATGAAGTGGGACACTATATCACACAAGTTCGCTTCTCTTGCGAGGGTTCATACGGCATCACTTTTGCCATAGATGATATCACGTTGGAATATGCCACACAAGCGATGCCAAAGATGCTGATTACCGATTCGTTGGTAACCGACACTTTCTGCCTCGTATCTGGCATTGACCCATCCATGGAACATTTCTACAATGTGAAAGTAAAAGAGGGCGATTTGATTTCTGCTCCAAGCAATAGCGTTTGGGTGGATGGTATCACAGGCATCACCCCTGTAGCATTGCCAGCCACGGATATTACGGAGAATAGTTTTGTAGCAAATTGGGAAGGAAATCATAATGCAGGTTCATACAAACTGACCATTTCTCAAACAGAAACGACCACTACTGCTAACCAAGAGGTAGTAATGATTGAAGAAGACTTCAGTGGCATTAAGGATGGTACTTTTACAGACCCAGGATTCTCATGGGATTTGATTCACAACCTCAGCGAACACGGACAAAGTACGCAAGAATGGTTGCTCACGTATCCTCGTTGGGTAGTGGGTATGGCGGGTAGCCAAGGACCAAACGAATTTAGTGGCAGAGCAGGACTCGTGTTAAGCCCTAAGATGAAATTAGGCAACAACGCTGTGAAAGTATCGTTCAAGGCGTATAACAAATTGGCAGGCGAACGTATTTGGGTGCTGGCTGTAGAAGAGCACGACTCGCCTCAAGCAGTGGCAGGTGTAGTCGTACCATGCGGAAAAGCAAACACTTTCACCACTGACACCGTGATTTTGGATAACGTAGACTTCGGCGAAAAACCTTTGCACATCGCATTTATGAGCCAATTAGGTGAGTTCTATATAGATGATGTGAAGATCTCCCTAATCGTTCCTGAGGCGGGTACTGTCATTGAAAAAGTGTATAAGACCCTCGAAGTAAAAGAAACCTCTTGTGCGATAACTGACCTGCCAGCAGGCACTACCGAATATGCGTATAACGTCATTGTCAAACGCACCAAGGACTTCTTGGATTACACATCCAACATCTCCAATACTGTGTTGGTTAATCTTTTAGGAACTGATGTGGAGAATGTGCAATTACCTAGTACAAACGAAGCGACTAAAGTCATTTCCGATGGTCAATTGCTTATTCTTCGTGAAGGCAAAACATACAATGTAATGGGAATGCAAATGAAATAATTTGCAATAAAAAGATAGTATGAAGAAGTTATTAATCATTCTTGCGCTATCCCTTCTGACAGTATCAACAGCGGTGTCACAATCCAATCAACGGATTGTAGCAGCCACGCCTATTGATACCATTGATGTCGTTTGTCACGACTTGGAGTTGAATACTGATTTCCTCAGTCTCTTCAAAATGGCATATATCTTTGCTAATAATAGTGAATATGAATTGACAGGAGCGATTAATAATGTGGATTCCATTCCACCTGGTACCTATACCGACTGCTTTATGGATCTTAAGCATATCGCTACGCAATCGAAGATTCCTGCTGTGAGTGTTACGCTTACATTAGCTGTAGATGCCAATCGCAATTGTGTCATCACGGGGGAAATGTTAGGAGAGGATAATATCTGCTACAATTTGCATTTGTCGTGGACACCTCCTGTATCTACAGATACGGTGCACATAGCATTCGACAAGTCGGCTTCTGTGGCATACTATCCAGATTTGGAGCATGACTTTATGTTGGTGAATCAAAATGATGCGTATGAGATAGCGTTGGACATCATTGGTGTTCCTATGGACAGCAGTTTCACCGAGAAGAACCTGAATATTGGTTTTTGTATGATTGCAGATAAGACAACCCAAGACACGATAAAGATAGCTTCGGCTAATGGACGCGTGTGGCAATCTAATGATACGACGTATTTGTCTGCTGATGTAGCAGGTTTTGATGCTGTGACATATAGCATAGACTTGTGGTATGCTGTACCCGAAGTGACACACACACACACACTGACTATCTCCGATGCTACATTCTACAACAAGTTGGAAGAAGAGGGCTTTTATGCGCTCATTGGCAAAACCGAAGACCAATCGTTGGAGTTTGCGATTTCGTTATTAGGCAGTACGGAGGAGGATATTCCTGGTACCTATATCAATGACGGACTCTTTGGCGGATTCACGGGCAAGAACTATGACTTCATCAATTATATTGGTGGCAGTTATTCCACATATATAGCCAAATGGAATGCCGACAAAAACGACTATGATGTGCTATCCATTGAAAAAGGTAATGCCAAAGTCACAATGGATGAAGAGCAAAATGTTACACTGGTAGGAACGTTTATTGCGCAAGATGGCGTCCAATATAATATTACTTTAACCACC
>JAZNPR010000018.1:0-13407 GCA_045589755.1 Paludibacteraceae bacterium
AATATATATATATCAGAAGTCTTTGGTCTAACGAATGAGGAGTCTAATGCGTTAGGATTTTAATTGAATCATCAAAATATTAAGTTATGAAATCAAAACTTTTAATAATATTTTCTATCTGTATATCCACACTATACGCAGAAGAAAACACCTATATCAAACAGCAAGTAGCATACAAAGATCAAGGTGCCAGTGGCAAGGAACTGACTTGGGATTTTGGTATGCTGAGTCCAATCAACGAAGAGTACACCGTAGCGTATTCCATACCCGATAGCAACTGTATGCACCAATGGTGCGCTACCGAGCATCGTACCCGCTACTACTACACCCTCACTGCCGACACTATCTGGCGCACGGGCTATGAGAACCCTACCACCATCGTGCAATACACCCAGCCCGAAGCAGTCTTACGCCTGCCATTGCGCTATGGCGACACCCTCTCTACTACCTTTGCCGCTAAAGGCGAGTATGGTCATCGCATACCAATGACCCTATCAGGTACGAACACCATAGAGGTGGATGCACAAGGCAAACTCATTCTGCCCGATAAGACCTATGAGCAAGTGCTGCGCGTGCATAGTCAACGCCAGTACGTGGAAAGTGGTTTGGATAGTACCGCTATGTTAGTAGATAAGTACCAATGGTTTGCTGCGGAATCGTATATCCCTGTTTTCGAGAGTGTAACCGCCTACGAGATGGTAGAAGACAGCATACAGTTGGCATTCCAAACATCGTTCTACTACCATGTAGAAGATACTACCGACTCCACACCTGAGGAGTTGGCACCCGTAGTAGATGAAACCGCAGAAGATACAGCTCCAGTACTATTAACGGACTTATCGTATCTGCCTAACCCTGTACAAACAGACTTGCAAGTGCGCTATACATTGGTACAAGATGCTACGGTATATATGCACATGCACAATGCATTGGGCATGCCTATGTACTCCACATCTGCACGCACAGAATCCGCAGGCGAACACATGGCGCAAATCAACATGGGCGGATGGATGCAAGGTGAATACACCCTCTATATTCATGCTGACAATCAGGTAATTCGTCAAATAATTATCAAAAAATAGATAGGTATGACTACAGCATTCAAAAACCAATACAATCCATTCATGTGGTTATCCTATGTGGTGGCTATTTTGTCGTTTTTGACAAATGTCATGGGTGGATGGCTTGTATATTTATTGCTAGGATTGGCACTAATAGGTGTACTGATATTTGTACATAAAACGATTAAAAAAACACAAGTGGAATTCTTTGATTTATTAGGAATGGTATTTCTAGTCTTCTATACTTGTTGTGTACTACTCATACCCCTATTTGATATGCTTTTGTTCCTCTTTAGTTGTTTGCTCTTGATTAGCACCTTTGTTTGCATGCTACGTTGCAGAGAGGAAGATGCCAAGGCTATTGCGATTTTGCATGTGATTTATATCTTCAGTTGCAATCTGACAATGCCCTGCATAGGTGTGTCAATATAATACCTATCCATGTATTATATATTTCTCTCTCGCCTAGTTCCTCGGAACTGGGCGAGAGTTTTTTTCTGCCTCGTTATCGCTGATTTATCGTTACCACTCCGTTACCACTAGCCACGTCATCCTACCCGAAAATCACCGACTAGCGTCTCAGCGCTCGTTATTTTCCCTGCTGTGCTAGTTTTATCACTTCCTCAGCGATAAGGCGGGCAGAGTCGGGGAGTGCCAACTTGAGAATATTCTTTTGTAGCAATGCTAGTTCTTGCTGGTCATCTATGATGGATAATGCCTTGGTAATCAATTCTTCTTTCGCTTCCTGATCCTTGACCAGTACAGCCGCTTGCTTATTTACCAGCGCCATTGCATTGTGCGTCTGATGATCTTCTGCTACATTAGGCGATGGCACCAATATGGATGCCTTCCCCAGCAAACACAGTTCCGATATTGAACTAGCACCAGCACGCGAGATCACCAAATCTGCCATGGCATATGCCAACGGCATATTGCTCAGAAAATCCGTGCAGATGATGGAGTTGGGTAGTTGTTGTGTAGCATTCTGAAGTGGTTGTATTGTGTTGTTCAGGGCTTTTTGGCAGTCGGCAAAGTAGTTCTTACCTGTTTGCCAAATGACTTGAATGCCGCTTTGAACCAGCTCTGTTAGGTGTGCAATAATGCTCTCGTTGATGGTGCGAGCACCCAGACTGCCGCCGATAATCAGTAGAGTCTTCTTCTCGGCAGAGAAGTTTACACCAAATTCTTCGTTGAAATATCTAATGGCTTCTTCTTTGGTGCCCGTGGTCAAGTTTTGGCGCACAGGATTACCCGTGAGAATCAATTTCTCCTTTGGGAAGAAGCGCTCCATACCCTCGTATGCCACGCAAATCTTCTTTGCATCGTCCTTCAGCAGTTTGTTGGTGACACCCGCAAAGCCGTTTTGCTCTTGCAGCAAAATAGGTACACCCATTTTGGCAGCCACCTTCATCGCCGCTCCACTGGCATAGCCGCCTACACCAATACCCACATCAGGTCGAAAGTCGCGCACTATCTGGCGCGCACGCCACATAGAGCGTAGCAGGTCAATCACAACGCTCACATTCTTCCATGGCTGTTGGCGATTGAATCCTCTGACTGGCAAGCCTATAATAGGATAGCCCGCCTGTGGAACACGTTCCATCTCCATGCGTCCGAGTGCTCCGACAAAGAGAATCTCACATGTGGGATCTAACTCGCGCAAAGCGTTAGCAATACTCACTGCGGGGAAGATATGTCCTCCTGTTCCGCCGCCACTGATAAGGTATTTCATGATTTTATGGGTTGGTTGGTTATTAGTCAAGTTGAATATCTGGTACATCATCCAGGCTTTGATTGATAGCCTCTTGTTGGCGAGCACCTAACTCTGTCTGCTCGCGCGAAACGCTCATGATAATACCAAAGTAGATACTGGTAATCAAGGCACTTGTTCCGCCGCGACTAATCATGGGCAGTGGTTGTCCCGTCACAGGACCGATACCCACCGACACCATCATACTCACCAATGCCTGACAGGTAATCATCAGCGCTAATCCCATGACCATGAGCATGGCAGAAAAATCGGCATATCGACTGCTCTTGAGGCACGCTCTGAATAGGATTGCCAAATAGATGAGGATGAGACCGATGGCTCCTACAATTCCCCATTCTTCTACAATGATAGCGAAGATGTAATCTGCATATGCTTGAGGCAACACATCTCGCTGAATACTATTGCCAGGCAATACGCCAAACGGTGATTTGCCTCCTCTAGCTATGGCTATTTTTGCATGTGCGCTTTGGTAGTTGTCATCTGTGATTCGAAATTCGGCATCGGTGGTGTTGTTCTCTTCCAACATATCATTGATACGTCCCACCCATGTCACAGCACGTCCAAGCACGCCTTCCATCTTGCGCCCCTGTTGGACATAGACCTCGTTGACAAAGAAATAGCCACAGATGAGAAAAACCAACATGGCTGCCACCAAACTCCCCCAGTATTTGATATGTACACGTGCAAGAATGGTCAACAGTATAATGACACCTCCTAGCAAGACTGCGGTCGATAGGTTACCAATAAAAATGATACCACAAATGACGAGTGTGATACCCATTGATATGCAGAAATACTTACGTTGGTCTTGAACGGTTCGTATTCTGCTCAACAAGTCGCTAACTACAATAATGAGGGTCAGTTTGGCTAATTCGGAGGGCTGAAAAGTGATACCAGCAATGGTTAGCCAACGTTTTGAGCCATTGATTTCTACGCCGAGAGGACTAAAAGTGAGCAATAATAAGCTAATTGACACGATGAGTCCCACATATCCTAATAATCGAATCCATTTGCTGGGAATGAATTGCAGCACGAATGCCAGTCCCACGCCAATAGCTATGAATAGCATTTGGGATAAAATAGGCCCCAGGGTACTACCTCCTTCTTGGAAGACAAAAAAACTACTAGCCGAGAAAAGGGCTATAGATGCCATCAGTATCAGCGCTGTGAATAGCATCCAATAGGTGCGATCGACATACTGCATCTGCTGATGAATATATTGTTTGATATCCTGAATTGTCATAACGAATGGTATTATAATGCGCGCACTGCGTTCATGAATTGTTCGCCTCGATGTTCGTAATTCTTGAAGAGGTCAAAGCTGGCACAGCATGGTGATAACAATACCGTGTCGCCTGTCTTGGCAGACTGATATGCGGCTTGCACTGCATCAGCGAGGTTGTCAGTAGAGATGTATGTTAGGTGATGAGGTGATGAGGCGATAGGGCTGTAACCCAAGGTCTCGAAATGCTGAATCAGTTTGCTGTTGTCCTTGCCCATGAAGATGAGCGTATGGCATTTCTCACGAACCAACTCATCTATCTCGCTATAGTCGTTGCCTTTGTCTGTTCCTCCTAGTATGAGTACGGTAGGGGTGGTCATGCTCTCCAGTGCGTACCAGCAGGAATTGACATTAGTGGCCTTGGAGTCATTCACATAGCGTACACCGCGAATGGTGGCTACATATTGCAGACGATGGTCCACACCTGCAAACTGCTGCAGGCTTTCGCGTATGACATCGTTGTGTATATGCAGGATTTGTGCCGCTAGACCTGCTGCCATGGAGTTGTACTGATTATGTTTGCCCTTCAAGCTCAGCTCCTCCAACGGCATGCGCAGGGGTGCCACTTCGGGACTGCTGGTTACTACCAAGTGGCAGCCGTCGGTGTATGCCACATTCTGCTGGTTGCTGCCGAAAGGATAGAGGGTTGCCTGTGGCTGGATGCGTGCAATCTCGCGATTAATCACAGGGTCCTCGCTCCAATAGATGAATGCATCGCTGGCTGTTTGGTTGCGTGTGATACGGAACTTAGCATCCACATAGTTCTGAAACTGGTGGTCGTATCTGTCCAAGTGGTCTGGGGTGATATTGAGCAGAATAGCAATATCTGCCTTGAAGTCGTAGCAGTTGTCCAGTTGGAACGAGGATAGTTCGATGACATAATATTCGTGGTCCTCTTGTGCTACTTGCAAGGCTAATGAATTGCCGATGTTGCCTGCCAGTCCAACGTCCAATCCAGCACGGCGTAGCATGTCGAATAGCAAAGACGTTGTAGTGGTTTTGCCATTCGAACCCGTGATACAAATCATCTTGCCGCGTGTGTAGCGCGCAGCGAACTCTATCTCAGAGATGATAGGGGTGCCTTGCTCCATGAGTTGCTGCACCAGCGGAGCGGTGAGGGGAATGCCTGGCGACTTAATCACCTCATCGGCATCTAAGATACGTGATGGGGTATGCTGCCCCGCTTCCCATGCAATCTGGTGCTGGTCAAGCAATGCTTGGTACATCGGAGCTATCGCTCCCATGTCGCTCACAAAGACCTCCATACCTTTGGCTTTGGCCAGTATGGCTGCTCCCGTGCCCGATTCGCCTGCACCTAAAACAACAATTTTCTTCATAGTTAACGTATTTTGAGGGTTAATATAGCCAATGCCGCCAAGATAAGGGTCACGATGCAGAAGCGGAGTACAATCTTATTCTCGTGTTGCAATGGTCCTTTGCCTTGGAAGAGCACCTTGCAGGTAGGGTCATTGCGGAGCACTTGCTCCATAGAGGTGCGATAGTGGTCATGCAGCGGAGTACGTTTCCATACGCGTAGGCGCATGCCTTTTTTCTTAGCCAACTTATATACTTGTGTTTGCACAATCACGCTCACGCTCTCCATGAGGAAGATGCCGCACAGAATGGGCAATAGCAACTCCTTGTGGATAATCACTGCGCACACGCCAATGATACCGCCAATGGTCAAACTGCCCGTATCGCCCATGAACACTTGTGCTGGAAAACCATTCCACCACAAGAAACCGATTAGTGCGCCCACGAACGATGCCATGAATACCACCAGTTCTTCGCTGCCAGGGATATACATCACGTCGAAATAGTCGGAGAAGACTACGTTGCCGCTGATGTACGCTAGCACAATCAGCGCCACACCGATGATGGCAGAGTTGCCTGTACACATGCCATCCATACCGTCGTTGAGGTTTGCACCATTGCTCACGGCTGCCACCACCAGAATGGTCAGAATGACAAAGAATATCCAACCTGCTTTGTATTTATTCGTATCGCCCAAGAACGAAAACATATCTGCATAGTTGAAGTTATGTTCCTTGACAAACGGAATGGTCGTGCGCGTGGACTTGACCTCTGGGGTCTTCTCAAATACGGTAATATTATTCTCAATACGCGATGTCACTCGCTCGTGCATAGTGGCTTCTGGACTATAGCGAAGGGTGAGACCAACAATCAGACCCAGGGTGATTTGTCCTGCAATCTTAATCCACCCATTGAGACCCTCTTTGTTCTTGCGGAAGGTCTTGATGTAGTCATCTGCGAAGCCGATGGCTCCGAGGATGACGGTTGTCAGCAACATCAGCAGCATATATATGTTGTTCAACTTGCCAATCAACAAGCATGGGATGAGCATTGCCGCAATGATGACTACTCCGCCCATAGTGGGGACACCTTTCTTGCCCACATTGAAAGGGTCAATCTTCTCATCGCGCTGTGTCTCTGCTATGTTTCTACGTTTGAGCAATTCAATAAACCATCTGCCTACCCAGATACTGATGCATAGTGCTAGCACACCAGCGATAATGGCGCGGAATGAAATGTAGGTCATCAGGCGTGCGCCTGGAAAATCGTTGAACTGTGAGAATAGTTGGTACAACATAATAATCAAAAGGTTTTATCGGTTAGGTTTAATGGCTAACGAGAGCGCATTGTCGTACAATTTCGTGATCATCAAAGTGGTGCTTCACGCCCTTAATTATCTGATAGTCTTCGTGTCCTTTACCAGCCACGAGTATCACATCTCCTTGTCGTGCTAGTGTGCAGGCGGTTTTGATAGCAGCGGCGCGGTCTTCGATGATGAGTGTGCGATGTAGCTCATCGTTGGTCAAGCCAGCAGCCATGTCTTGCAGAATAGCATGTGGTTCTTCATCGCGGGGGTTATCCGAGGTAAGAATCAGTTGTGTGCTATGGTCGTATGCTATACGTGCCATGATAGGTCGTTTGCCTTTGTCGCGGTTTCCGCCACAGCCGACGACGGTAATCACTTGTGTTGCGGCGTTTTGTTTGCCTACATTTGCCCCTACAATCTCATTGATGGTTTTGAGCACATTCTCCACGGCATCGGGGGTGTGAGCATAATCGATGATAGCCGTCCAACCTTTGTCGGAACGTATCGTCTCAAAACGTCCATTCACAGGTTGCAAGCTGCTCAAAATACGCAATACTTCCATCGCATCCTCGCCTAAAGCCACCGCCGCACCATAAATCAGGAGTAGGTTGCTCACATTGAAACGTCCTACTAATGGCACAAATACTTCGGTGTTCACTGCGCCCAAGGTGCTTTGCACGCGCAGCAACATGCCTTCAAATCCCTCTTCCAATATCTTACCACGAAAATCAGCCATGCTATGTGTAGAATAGGTCAGCACACGCGCACGGCAGTTTTGTGTCATCACTAGGCCATTCTTATCGTCTATATTCGTGATAGCAAACGCCTCTTTACCCAATCGGTCAAACAGTATTTTCTTCGTATCTCGGTAATTATCAAAGGTTTTGTGATAATCCAAATGATCGCGTGTTAAGTTTGTGAACAACGCCCCCGCATATTCCAAACCTGCGATACGCTCTTGCGCAATGGCATGGCTACTCACTTCCATAAAGGCATGCGTACATCCTGCTTCGACCATCTTGGCCAGCAATGCGTTCAGCTCCAATGCATTAGGTGTGGTGTGGGTGGCTGCTACTGCCTCCTCGTCCACATAGTTCACCACGGTGGATAGCAATCCTGCTTTGTAACCCAATGCCTTGAACAACTTATATAATAATGTCGCAGTCGTTGTCTTGCCATTTGTGCCTGTCACGCCCACCAGTTTCAACTGTTGGCTGGGCTTGCCATACCAGCAATGTGCCATCTTACCCAACGCTTCATCGCTATTCTTTACCAAGATATAGCATACTTTTTGGCTCTCTTGTGGCATGTATGTCGGATTATCCAGCACGATGGCAGTCGCTCCCTTAGCCACGCATTGCTCAATGAACGTATGCCCGTCCACAGCAGTACCCGCTTGGGCTACAAATAGGTTGCCCGCCTCTACCTTACGCGAGTCAAACTGAATACCTGTCACTTCTCTATCGGTCTCCCCGATAGTGCGAACGATTGCTATATCTTGTAATAAATCTGTGAGTTTCATAGTTATCTATTGTTTTGTGCAAAAATCAATTTTCCGTCTTTTATAATATATTCATTGGTATATGCCATTGTTTTTTCTGCAATATTGCGTACCACGCTGCCGCAGTCCATACCTGCGTCATAATATCCGTAGTTTTTGGCTCCGTGAATCACACAGATACAACTGTATTGTGGATTTTCTTCAGGAAAGTAGCCTACAAACGACATGCGGTGTCGCTGTTTGCTGTATCCATGTTCGCCTTTGATTTGCGCTGTACCCGTTTTACCAGCGATGGAGACTAATTTGCTTTGTGCTTTGCGCATGCCCCATGGGTTGACGGATGCTGTACCTAAATCGTTGTCCCACACCACAGCATGAAGACAGTCTTGGATATCCCGTAGGGTGGATCTGCTGCACAAACTGCTCTGAATAACCGAGGTCTTGTATTCTTCGATAGTCTGGTTGCCATGGCAAATCTTCTTTACTAGGACGGGGGATATCATTTTGCCCGCATTGGCGATGCCGTTGTAGAACATGAGCATCTGCAATGGACTGAGTTCGACAGAATATCCGTAAGCCATTTTGGAGATGGTGACGGTGTCGTTGGGCACTGTGATAAGGGCTTGTTGTGCACCAGGAATGATGTAGTCCACGCTGTCGTTCAAGCCCATGCGATTCAGTTTGTTGACAAATTTTTGGGCGCTACCATTGTATCCGTCTGTGATGATGCGTGCTAAAGCAATATTGCTACTCACCGCCAGTGCCTGGCGTATGCTATAAATGGTGTCAGCGGGGTGGGCATCGGTATGCGAAACGGAATGGTATTTCCACCCTTGCTTCCACACTTCGATGCTATCTGTGATATCCACCTTGTTGTCATCTAATGCTGCCATGAGTGATATGGTTTTGAAGGTAGAACCTGGCTCAACGCGTATGACGGCATGGTTGGCAGCCTCGTAGTATTGTCCATCGGTGGGGTCTAAATCCAGATTGCACATGGCTTTTATCTCGCCCGTCTTGACTTCCATGAGGATTACGCAACCCCAATCGGCTTGGTTTTTGGTAATTTGTTTGCGCAGTGAGCTTTCGCATATATCCATGAGATTGGCATCTAATGTGGTGTGTATATCTGCTCCGCTTTCTGCTTCGCGGATAGGGGTGTATTGCCAATGGCCTGCTACGTGCTCCAGTTGGCTAATGCCATCTTTACCACACAGGTATTTGTCGAATCGTTTTTCAATGCCTGCGTTGCCATGTCCATTATCGCCATAGATGCTACCGATGGTGCGGCTGCCTAGGCTGCCAAAGGGTTTGGAACGGCGGTTGACGTCACGAAAATAGATGCCACTCTTGTAGTATCCTCTGCGGACAAGTGGTAGTTGCTCAATCTCCTTCTTTTGGGTATAACTGACCCGTACGGTTGTCAATCGTATATCGCGTTCTCTAACGCTGCGACCTCGAAAAGCGGTGATGATTCTGCTGCGGTATTCGTCGGATGATTTGTCACCAATGATTCGGCTCAATCCTGTAGATATGGAATCCACATATTGCCAAAACAGCGTGTCGCCGCCCAGGTGCAGGGCTTCCACGCGGGTGTCCATATAGATGTTGTATTGTGGAATGCTGCTAGCCAGTAGTCGTCCTTGTGCATCGTAGATATTGCCTCGCGTGGCAGGTATGGGACGTGTGCTATTGGTGCGGTTTTCGCCACTGAGTTTCTCCCATTTCTCGCGTTCAGCTGTTTGAATGTAGAAAATTTTGGCTACGACGGCACCAAACCCTACCGTTATGAATAGAAAAATAACGGCAAAGAGTACAATGGTGGTTTTTGTTTTTTCGCTCATAGTTGTTATGGTGGTATATAGGTTGATAAATGGCTTATTTGATTCGAATAGCAGACTGATGGCTCTCTGTGACGGCGCTGCCTCGTTGTTCTAACAACTGGACGATAGAGGATTGTCTCGTGAGGGTCATCACTTGTGCGTTGATGGTCTGCTGGGTAAAGTAGGCATCTTGCAGCTCCTTGTTGAGGCTATTGAGTTGGCGTTGTTGACGTTCTGACTGATAGCCAAAATAGATATAGACGAAAAACAATGCGCATATGAGCAACGTCAGTTTGTATTGTTTTTTTACCCACTGTTTTGCTAATATGTCACCGCTCAATATGTCCTTTATCGAAAATTTCATATTCCTTGCCTCTAAACATTAAACACTAAACACTAAACTTTCTCTGCCACACGCAGTTTCGCACTTCGGGCTCTTGGGTTGCGTTCTACCTCTTCGTCGCTGGCTGTGAGTCCTTTCTCAATGACCTTGAATGGGCTCAATATATTGCCATAGAAGTCTTTTTCTATTTTGCCATCTAAGTTGCCTGAACGCAGGAAGTTCTTCACGATTCTATCTTCCAGCGAGTGGTAGGTCAGTATAGCTATTCTGCCGCCTGGTTTGAGTAGGTCTTTGGCGGCGAGTAGCATCTCCCTGAGTGCGCCCATCTCATCGTTGACCTCTATGCGTAGCGCTTGAAACAACTTCGCCAACTCTTTCTTCGCCCCCGCAGGTATATCCAACTCCTGCCCATCTCTTCCCCCTTGAAGGGGGAGCGAGGGGGTCTTTCCTATAACCAAACTCACCAACTCCTCTGTCCGTTCTATGGCTTTTTGCTCTCTGGCTTTCACGATTTTCTTTGCCAGTTGTCGTGAGTTTTTCATCTCACCGTATATATATAACACGCGCGCGAGGTCTTCCTCGCTGTAGGTGTTCAGTATGTCGGCTGCTGTCTTGCCGCCTGTTTGGTTCATGCGCATGTCGAGTGGGGCAGAGAAGCGGAAACTGAATCCGCGTTCGGGGCAATCAAAGTGGTGGAATGATACGCCCAGGTCAGCCAACAAACCGTCTATCTGCTGTACGCCGTAGTAGTCCATGAAGTTGCGCAGGTAACGGAAGTTACTGTGTACGAACTGCCAATTCTCATTATCCGATATCCGATTTCCGAAATCCGAACGCATAGCGTTATGGTACGCATCCAGATCTTGATCGAAAGAATACAACTTCTTGATTTCTCCCCTTGAAGGGGAGTTAGAGGGGTCAAGGATAGCCCTTGAGTGTCCTCCGCCTCCGAAGGTGACGTCCACATACAACCCAGAGGGTTGAACGTTCAACCCTTGGATTGTCTCTCTCAGCATTGCGGGAATGTGATAAATCTCATTCATAGTTGGTTTGGTTTAATTGATAGTATGTTTAGGCTGGGATGTTGATTTCATTCTTGCTCTGATGCGCTCTGCCAGGTCTTTTTGTGGCATTTGTTTCTCTGCGAACACGGTTGGGTTCCATATCGCGAAGCGGTCCAGCATGCCGACAAATAGTATATCCTGTTGAGCTCCGATCATTTCTAGATGCTTCTTTTGCAGCAGTACGCGTCCTTGGCTGTCCATGTCCAGTATTTCGGCTTCGGACATAAACTGCATGAGTATCATTTGGTCTTCTGGGTCCCATTCGTCGAGGGCGTTGCGCAGTTCGCTCACTTTCGCGTGCCACACATGTTCGGGGTAGAAGATAACACATTCATTGTCCGTATCTCTGCGCATGATGATATGCGCCGAACTCATCTCTGCCAATATCTTGCGATAGGTAGCAGGAATAAACACGCGACCTTTGCCGTCCAACCGTGCTTCTATGTTTCCAATAAACGTGTTCATGTCGTCTGTTTTAATATTGTTAATCCATCTATATTGGTTTGGATTGTTTAGATTTCTTGCGCTTCAGCGCATAGGAGTTATGGTCTTTTTTCAAATTCCGCTGCAAAGTTACAAAAAATATTTGATATTTCCCCACTTTTCCCCACAAAAAATTTTTCAGTGGATATTTCAGTATGTTATCAAAATAGTTATCAACAATATAAGTTGTAGATAATCAATAATATATGTGGTTTATTAAAAGTAGTGGGGAAAAGTGGGGAAATATTACTCTGTTTTGTATCTTATCTACTGGTTTTGGATGATATACTATCATGCTTTTCTTTTGGTGGTCTTTCGTTTGGTTCTTTATCGCGCGCGCGTATATTATAAGGTATAAGGTGGAAAATATGTAGGAATAAGGTGGAAAGTGTGCATATGTAAGGTGGAAAAATATGCTGTAAAACATGTTTTTTCGCATTTTTCGTAAAAAATATTTGCGTATATGAAAAAAAAGTTGTAACTTTGCACGCATTTTGTTTCCAACTGTAAGGAAATTATGCGTAAATTATGAGGAGTACTATATACTTTTTCCTCATATTTCAGCGTTAATGGTCTTATTATGAGGGTATTAGTGAAATGTTAGTAAATTGAAAAAATAGAACGTTTTAAATAATTATTATAATGAGAAGATTTTACTGTTTGTTAATTACCTTATCCTTGGTAGTTTGTGCGGTAGCTCAAACTAAGGTTACGGGTACGGTGTTAGAAGACACAGGTGTTGGTGCTATTGGTGCCAGCATTGTGGCTGAAGGAACGACAGTGGGTACTGTTACGGACTTTGATGGTTTCTTTGAGTTGACAGTGCCTGCAGGTGTGAAAAACCTTGTTATATCCTACGTGGGATATAAGACAATTACTACGCCAGTCAAACCAGAGGTGAATGTCACCCTCCAGAGTGATGCTGAGCAGCTCGAGGAGGTTGTCGTTACCGGTATGGTGAAGCAGGATAAGCGTTTGTTCACGGGTGCTGCTACCAAGTTGGAGGCAGATGAGACTATGCTTTCTGGTGTGGCAGATGTGAGCCGCAGTTTGGAAGGTCGTGCCGCTGGTGTGAGCGTGCAGAACGTGAGTGGTACTTTTGGTACAGCTCCTAAAATCCGTGTGCGTGGTGCAACATCTATTTACGGTGCGAGCAAGCCTTTGTGGGTTGTGGATGGCGTCATTTTGGAGGATGCTGTAGAGATGGATGCAGATGACCTCTCTTCGGGTGATGCTACTACACTGATTGCGAGTGCCATCTCAGGTATTAACGCAGAAGATATTGAGAGCTTCCAAATCTTGAAAGACGGTTCTGCTACCTCTATATATGGTGCGCGCGCGATGGCGGGTGTGATTGTTGTAACCACCAAGAAAGGTAAAGCTGGTCAATCAAAATTGAACTATACTGGTGAAGTTACCTATCGTATGGTGCCTTCGTACGATGACTATAATATCTGTA
>JAZNPR010000019.1:0-2356 GCA_045589755.1 Paludibacteraceae bacterium
CGCTACCCCTACGGGCCAACACCAAAATAGGAGGCGATGGGGTGGGACACAGCCAAGGACAGAAACAGCGCATACACATAGCTCGTGCGGTGTATAAAAATCCTGAATACATCTTCCTTGATGAGGCTACCAATGCATTGGATGCCAAGAACGAACGTGCCATCGTGGAGAACCTGGCACAGTTCTATAAGGGACGCACTGTGGTAATTGTCGCCCACCGCCTCTCGACGGTGAAGGATGCCGACCAAATCATCGTGCTTGACGGTGGACGAGTAGCTGAAATAGGCAACCACGCTTCGCTGACGGCAGCCCAAGGCACCTATTATAATTTGGTAAAGAACCAGTTGGAACTTGGAAACTAATGATATTATGGACAAGAATGACAACATCAACCTCCGCAGTCCCAAGATGCGCGATACCATAGGCCGCCCACCTCACTGGTTCGTACGCTACGGCACTATAATCGTAGCACTCATCCTATTGGTGTTGGGGGCGGTGGGGTATTATTTATATGTAGAGTTATAAGGCTGAATATTAATCTGATAATATAAAAACGTAATGCCATATGAATAGTAAAGAGAAAATTGGGCTTGTAGGTGCCGCAGGTATATTCGGTATACTTGCGGATTGGACCACGATTGCGTCTTGGTTGGAAGAACATCTTCCACAATTGGGTATAGCAGCCAAGTACGCTGAGTATGTGAAAGATTTTGGATATAGAGGAGCTTGGATAGTTCTCATAATAGTATTGTGTTTCTTTATCCTTTACTTAATTTTATATTTGTGTTCCATGACAATCAATAAGCATCTATCCAAGATGGGTACACATGGCATACCATGTTCTGCTTATCAGTATTGGTTATTTAGAATTAAGAATAATACTGGTTACTTGTTAAGTTCACTTCATAGGGGGCTGTATCATTGTGCATACGGTATAAAAAGAAATATAAAGGCAAGACGAAGTTTGGAGCCTAATCGTCTTCATACTTTGTTGGATTTCACATCTGATCTGACCCGCTTGCTGCAGTTCTTTCATTCTATTTTGTATACAGCTTTTCATATAGATGCCTCTATCAGCATATATCGCATTAGTGAAACCTCAGATGAGAGACTTGTATTGACAAGAGAAATCTTTCTTATGAGTAAAACTGAAGAATCAAAGGCCAACATGCGACAACAAAATCACAAATATTTAATTGCAAGAGAGTCAGAAAACTCAATTAAAGAATTATCCTCTAAAGCCCAACGGTATTGTGAACATCATGGAAATGCAATGTTTCAAAAAAACAGTGCATTCGATTTCATTCTTTCAAACCCACAGAATTTCTGGTTGTCAAATGATTTATCGATTGATGCCGAAAGAGGAGAATTCTTTACATCGAGTCCTAATCATAAGGAGTTCTATAAATCTCTGGCAGCCTTTGCTATTCTACCTCCTGAGTGTAATAAAAACAAGGATGCCAGCATAAAGGGTATACTAACATTCGACACTGAAAAGACGAACTTATTTGTAGAGAAGGAATGTGTCGCTCTTATGGGAATTATGGCACATATTGTAAACGAAATAATAGAATCTTTAAATTAACAGTTATGCCAAGAAGAAGACCAAATGAAACATTATCGACCAAACGCAAAGAGGTTATAATGGAGGCTATCCTTGCTGCCCAAGCGAAAAAAACACATTATGGGACAAAGACAATTGAGTTAGCGCAAGCAGTAGTGGTCAAACCTGTAGTAGTGGGTGCATCTACTAGGCTAAAAAAACATAAAGTAGGTTCAAAGGCTAGAATATTGGCTAATATTATGAAGAGATCTGATATAAAAATGATATCTCGTTTAGGACATGATATTATTGGTGAATAATTGCATTATATATTTATGGAACAAAGATTTAATGAATTATTACAGCGCATAGAAGCGTTGGAGCGTGAAGTGGCGCTACTGCGCTGCCAAGTAGGGAAAAAATGAAACAGCCGTGTGCTTGGCACTGGAACGGCTGATGCAGCAGACTATCGTGTGTGATGATGGTAGGCGGGTTCCGCTAGTGAGTCGGCAGGTGCACTGGCAGGCGATATTCCGTATATTGGTAGACCGTGGTATCTATCCCGATGGGACAGACTACCGCGGTTTCTGCTGTTATATAGAGGAGGTGTTTCCTACAGCGGAATGTCGCGTGCCGCTCGACTATCATTCGCTGAAAAACATCTCGCAGACAATGTTCGTGCGCCCCTTCGCGGAGTGGCGCTACGATGCGGTCTATGGCATCAGCCGTAAGTCGTATGAGCGGATGTGCTGCATAGCGGATACACTTGACAAACAATTATCTGAAAATTTTACTCGTCGGTAAAATTTTTGG
>JAZNPR010000020.1:0-4450 GCA_045589755.1 Paludibacteraceae bacterium
AAGGCGCTCGTGCCGATCCTGATCCCACTGTTCGTTTCCGCCTTCCGCCGTGCGGAGGAGCTGGCGACCGCAATGGAATGTCGCTGCTACCGCGGTGGGAACGGGCGCACGAAAATATGGTTTTGGCATTGATGCAGATGAGGTGGCTGCTCGCAAGATGGCCGCTGCTAAAGAGCGATTGCCACAGATTGTGGAGCAACTGAAGGCACAACAACATGTTTTTGACTGCTACGAAGGACCATTGGCGCGATTCAAGAGTTATGTGATAGGTAGTAGTTTCAATAAGTACCAACTCACTGCCGATCCATTCTTCACAACCGATGCCTGCACCTCCTGTGGGCGTTGTGCACAGACATGTCCTGCGCATAATATCTCGCTGGTAGATGGCCGTCCAGAATGGAGCGACCACTGTACGCAGTGCTTGGCATGTTTCCATATCTGCCCTGTGAATGCTATTCAGTATGGTAAGTTCACGAAGGGGAAGAAACAATATCGGATAAGTAACTACGTTAGCGCGACTCCCACAAGTTCTCTATAAGTTTCGGGACCTGAAGGAGTGCGACGGAACGCACTCCGAGCGCAGCGCCCGAAGAGTCCCCACTCTGAGGAATCAGCGCAAGTATAGAACAAAATAGGGAGATCTGTGGGACTTCTATGGGCTTTCTGTGGCTTCCAAGTTTTTGTTTTTTGCTGCGCCTCTATATAATATAGTGTTGCCGTATCTTCGGCATTTTGACGGTTTTGTGCCGAAGATTTGCAGTTTTGGAGGATAAAATGATGTATACAACACGCGGAAAGTGTAGTATTTACAGGGCTTCCCGCGTGAGTGTATTTTTTTTGAAAAAAGTTTCTTCGCGCGAAGATTGTGCCGAAGGTTTGGCGAAGATTATTTATTTCCTTTTGCGCGGTTGTGAGTTTGGCAAAGCATTTGGCAGTTGCTGATGTCTGTTGCACCGCCTTTACTCCATGCGGTTACATGGTCGGCATCCATCTCGGATAGCTTCCAAATCTTGGTGCGGTTGGCACCATTGGACATGGCGCAATGTGGGCAGTTGGAAATGCCTTGCGCTTGTGCCTGAGCAGTTTGGCGCGCATAAACGCTTTTCTTGGTGGGCTCATCAAAGCAACGCACTTCTAATAATTTGGTATCCGTGCAACCGTTGAGAATATATTCATATATACCCTTTTTGTTTTTTACATAGTAGTCTTCGTATAGTTCGCGTTGTTTGGCTGCCACAGCAGTTGCGTCGTATGGCTGTTTGTGATATTTCTCGTAGAGTTCGCCCCAAGGTAATCCACACATCTCCTTTTCTATATTGGTGAATACTCCACTTGCCCAGTCAATCACGCTATCAAAGTAAGTTTGCATTTCGCGGATATTGTCATCATTGCGATGGAGCGACATATAGCCACTAACATTGCCACGGCTAACCCAATCCAAAGCCGTATGCAAATAAGCTTGGCGTTTGACATTGCCACGAAGAAAGGCTGCCCACTTATTGACATTGGCGTTTTGCGAGTTGGAGAAAACCTCTTTGGCAAGTGTAACGAATGAACCGCAATACACAGCATTGAGTATCTCTTGTTCCTCTAATGGCAAACCAGTTATATTGATGGTTTTGAACCACTCTTTGATTTCACTTTCGGTGCCTTCGCACTCATATACAAGCAGTTCGGTTTTGAGTATCTTCTCTTTGAGGTCTTCCGCCATATAGTCGAAATACTGTTCCATTCCGTCAATCTTTATGGCAAACTTACGCGTTAAGAAACGCCCCAGAGAAGTGATACGTTGCTGTCCGTCAAGCACTTCGAGATGCATATCATCTACTCTATTAAAGTACAACAGACCAATAGGATAGCCCTTTAGTACCGACTCCATGACTGCAATCTCTCGTGCGCCGTTTTGCTCGGCGTATAAGTAGTTGCGTTGGTACTCTGGTTGGATGGTCAAACGACCACTTAAACCAAATAGTCCTTTGCCTTCGGCTTCGTTGTAGGTGAAACCTTTGCAAATCTCTTCAACGGTGTAAATCTTGCGTTCTGCTTTCATGGGTTATTGTTTTTTGTGACGGATTAAAATGCGACGATATGGAAGTTCAGGTTTCCCGTCCTTCATATAGTATAAATCTCCATCTCGTAATCCTTTATTAAGTTGCTTTAGTTCACGTGGGAATGGTTTAGTTCCTAACTCAAGACCATAATCTCCATGAGGGTGACCTATTATCTCAAATTGTTCAGGACAATATTTATCAAGAAATGAGATAGGAACTCCCATCATTCCATCATAATTGGAAGGAATAAGTTCTACATACGGAATTTCAATAGCATCGAAATTTGCGTAATGAATATATTCAGTAAGTCCTTTAAGTTTTTTGTTGAATTTAAGATTATCTTCCATTGTCATCAATTGCAGCGGTTGATGACGGCGACCATGATCAATATTTGTAAACCAACAAGTATTTCCCATTGTTTGGGTTTCTCCAGTATATGTAATGTATGTTTTTGCTCCACTTCTGACGCCAAGCCACATTTTATTGTCTCGAATTAAAGGAAACACTTCTTTGTAAGAAATAGCATTTATATTTCCTAAAATGAGAAAATCTTTTTGTCCTTCAATAAGCCATGCCAAGAACTCGCGAAAGAGGGAGAAAGGAGGGTTGGTGATGATAATATCGGCTTCGTCTCGCAGGGCGGTGACTTCGGCAGAGCGGAAGTCACCATCGCCTTCGAGGTAATGCCATTGCAAGTCGTTGATGTCAATGCGACCATTGGTATTGGTGTCGTGGTCGAGCGTAAAGATTTTGCCTTTTACGCGTGACTTATCAGCATTGTATAGGGGATTCTCTGTTTCGAAGAGTGTGGGTTGCCAATCGGTTTTATAGTTCTTACTTTCGATGGCGTATGAGGTAGAAATGAGTTTTTTCAGTCCGAAGAACTCAAAGTTTTGCGCAAAGAACTTGGTAAAGTTTGACCACTCTGGATCATCGCAAGGCAGCAAGATAGTCTTGCCTCGAAACACATCGGGGTTGTATTCAATATATGCATTTACCTCTTTTTGTATGTCAGCATACTGGGTGTAGAACTCGTCGTTCTTCGCTGCCTTCGCTTGACTGAGATTGCTGTTTTTTGCCATTTCACTGCGGTGGTTGAGTTTACAACACTGTGTTTGGCAAAAAAAAGCGGGACTTCAAAATTACTTGTCCCGCAGTTCTAGGCTCTGGAATGCCCTCTATTGTGAGACAAGCAACCAGAAGCCCGCCGTATATGGATACAGCACACCCAAAGGGTATGTATATGAATATACACGCAGACATCTATCGTTGCATTGCCTTGACAATAGATAATTGAATTTTCCAGATTCAGAACTGCCAAGCACAAAGCGTCAATAAACGCTGTTAATTAAATAATATGTCTGCAATATCAGTTAATAGTTAATAATTAATAGTTAATATTTTCCATTAATCTGAAATTACACCGCAAAGATACACTTTTTTTTTGAGCTGTGCAAGAAAAATCGCTTTTGAGGTGATTTTTTCTTAAAAAAACAGATAAGTCAACTATCTCACTCAGGAAAAGAGTCAACCTTTTTAGGAATGGGATTAACCTTTTTAGGAAGCAATATTAAGAAACAGCACTTTTTGATGGAACACACCTAACTTCATACAATTGGCGGTCGTGCCTACCCTGTACGGCACTACCCTATAGCCGTACGGCTGCGTGACCGCAAGGGTCACGCCATTCTATGTATTGCGCTTAATCCTCAAAGTGGGGACTTTTCGGACGCAATACTCGGAGTGCGTTCCGTCGCACTCCTTCACCTTGGTCTTTACACGGAGTAGATATACTTGGTACAAGGGAACTGAATCTTAATATTCGTATTGTTTAGAGGACGGCACAAAGTGCCTACGGTTTAGAATTTAGAGGCAGGGAAGGGTAGCAGAGCTACGGTGTAGAGTGTAGGGTGTAAAGTGTAAGGGCAGGGAGAAAAGAGTGGGCGTATGGATAAATAAAAAATGCTCGGCGAGTGGCCGAGCATTTGGGGTTATTCCTCTGGGTTGCAACCATCGAAGCAGTAGGTACATACTTTGCACTTCGGTAGTCCGATAGCGGCGATGAGGTCCTCTATCTTGGTATATTTGAGTGACTTCAGCGCAAAGCGGTCGCGCAAGGCGCGTATCATGCGTTGGTACTCCAAGGAGTCCGACGTCGCATATGCCTTGATACGCTCTGGATTATTGGCTGCTTCTTCACCCTCTAAATCTGCAATGATACGGCGGGTGATGAGTTCCATGTCCGATTTCGATGTGGTGAAGTTCGTGAATGGACAGCCATACATGATAGGCGGACATGCAATACGCATATGCACATCTTTGGCTCCTGCTTCGATCAGACAAGGGGTGTTGTCGCGGAGTTGTGTGGCACGCACGATAGAATCGTCGCAGAAGAGCAC
>JAZNPR010000021.1:0-11936 GCA_045589755.1 Paludibacteraceae bacterium
CTTTCAAAGAGTCAACCTTTTTAGGACTCCAGTCAACCTTTTCAGGAAACGAGTCAAAAAAGTACGTTTTTTAAGATTATATATCAGTAATCGAGTCAACCTTTTTCAGGTTTAGTCAAGGTTTAGTCACTTTTTGGTCACCGGGAGTTGGGTCGGAGTTCTCTCGGAGTTCTCTCGGTCGTCGGTCGGTGGAATTAGGCAAGGTATAAGAGAGGGAAAAGAGATGGAAATCTTAAGAAAAAGCACTTTTTGATAAATGGTGTACAAAAATCGCCATCTATGCATGGGGCATAAATGGCGATAATAAAACTTACGTTGATTTTTGTATCCCTTGTCTTATAACACATTCAGCACTTGCTCTTTGATCTGTTCGAGGATGTCTTTCATCTTCACCACGATAATCTGCATCTCGCTTTGGTTGCTCTTGCTGCCGAGAGTATTGATCTCGCGACCCATCTCTTGGGCAATGAAACCGAGTTTTTTGCCCACACCTGTAGTCTCGCCCATGGTTTCGCGGAAGTACTTCAAGTGGTTGGTCAAACGCACTTTCTCCTCGTTGATATCGAGTTTCTCAATGTAATAAATCATCTCTTGCTCCAGACGGTTGCGGTCAATGGCTTGCTGGGTGTTGGCGGATAGTTGCTCCAAGTTAGCCTCAATGCGCGCTTTGATTTTCTCCACTCGACTTTGCTCGTAGGGCTCTACCTCTGCCAGCAGGGCAGCAATAGCATCCAACTTCTCGCAGAACATCTGATAGAGGGATGCGCCCTCTTGTTCGCGGAAAGCATTGAACAGCATAATCGCCTCTTCGATGGTTTGCAGCACGACAGCCCATTCCTCCTCGTTCACCTCGCTGGAGTCTTGCACCTTCGTGACATCGGGCATACGCAGGATAGCCGATACAATATCTTGGTTGTTAGCCCAGCCCAATTCCTTTTGCAGGGCTATGAGTTCGCGGTAGTAGTAGGCAAACGCCTCGCGGTTGATAGGTGCGAAATTGCTTGCATCTTCGCCTTGTGCTGCGTCTTGGTAGTAGATACTCAGATCAAGCTTACCGCGCTCCAGGCGTTGCGCGATGAGTGTGCGAATCTCCAGCTCCTTGCTGCGCAATTGTGCTGCTATACGCACACTGAGATCCATGGATTTGGAGTTGAGACTCTTGATTTCTACGACCAGTTTCTTGTTGTTGGCTACCAAGCACTCTGCTTTGCCGTAGCCAGTCATGGAGTATATCATATTTGTTTAGTGTTTAGTGGACGCCCTATGGGCTACTGTTTAGCGGGTATTGGGCAACGTGTCATTTGCCTCGTTATTCTCTTGTGGGGTTTCTTGCGAGGTGGTGTCTTGTTGTTGGGTAGCTTGTTGTTGGAAATACGCAGGCGGACCATACATGACCATAATCTTTTCACTTTGTATAGGCATGTCTTTTTGACTCTTGCAACTACCCAATAGGGCTATCAGTGCACCTAATAATATATTTATTTTCTTTCTCATATCCTTGCCTTTAACCTTTCGCCTCTATTTTCCGATACAGAATTTACCAAAAATATTGTTCAAGACCTCTTGTGAGGTGATTTGTCCTGTAATTTCGCCAAGGGCAGAAAGGCAGTCTTGCAGGTCCATGCTGAGGAACTCGCCGCTGATCTGCATTTGCAGTCCGTCTTGTACGCGTTGGATAGCATCCTGCGCGCGCACCAATGCCTCATAGTGGCGTGTGTTGCTGATTGTCAACGCGTTGCGTGTATCGCATTGTTCTTCAGCATAAGCTACAAGTTGCTGTTTGAGCGCATTGATATTGCCATTTTTGGCAGATATACCTATTGTGCCGTTGCTTGGTGTAAACGATGGCACTAAATCCACTTTGTTGTACACCTGTATCACCATTTTATCGTTGATATTTTCTAAGAGCGATAAGGTGTTCTGGGGCATGGTTGCATCTTGCAGATGAATGATTATTGCAGCTCGTTGTGCAGCTTGGCGACTGCGCTCAATACCCATATTTTCTATTGTATCATTTGTCACGCGCATGCCTGCGGTGTCTATAAAACGGAATAGCATACCGCCTATTACCAACGTATCCTCCACCGTGTCGCGTGTAGTGCCTTGTATGTCACTGACGATGGCGCGTTCTTCGCCAAGCAGGGCATTGAGTAAGGTAGATTTACCTACATTAGGCGCACCGATAATTGCCACAGGGATACCCTGTTTGATGGCGTTGCCCGTCTTGAAAGATGCAACCAATGCACCGATAGTGCTGTCAATTTCGTTGGCAAGAGCATTGAGTTGTGTGCGGTCGGCAAACTCCAATTCCTCGTGGTCGGCGAAGTCCAATTCCAACTCGATGAGCGAAGTGAAGGTCAGTAGTCGTTCGCGCAATGCTGCCAACTCGTTGGATATACCACCGCGCAATTGGCTGAGTGCCAAGTCTTTTTCGGCTTTCGTTTGTGCGGCAATCAGGTCGGCTACAGCTTCGGCTTCGGTGAGATCCATCTTGCCATTTAGAAAAGCGCGCTGGGTGAATTCGCCCGCTTTAGCCAATTGGCAACCTGCGTCTACGAGCCATTGCAAGAGCGTTTGCTGGATATACATACTACCATGGCAAGCTATCTCCACCACATCCTCGCCCGTGAAGGAGTGAGGTGTACGGAAGACGCTGACTAATACTTGGTCGAGAATCTCCTGCTCATTGTTCTCCCTTCCCTTTAGGGAGGGGATGGGGGTAGGCTTTTTAATCTCCCCATAATGCACGGTGTATGCTTTTGCTTCCGTCAGTGACTTCCGCCCATGAAACAATGTGTCCACAATCTGTATTGCAGACTCACCGCTCACACGAACAACGGCTATTCCTCCGCTGCCGTAAGGAGTTGATATGGCGCAAATTGTGTTCATTTCTTCAATCTTATCCATTGCCATTCGTTGGTATGGCGTGTTTCGGTGTGTTGCAGTCCTACTGCTTCTGCGGCTTGGGACAAATATGGTATATCTTCGGCGTAGAACCCGCTCAGCCATAGTTCGCCATCATCATTCAGTATCTTGGCATATGCAGGCATCTGTTCCACTAATATATTGCGGTGAATATTCGCCAATATCAAGTCAAACGCGTCATCGGGCGGAGTACTGCCCAAACGCACATCCAATGTCACGTTGTTTGCCTCTGCGTTCTCCAGCGTGTTAGCCACGCTCTTGTCATCTATATCTACTGCCACTACGTTGGTCGCTCCGCATTTCTTAGCCATGATGCCCAGCACGCCAGTACCGCAACCCATATCCAGCACATGGCGCTCTGCCAAGAAGAAACCTTGCTCCTTCGCCTCTAAGAGAGCCTCTATCATCATGCTGGTGGTCTCGTGATGTCCCGCACCGAAAGCGCAATGCGGGGTGATGCGCACGCCCAATGGCAACTCCACAATCTCGTGTTCGGCTTCCCAAGTGGTGTTCCAGTTGATGTCTTCACATTCCTCTATGCTGAGAAGCGATACGCCTTCAGTATTGCCAATCAAAGCGTCCATCGCCTCCTGGTTTTCCTCTAAAACGCTGGTCTGAATATAGGCATTCTCACCATCAAACACCTCAAAACCCAAGTCACACAAGTCTTGTTCGAACAAGTCTTGTTGCCATGCCTGGTCAAACCGATAGGAGAAATGTACAACAGAGTATTGCATAATGATACGTTAAAATTTTCTGCAAAAGTACAACATTTTTTTGATACATGCAAGTGTTTGGCTCGATATATCGCCTACAGCAGGTCTTCTATGATACGATTGAGGATATGAAAACCTTTGGTTGTAGCCATCAATCGACCTGCTTTTTCGGTGAGTAATCCTTGTTGAATATACGGTTGTGCAGCATCCATGTGGACCCACTCTTGGCTTATGCCCTGCTGGGTGCGTAGTCCGAGCATGATGCGTTCCATATGTCGCTGTTCTTCGGTTAGTCGTTCTATTTCGGGTTGTAGTTGGTGGGCATTGGCTTGCTGGATATAAATATCCAAATCGCTGATGTTCCATTGGCGTTGCTCGCCGTCGTAGCTGTGTGCTCCTGCGCCCAGACCGATATAGGGTGTGTTGTTCCAGTAGCTGGAATTGTGTTTTGACTCGCGGTCGGGCTGTGCGAAATTACTTACCTCGTAATGGATATATCCGTTCGCGGTCAATTGCTCCACCAGATAATCATACATCTGCATCTCCACTTCTTCGTCCACCGCTTCTACTACACCATGATCGAGTAGGGTGGTGAGTACAGTACCCTCCTCATAGATAAGGCCATATGAGGAAATGTGTTGCACGCCGAGTTGCAGGGCTTGTGCTACATCGGATTGCCACTGCTGCATGGTTTGTGATGGAAGGGCGTACATCAGGTCGATGGAGATATTGTCGAATCCTGCTTCTTGTGCTATGGCCACAGCTTGGCGTGCTTGTCCTGCATTGTGTCGTCTGCCAATGAGTTGCAAGAGTTCATCATCAAAACTCTGCACACCAATGCTCAGACGGTTGATACCCAGCTCACGCCATGCGCGTGCTTTCTCAGGAGTTATATCTCCAGGGTTGGCTTCGAGGGTGATCTCTTGTTTTTCGCCTTTCGCCTTTCGCCTAATAGCCTCCAGTATAGTTTGTAAGTGCTCCACTTGTAGTGTACTTGGTGTCCCGCCACCTATATATATAGTGGATATGGGGAAATGGGTATTGGATATGGGCAGGCGGTCTTGCATTTCTGTGAGCAATGCTTCCACATACTGCGCTTGCTTCTCGATGTGGGTAGTAGAGAAAAAGTCGCAGTACTTACAGCGACTTTTGCAAAATGGTATATGTATGTATATGCCAGCCATACCCCTTGCCTTTAACCTTTAACCTCTCCCCAAAGGTGCTTCATCCATTCTGCCATCTTCTGCTCTTGTGGACTGCCTTGGGCGTGCCAGAGTTGGGTGCCTTGTAGGGCATCGGGCATAAACTGCTGTTTGACAAAGTGATTAGGAAAATCGTGGGAATAGAGGTAGTCGTGTCCGTAGCCCAGATCGTCCATGAGTTTGGTAGGCGCATTTCTCAAATGCAATGGCACAGGCAGGTTTCCTGTCTTCTCCACTAACTCTAATGCTTGATTGATAGCCAGATACGCAGAATTGGACTTTTGTGATGTGGCAAGATACACCGTAGCCATCGCCAGCGGAATACGTCCTTCGGGCCAACCTATCTTCTGCAAGGTATCGAAGCAAGCGTTCGCCACCAACATCGCGTTGGGGTTAGCCAGTCCTATATCCTCGCTTGCGGAGATGACCAATCGGCGGGCGATGAACTTAGGGTCTTCGCCTGCGGCTACCATACGCGCTAGCCAATAGAGTGCCGCATCGGGGTCGCTACCTCTAATCGACTTGATGAAAGCGGAGATAATATCGTAGTGCAACTCGCCGTCCTTGTCGTATGCTACAGGGTTCTGCTGTAGTTGCTTGGTGACCGTGTCGTTATCAATGACTTTGACACCCGAATTGGTGACTAGTTCGATGATATTGAGCAGTTTGCGTGCGTCGCCACCCGAATAGCGCAGGATGCTTTCTGTTTCTTTCAGTTCTATGCCCAGACTGCGGATATGTTCGTCTGTGGTCAGTACACGGTGGAGGAGTTCCAGCAGGTCGTCTTTCTCCAAATGCTTCAGTACATACACTTGGCAACGGCTGAGCAACGGTGTGATGACTTCAAAGGAGGGGTTCTCGGTGGTGGCACCAATTAGCGTAATGGTTCCTTCTTCCACGGCACCTAACAGACTATCCTGCTGCGACTTGGAGAAACGGTGAATCTCATCGATGAAAAGGATGGGAGAGATGGGTGCTGCGTTGTGTAGCGTTGTGTAGGATTGTGTAGGGGGGGAGGCGAAGAGTCCGCTATTCATTGTACTAAAGCGTTTGGCTTTGTCGATGACCTCTCGCACCTCTTTCACACCGCTAGTGACAGCGGATAGTGTATAGAATGGACGCTCCAACTGATGAGCGATGATGCGAGCTAATGTGGTTTTTCCCACGCCTGGAGGACCCCATAGAATGAAGGACGATAGATTGCCGTTCTCTATCATCTGGCGAAGGATAGCACCTTCTCCTACGAGATGCTTCTGACCTATGTATTCGTTGAGCGTCTTCGGACGCATGCGTTCTGCGAGTGGGAGCATAATTGTTTGTAGTTTGTAGTTAGTAGTTCGCTTCGCTGGAAGAATCTACAAGGCGCGATTTATAGTTGTCTCATCTTCTCAATTTCTGCTTCGTGTTCGGGTGTGGTGAGTTCGCGGATGTGCGTTTCGGTGCGGACGTCTGTATCTTCTTTATATACCAGATAATGGTGCTGACTACGTACTGCCACCTGAGGGAGGTGTGTGATTGTGATAATTTGTCTAGCATTGGCCATCTGGCGCATGATTTCACCCATCTGACTAGCGATAGCACCGCTTACGCCCGTATCAATCTCGTCGAAGATGATTGTAGGTAACCCTTTTGTACTGGCAATCAATGCTTTGATACATAGCATCAAACGGCTGATTTCACCACCTGAAGCCACTTCTGCTACGCGGCGCAACGATTGATTCAAGTTGGCTGCAAACAGAAATTGTACATTGTCTTTACCCGTCTCTGCAAACTCCTCTAAAGGCTGGATATCTATTTCTACTTTGGCATGCGGAACCCCTAATGTCTTCAGGTTCTCTACGAGTTGTGAGGCTATTTGTTTGCATGGCGCTAATCGCGAGGCAGTTAGTGCTTTGGCTGCCGAACATAGGGCAGTGTACGCCTCATCTACCTCAACTTGCAGTTTAGATATTTCTTCATCAAAATTAGCCAATTGCTGCATTTGTAACCCTAACTCTTTGTGTAACGCTATCAGCTCGTCAATAGTCCGTACACGGTGCTTTTTCATGAGACTCTGCAGCATGCTGATACGTTGTTGCACCTCATCTAGGCGCTGTGGATCACGCTCGGTACGATCGTAAAGGCGATGGATATCTGCAATGATATCTTTGAGATCAATCTCTAAACTCTCTAGTCGTTCTGCCAAACGAACATCAGCATCGTTGATACGTGTTTGATGAATGAGTGACAAAGCGCTATGTTCATCACCATCCAATTGCCGTAGTGCAGTTGTCAGCGAAGTTTGAATTTCCTCAGCATGGGCTAGACGATACTCCTCTGCCTCCAATTCTTCCATCTCTTCAGTTTGCAAATGGGCATCCTCAAGTTGCTGCCATTGAAAAGCTGTATAATCGGCATCTGCTTGTGCTCTAGCAGCGCGTTGTTGGAGCTGATGTAGCGATTGCGTAGCTTGTGTATATTGCTGATAAGCTGTAGTATATGTTTCTTTCTCAGTTTCGTTACCTGCCATCGCATCCACTACCTGGATTTGGAAAAGATCATTTCCAATCAGCAGACTCTCATGCTGCGAATGAATATCAATCAGCTCTTGCGCCAACGCTTTGAGCTCTGCTTGTGTGATAACTTCGTCATTGACAAACGAACGCGAACGACCATTTGTACTCAGTTCGCGGCGGATGATGATTTCCTCTGGTGATGAGAATGTGGCCTCAATGATACAGCGCTCCTCGCCCTCTGTGATGGCCTTCAAATCAGCACGCGCACCCATCACAAGATTGAGTGCTCCGAGTATGATACTCTTACCAGCACCAGTCTCACCTGTCATGACGGAGAAGCCTTCTTGAAAGTCAATATCCAAGTGCGAAATGAGTGCGTAGTTGCGGATATGTAGATGAGTTAACATAATTATCCAAATTAGGCTGCAAAGATACAACAAAAAATACACATATGCAAGCGAATGACGAACACTTGGCAACGAAATATAGGGTGCACAACAAATAATTATGAAATTATTTGCATATGTACGAAAAAAATAGTACCTTTGCCGCCAAATATCTAATTTGACTAATTATGCATGATTTTCAGAGTTTGTGCCAAATACGGCGCTCGTATAGAAAATACACAAACCAGCCTGTAGAGCAGGAGAAATTGGACTATATTATCCGTTGTGCGCTGATGTCGCCTGCGGGCAAAAGAATGAACCCATGGCACTTTGTGGTGATTAAGAACGAGGCAATATTGCGCCAGTTGGCAGGTTGCCGCACTTATGGTAGCGGAATGTTTGACACGGCTATGGCAGGCATTGTGGTGGCTGCGGATACGAGCGTGATTGACACTTGGCAATGCGATGCAGCCATTGCGGCGCAGAACATATGGCTTGCCGCAACTGACCAAGGATTGGGCGCGTGTTGGTGCCATGTGTATCAAAGAGAAGGCGCGGAGGACTTGGTGCGTAAGTTAACTAATCTGCCAGAGAACTTCACGGTATTATGCGTGATGTCCCTCGGCTACAAGAACGAAGAGCGCAAACCGTTTGACTTCACAAAATTACAATACGATAAAGTAACACAAATAGACTAATATGAAACCAACAATAGCAATTACAGCAGGCGATATCAATGGAGTAGGGTATGAGATTATCCTCAAGTCGTTGGTGAATCCCCATATCTGCGAGATTTGTCGCCCTATTGTGTATGGTAACGCCAAAGTAGCACGCCAACATATGCAAACCCTCGATGAGGAGTATCGCAATATCCAATGGAATATCATCCAAGACCCCAAACAGGCGAAAGATGGGCGTCTGAACCTTATCTCGTGCTATCCTGATGACACGCCTGTGCAATTAGGTGTATCCACACCCGAAGCAGGAAAAGCATCGCTCAAGAGCTTGCAACGCGCATGCCAAGACCTCAAGAACGGCTTGGTACACGCTATCGTGACGGCACCTATCAACAAGGATAATATACAATCGGATGAGTTCCGCTACTCAGGACACACCGAGTACCTGACACAACAGTTTGGCGAAGGCAAAGATAGTCTGATGATGATGATTAGCGACCGCATGCGTGTGGCATTGGTATGCAATCATACACCTATCGCCAAAGTGGCAGAAACCATCAACGAGGAGCGTATCCTCAGCAAACTGGCTGTGCTCAACGACACCCTGAAGATGGACTTCACTTGTCGCAAGCCACGCATCGCTGTGTTGGCACTCAACCCACACGCAGGTGATAACGGACTCATTGGAGAGGAAGAGACCAATATCATCCGCCCTGCTATCGCCAAGGCGCAAGAGCAAGGTATCTGGGCTTTTGGCCCTTATTCGGCTGACGGTTTCTTTGGTGCAGGACAATATAATCACTTCGATGCCGTGTTGGCTATGTACCACGATCAGGGGTTGGCGCCATTCAAGGCATTGGATATGAGTGGCGTGAACTTCACTGCGGGACTGCCAGTAGTGCGCACTTCGCCCGATCATGGAACAGCATACAGTTTGGCAGGCAAGAACGAAGCCGATGCAACCAGCATCTTGCACGCTATCTATGCAGCCATAGACGTTCTGCGCCAGCGTGAGGAGAACGAGAAATTGCTCGCCAACCAACTCGTAGTGGAAGTCAAAGAAGTGAAGAAAGAATACAAAGTAGAGAAATTTATACCACAAGATTAATATGACAAGCAAAGAGATTAGACAATCCTTTTTGGATTATTTTGAGAAGAAAGGACACAAGATTGTACCTTCAGCACCCATGGTCATCAAAGATGACCCTACGCTGATGTTTACCAACGCAGGTATGAACCCATGGAAGGGTATTATCCTCGGTAATGACCCTATACAATATCCTCGCGTAGCGGACTCGCAGAAGTGCCTTCGCGTGAGCGGTAAGCACAACGACCTGGAGGAAGTAGGTCATGATACCTACCACCACACCATGTTCGAGATGCTTGGCAACTGGTCGTTTGGCGATTACTTCAAAGCGGGCGCCATTGACTTCGCATGGGAGTACCTTGTGGACGTGCTGAAACTTGACCCAAAGAACCTCTATGTAACCGTGTTCGAAGGTTCACCCGAAGAGGGCATCGAGCGCGACAATGAGGCAGCAGAGATTTGGGCTAAGCACTTGCCTGCCGACCATATCCTCAATGGTAACAAACACGACAACTTCTGGGAGATGGGCGATACAGGTCCTTGTGGTCCATGCTCGGAGATTCACGTGGATAGCCGTAGTGAGGAGGAGAAAGCGGCTCTCTCTGGTCGCGAACTCGTGAACAAAGACCACCCACAAGTGATTGAGATTTGGAACCTTGTGTTCATGCAATACAACCGCAAAGCCGATGGTTCGCTTGATACCTTGCCAAACAAAGTAATCGACACAGGTATGGGCTTCGAGCGTTTGGTGCGCACCATGCAAGGTAAACAGTCGAACTACGACACCGACGTCTTCCAACCTATGCTGAAGAAGATTGGCGAGATTTGTGGTTCGGAATACGGCAAAGAGGAGAAAGTGGATGTAGCAATGCGCGTGATTGCCGACCATATCCGTACTATCGCTTTTGCTATTGCTGATGGTCAGTTGCCAAGCAACGAGAAGGCAGGTTATGTGATTCGCCGAATCTTGCGCCGTGCAGTACGCTATGGCTACACCTTCCTCGGACAACGCGAGGCGTTTATGTACAAACTGGTGCCACAACTCATTGCCGACATGGGCAAAGCATATCCTGAATTGGTGAAGCAAGAGGCACAAATTACCCCTGTAATCAAGAGCGAGGAGGATGGTTTCCTCCGCACATTGGATAAGGGTATCAGTTTGCTTGATAAACTGATGAAAGAAGCGAAAGGTAAAGTGATTTCGGGTGTGGATGTGTTCACATTGAAAGATACATATGGCTTCCCTCTCGACCTTACTCAATTGATTTTGAGCGAGAACGGCTTTACCACCAATGAGGAAGAGTACAACAAGGCATTGGAGCACCAAAAAGAGATGGGTCGCCAAGCCAACAAACAAGAACTGGGCGACTGGGTAGTGATTAGCGAAGGTGAGACAGAGTTTGATGGATACGACGTGCTGCAATGCGAGACACAAGTGTTGCGCTACCGCAAAGTGAACCAAAAAGGCAAAGAACTCTACCAAGTAGTGCTCAGCCAAACACCATTCTATGCTGAGATGGGTGGTGAGGTAGGCGATTCGGGTACATTGGGCAATGTGCGCGTGTTGGATACCAAACGTGAGAACAATCTGGCAGTACACCTCTGTGCGGAATTGCCTGAGAATATCAAGAGCAAGATGATGGCTGAGGTAGATGTCGCTCGTCGTCAAGCCATTGCTTGCAACCACACTGCTACGCATATCATACACTACGCATTGCGCCAAGTATTGGGCGAGCATGTGGAGCAAAAAGGTAGCTACGTATCGGCAGACAGCTTGCGCTTTGACTTCTCACACTTCCAGAAAGTGAGTGCGGAGGAGCTTCGCCAAGTAGAAATGCTTGCCAACGAGATGATTCGCCAAGACTTGCCTCTTGAGGAATGTCGTAATACCCCAATAGAGAAAGCCAAAGAAATGGGTGCTATGGCACTCTTCGGCGAGAAATACGGTGATGAGGTACGTGTCATCAAGTACGGTCCATCCGCAGAGTTGTGCGGTGGTTGCCACGTGGCAAGTACGGGTAAGATTGGTGCGGTGCGCATTGTGATGGAAACCAGTGTGGCTGCGGGTATTCGTCGTATTGAGGCAGTGACAGCAGCCAAGGCCGATGAACTCTACTACAAGCAAGTGGATATGATTGGTGGTCTGCGTGCGCTGTTCAACAACGCTCCAGACTTGGCAGGCGCTATCCGCAAAGCCATTGATGAGAATGCGGGCTTGAAGAAGCAGATTGAGGCCTTTATGGCTGAGAAAGTAGAGCGTTTCCGCGATGAACTGATTGCAAAGGTAGAGGACTACAATGGTATCAAACTGGTTCGTGTAGAAGGCATTGTAGATGCTAACTTGCTGCGTAATGTGCCCATGTTGCTGAAAGGCAAGTTTACCGATGTGAAGTTCGCTGTAGTAGGTGCTACTGAGTGGGAAGGCAAACCAATGATTACTGTGATACT
>JAZNPR010000022.1:0-13992 GCA_045589755.1 Paludibacteraceae bacterium
CAAATTCGTACCAGAGAAATTGCTTGGATTACTACCCATCACCGCCTTCCATCACGCCTGTGTCACCTCTGTTTCACCAATATAGTAATCCGATAACGTGACTTGATGCGTTGGCTTTTCCCAGTCATACGCATCACTGCCCAGCTCAGAGGTTGCACCCATCGTAAACGTGCCACCCTGCACCTTAATCATATTAAATGATACGCCTCTAATCGTAAAAGTTTCTACACTCCCGTCATTTGAAGGTGCTGAATCAATCAAATTAAAATCAATAGGTTCAGTATCAGATTGTATTACTGGATTAGACAACTCGTCACTTTGGGTAATATTATCCCCTCTCTGACCTTTCAAGACTGCTGCTAATTCCACCAACAGTTCTTGCTTTAATGTCTCTTTGTCAATTTCTTCATCATTCAGTTTTTCTGGCACAAACCTTACCGTACAATCATACACGCAATTTGATTTCAGTTGCTGCATATTGCTCAGTAGCACGCGCTCGCAACCATCGCCACAGTCGATATAGATCATCGGATGGCGCGAGCGGACAAGAAACAATATCTGATTCGAATAGGTAGTCACCCTGCGCTCCACGCCCATTTGCTGACCCATGTACAAGGTCAAACGCTCTTTGGCTTCGCGCACCGATTGACCACTCCCCTCCAAATGCATACGGATGACCGCATAAGGAAAAGTGTCCGTCATATCGGGTTTCTCATACGAACCAAACTCGTTCTTATACATCGCCAGCACCGATGCCATCGGCACTTGTGCAAAATCCTTCGTGATAGTCACCGACTGCGCTGCCAAGGGCATCAGCCCTAACCAAAAGCACAATAGTGTTACTATTATTTTCGTTTTTCTCATGTCCTATAACTTCACCATTTCGTTCCTCGCCACTCAATCATCTGTCATGCACAATTCCCATCACAATCCTATGGTCTTACCAATTCCTTGATTGCGCTACGCAGCTGATACATACTGCCCTTATCATGTGGGTGTACGCGATGTGCCAGCAGCACCACAGCACGATTATATTCTGGCCAAAGGACAACATTTGTTCCCGTATAACCCGTATGGCGGCTCTCTACCGTCGTTTGCAACGTGTCCGCTACCAGCGGCACATCCTCTGTCCAAAGACCTGCATTACAAGCACTTTCGCGCAACTCCTGTGGTTGCTCCATATACCAGATAGCCCATTTGCCAATCTCCTCAGCCGTAGCAAACACACCCGCATTACCCGAAATACCGCACATCATCACACGCGCCAATGGATCGTGTACTTCACCACGCAATTGCGCGTTCTCATTCCACTCCGTAGGAGCAATACGCTCCATGTACGCCGTATCAGGCAGCCAACCCATCGTTGTCCAACCTTGGGGCTCATACAACGCACTACGCAAATAGGTATTCACATCCATGCCGACAATGGTCTCCACTACACGCTGCAAACTAATAAAATTCAAACACGAATAACGATACAGTTCCCCAACAGCAGATGGTCGATGGCAAGTAGCGATCGCCTCTATCGTAAAATCTCTCCTCATCACCTCATCACTTCTAACCTCTAACCTATCGCCTTGCGCCTCCAAAAACCGTTTCTCCAGCCCCGCTGCGCCCAAATAGGCAGGCAGTCCCGAATAGTGGGTCATCAAGTGGCGCACCGTCACATCGGAATGATAATTAGGGATATATTTGCATACTAGATCGTCCGCCGATAGTTTACCCTCTTTGATGAGTAGCAACGCTGCTGTACCCGCACCCGTAGGTTTGCTCACCGAAGCCAAATCAAAAATCGTATTGGTGGTCATAGTTTCATGCTCAGGCACAATGGCACGATGGCCATATGCCTCCAGATGCACAATCTCGCCCTCGTCCACCACGCAGAGCACCGCACCAGGAATCAGCGAATCTGCTATTGCCTGCTCAATCAGCACACGCGCACTATCCGCATCAAAATGCAGCGATGAACCACCATGCTTTCCGCAACTAAAAAGCGACACACACAAAACCAAAAGTGTACTATAAAGAATACGTTTCATATGATTAGATTTATTTCAAGTGCAAAATTACACTTTTTTTTGCATATATGCAATTTTTTCCGTACTTTTGCACCAACTTTCAGAACTTTTTATAACGCTTAAACAATTACAACAATGAAACACATCATTCCATTTCTTATTTGCGCATTGTCAATTATCAACTGTCAATTTACTACAGCCAACGATACGATTCGTATTCTCTGCATCGGCAATAGTTTCTCATGGGACGCTGTAGAGCAAGAACTTGCACCACTATGCGATGCAGGCAAACAACCCATCATCATTGGCAATCTCTATTATGGAGGTTGTTCTTTGGAGCAACATTACACATTTTTGCTCAAAGACACTGCTTCATATAGTTTCCGCTATATCAAAGACGGCATCCGTACCCCTCACGAGGGTTATTCACTCCGCCAAGCACTATTGCTTGACCAATGGAATTATATTTCGTTGCAACAAGCCAGCCATGATAGCGGTATTCAATCATCTTACGAACCCTATCTTGGCGCACTTATTGACTCGGTACGCAAATACCAGCCTCAAGCACAACTCTGTTGGATGCAAACTTGGTCATATTCGCAAGATGCCAAGCACCCAGCTTTTCCTCGCTATCAAAAAAGCCAACAGATTATGGACGATAGCATACAATCCGCCACCCATGCACTTCTCTCGCGCCATCCCGAACTGATGCTAATCCCTTGTGGCGAAGCTATTAAGATTGCTCGCTCCACCAAACTAGGCGACACACTTTGCCGCGACGGCTATCATTTGAGTTACGAATATGGTCGCTATACCGCATCATGTGTTTGGTACGAATTGCTCACTGGTAAAAACTGCCGCTGCAATCCCTATAAGAACGACAACATGACCCGCCAACAAAAACGCCTCACACAGAAAGCGGCACATCAAGCACTACAACAAGCGAAAAAATACTAAAATAATTCACTACAACGAATATCTTGTTGCAGCGCCATCAATACAACGACAGAATGGATTTTTACCTTTTGCAACAGGAAAAAGCACTGCCACACGAACACCTACACGCA
Organism: Paludibacteraceae bacterium; assembly: GCA_045589755.1. Lineage (GTDB taxonomy): Bacteria > Bacteroidota > Bacteroidia > Bacteroidales > Paludibacteraceae > Colicola. The sequence goes on from JAZNPR010000022.1 coordinate 3,086, forward strand.
GATTATTAATTGTCGTCTGTTCTCGATTCAGTGTTGTATAAACGTGATTCATTTTCACATCCATAAATGGAGAGTACGTATCTTCTGCCAATAACGACGTATTATTTGTTCGTTTTAGCGGATTAAGAACACCATACTCCACAAAAGCTCCTAATTGCAATATCGGAGCACCTATCTTCACTGGTTCTTTAGTCAAAGGGAACGACCAACCAAATTCTGCACAAAGGCGAACATCTGGACGAAAAGACATTGTATCTTGGCTTGCCACCTCTTTCCCGTCATAAAAACCATGTTGAGGCATATGCTCCAACGGACCATAGTAGCGATCGCCATAATCGCCCCAGGTTGTTAATGAGGCTTTTTGTGAAACAAAACCCAATACCGTCGCAGCAAACTTGGCCCCCACCAATAAATGGAAAGAACGTATTTTTGTTCCTAGCATAAATGGAATCATAACCTCAGTGACCATCACTTGATCTGTACGATTGGTCAGACTTCCATGATAAGTAAATACAAAACCTTCAGTATCAGTAGTCTTCTCGCGTGCGATTTGCACAGTATCTAATCCCTGTCGCAACCATACCTGCGAGACACCCAATCCTGTTTGCAACAAAAATTGATTATATTGAAATTGATACAGACCACCCACAGATGCGCCACCACCCAGTTGTGGTGTAGTGATCTCCGCTCTCTCGTCCTTATCAAACTGCCATGCCATAGTACCATCCACCATCGCACCTACGTAATGTTGCGCAATAGTTGCTGAATGTACAAATAAAACAACAAGAAATATTAGCAATTTTTTCGTTCTCATCATCATACACACTTTAATATTATAGCACCACAATCTTAAAATCGCTCATATCACCAGTCTTAAGCAACACTTTGACCATATAAATTCCTGGTAAATATGGCATTTGTATATAGGTTTCCCCTTGTAACAACATATCATTACGCACAATCTGACCTGTCATATCATAGACATATATCGTAGCGGCATCTGGCACAACGCAACGCACAAGCTGCTTGTTGGTTATTAAAGTGGGTTCTACCGTTACCTCAGAATCTTCTTTGATGCCTATCATAAGTGGGCATGACATCAGCTGTGTACTATCAGACTCTGTTAGCAAAACACTATATTCTGCCCCATCCTCTAAAGGCTGGGTAAGATAATAGTTATTTTCTCCTTCTATAGGTTGTCCATTTTTATACCATTGGAAAGCCACAAAATCATATCCGTCATTGTACCCACTGGTTAATACGCATATCACATCATCCCAACGCTGTTCAAATACCGAAGAAGGATAAAGGAAGGTCATAGAAGTTTTGCTTTCAAACACTTTATTTTGACAAAAATATCCTACAATCTTTGTCTCATAAATACCCGCACGTATATCCTCATAAACTATAGATACCTGTCCATCCATAGGCATTGGCACTATGGTGTCATGTAAACCGATAGGAAGAGTATTTAACGAATCTCTAACAAAATATAAACCCAAAGAATCAACATGTCCTTCCCACTCTATCACTAGATCAACCACATTTTCATCGGCACACTGTTCAACAAGTAGAATCGTATCCACAACTACATTATTTTCTAATACATTCAGATTCAAGGTAACTATGCTATCACAGCCATCTATACTTTGTAATGTATCTACATACACTCCCGATATTTGATACCCTATCTCATTCCACATATATGTTTCACCTTGTATGATTGTAGTGTCAATTGTTGTATAAGCAATCGGTAAAACTATCAAACTAAGAATTACTACGCTATCGCAGCCATTCGCATCTTGCAACATTACCTTATATTCACCACTGTCAGCATAAACACTATCATTCCATGTATATGTCTCACCAAAACATATGGTATCATATACATTAGTAATAGGTTGTTCGGGACGGATAAACAGATGAAGGATTGCCAAACTATCGCAGCCATGCATATCTTGCAACGTTAACACATAATCACCGCTGTCTGCATAGACACTATCATTCCATGTGTATGTCTCACCAAAACATATGGTGTCATATACATTAGTAATAGGTTGTTCGGGATGTACAAACAAATGCAGTATTACCACGCTATCTTGACCATTCACATCTTGCAACGTCACCGTATCATCACCACTCTCAATGTAATCACGATTATTCCACGTGTATGTTTTGCCAAAACATATGGTATCAAATTGTTCGTAATTCTGCGCGACAATAGCCAAAGTTACAAAAAATAATGCTATTAGTACAATTCCTCTTTTGATAATAGTCGTCATAATCTCAAGATATTTTTCGGTTTGCAAAATTACAACAATTTTTCGACATATACAAAAAAATCGCACACAACATGTAATTTTTAAGATAATCTGCCCTAAAACATACACGCGGCATAGGCAAGTTTCGACCGCCGCCGAGGGTGGCGGGGTGCAGGGAATCATCAGAGTGGTAACGGAGTGGTATGCGAAGAGATGAGACAAAAGACAAAAAAAATCGCACCCCAATAACGGAATGCGATTTTCTTATTTACTTAGCGTAAACTCAACGGATTACTCAGCAGCAGCCTCAGTTGCAGGAGCCTCTACTGGAGCCTCTACAGGTGCCTCTGCCTTAGGAGCAGCCTTCTTACCAGCACGACGGGTGGTCTTCTTAGCAGCAGCCTTAGGAGTCTTGAGCATATTCTCGTTGTAATCTACGAGCTCGATGATAGCCATCTCAGCAGCATCACCAAGACGGAAACCTGTGCGGAGGATACGGGTGTAACCACCTGGACGGTTAGCAATCTTCTCTGCTACGTTTTGGAAGAGCTCGGTAACAACAGTTTTTTGTTTGAGTTTAGCGAAGACGAGACGACGATTAGCCGTAGTGTCCTCTTTAGCATGGGTGAGCAATGGCTCTACATACATACGGAGCGCTTTTGCTTTAGCCAAAGTGGTCGAAATGCGCTTGTGCGTAATGAGCGAGCAAGCCATGTTAGAAAGCATTGCATGACGGTGCGCTGCTTTACGACCAAGATGATTGAATTTCTTATTATGTCTCATTTTTGTTTTACTTTTTTAATTAATCATTAAGTTTGTATCTGCTAATATCCATACCAAAAGCCAGACCGTTACGCTCAAGCAACTCGTCCAACTCGGTGAGAGATTTCTTACCGAAGTTGCGGAACTTAAGCAAGTCAGAACGATGATATTTAACCAATTGTCCAAGTGTATCCACTTCTGCAGCTTTCAAGCAGTTAAGTGCACGAACAGAGAGATCCATATCTTGCAGACGTTGATTCAGCAATTGACGCATACGCAAGTGTTCCTCATCCAACGTATCGTTAGCTGGTTTAGCTTGATCCTCAATAATAATGCGTTCTTCAGAGAAGAGCATAAAGTGATAAATCAAGAGTTTAGCAGCTTCTGTCAATGCCATTTGTGGAGAAATAGAACCATCTGTAAGAATCTCCAATGTGAGCTTCTCATAGTCTGTACGTTGCTCCACACGATAAGGATCTATGCTATACTTAACGTTGCGAATAGGTGTATAGATGCTATCAATAGCCAAAACGCCAATAGCATCATTTGCCTGACGATTTTCATCAGCAGACACATAACCACGTCCTTTATTCAATGTTATCTCAATCTCAAAATCGGCTGTTTCATCCATCTCTGCCAACAGCAATTCAGGATTAAGAACATCGAAAGATTGCAAATAACTATTAAGTTCGCCTGCAAGAAGGACATTGTTGCCTTTTACATGCATACGGATAGTTTCGCCATCAACATCTTGTCCCTCCTTGCGAATAAAACGAACTTGTTTGAGATTCAAAATAAGGTTGGTTACATCAGTAATAACACCTGGGATAGTAGCAAATTCATGATCAATACCATTGATCTTAATCGAACAGATAGCAAAGCCCTCGAGCGAACCAATGAGCACGCGACGAATAGCATTACCTACTGTAATACCATAACCCGGTTCGAGCGGACGGAACTCAAATACTCCGCGGGTATTGCTCGAATCCAACATGATTACCTTGTCAGGTTTAATAAAATCTAATATTGCCATGAATTTAATTATTATTTAGAGTACAACTCGACGATTAATTGCTCCTTGATATTCTCAGGAATCTCCTCACGTTGAGGCATGTTGATGAACTTACCAGCTTTGTCAGCCTCGTTCCACTCCAACCATGGGTATTTGCTGTGGTTGAATCCATCCAAAGAAGCAGTGATAACCTCCAATGATTTAGCTTTCTCGCGAACAGCCACTACTTGACCAGGCTTAACTTGGTAAGAAGGGATGTTAACTACTTTGCCGTCCACTGTGATGTGGCGGTGGCTAACGAGCTGACGAGCAGCAGCGCGAGTAGGAGCCATACCAAGGCGATATACTACGTTGTCAAGACGAGACTCCAATAATTGGAGAAGAATCTCACCAGTAATACCTTTAATACGTGAAGCTTGAGCAAAAAGGAGACGGAATTGACGCTCGAGAACACCATAGGTGTATTTAGCTTTTTGCTTTTCAGCGAGCTGAGTACCGTACTCAGACATTTTTTTGCGGCGGTTAACGCCGTGTTGACCTGGAGCGTAGTTACGACGATCAAGCACTTTGTCAGGACCGAAGATAGCCTCTCCGAAACGACGTGCAATACGTGATTTTGGTCCAATATATCTTGCCATTTTCTTAAAATTTTAATTGTTAAAAATTATACACGACGACGTTTAGGAGGACGGCAACCATTGTGAGGCATAGGAGTAACGTCAACGATCTCAGTTACTGCGATACCTGCATTAGCGCAAGCGCGGATAGCGCTCTCACGACCTTGTCCAGGACCTTTAACATACGCTTTTACTTTGCGCAAGCCGAGGTCATAAGCGACCTTTGCGCAATCCTCAGCAGCAGTTTGAGCTGCATATGGAGTATTCTTTTTAGAGCCACGGAAGCCCATTTTACCAGCTGATGACCAAGAGATCACTTGACCCTCGCCATTAGCAAGTGTTACGATTACATTGTTGAAAGAAGACATTACGTGAAGTTGACCAACACCGTCAATCTTTACGACGCGCTTCTTTGCTGCAACAGTTTTCTTTGCCATAATTGATAGATATTAACAGGTTGATTACTTAGTTGCTTTCTTCTTATTAGCAACGGTTTTCTTTTTACCCTTGCGCGTGCGGGCATTGTTTTTGGTAGATTGACCACGTACTGGAAGACCAATACGGTGACGAACACCACGGTAGCAACCGATATCCATCAATCGTTTGATGTTGAGTTGTGTTTCTGAACGGAGGTCACCTTCTACTTTGTACTTAGCACCGATGATCTCACGGATTTTAGCTGCTTGGTCATCCGTCCAATCTTGTACCTTGATGCTTGGGTCAACGCCTGCCTCTGCCAAGATTTTCTTTGCGCTTGAACGACCTATTCCGTAGATGTAAGTCAAACCGACTTCTCCACATTTGTTTTGTGGCAAATCTACACCGACAATTCTTATAGCCATAATTATTTACTTTAAGGATATTTGTTTTAATTGTTTACCTCTATGAAATGCTTATCCTTGACGCATCTTCATTTTGGGTTCTTTTTTGTTAATTACATACAAGCGACCTTTGCGACGTACCAATTTGCAGTCAGCATTGCGCTTTTTTACAGATGCTCTAACTTTCATTTTTAATAGAGTTTTAGAGTGTTAATTATAAGGGTTTCGAACCTGTTACTTGTAACGGAACGAAATACGTCCTTTGGTGAGGTCATATGGGCTCATCTCCACTTTCACACGGTCACCAGGAAGAATCTTGATGTAGTGCTGACGCATCTTACCTGAGATATGAGCGATGATGACATGACCACTTTCGAGTTGAACACGGAACATAGCGTTGGACAAAGCCTCAGTCACAGTTCCATCTACTTCAATTGCATCTTGTTTTGCCATAATTGTAATGGGTATATTTTATATAAAACGATCTCCTAAAACTTGCTGAATATACTCGAAGGTAGAAAGGATCTCCGCTTTTCCATTTCTCACGCAAACGCTATGCTCATAGTGAGCAGCAGGCTTGCGGTCAATGGTGCGAGCAGTCCAACCATCCTCTTCGAGAATCACTTGGCGACGACCCAGACAAATCATAGGCTCGATAGCAAGTACCATACCAGATTTGAGTACCAATCCATTGCCACGACGGCCATAGTTGCACACCTCTGGTTCCTCGTGCATGTCACGACCGATACCATGTCCCACAAACTCGCGAACAACAGAATAACCGTTCTTCTCGCAGTGGTTCTGAATAGCAAAGCCTATATCACCCAATCGACGACCCGTGATGGCCTGTTCGATACCGAGATAAAGTGCCTGTTTGGTTGTGCGCATGAGTTGCAGTGTCTCCTCTGCCACTTCGCCCACAGGGAAAGTGTATGCAGAGTCAGCATGCATGCCGCCTAGTTCTACCACAGTGTCAATGGATACTATATCACCGTCCTTTAGGACAACCTTATTGGATGGGATACCATGTACCACCTGCTCATTCACCGAAGTGCAAAGAGTAGCAGGGAATCCTTCGTATCCGAGACATGATGGTTTACCACCATTGTCGCAGATGAATTCATATGCCACTTTGTCGAGGTCAGCAGTAGTAACACCTGGTCGGATGACCTTGGCTACTTCAGCCAAGGTCTTTCCGAGCAAGTCGTTACTGCGGCGCAGGAGCTCGATCTCTTCTTCAGTCTTGAGGTAGATCATTTCGTATTAATATGCCATTGCGCCTGAGCGTCCCTTGATGCGCATGCCAGACTCAAAGAATCCGTCATAGTGACGCATGAGAAGGTGACTCTCAATTTGTTGTAGCGTATCCAAGATTACACCCACCATAATGAGCAGTGATGTACCGCCAAAGAACTGCGCGAAGCCCATGCTCACACCACAGAGGCGAGCAAAAGCAGGCAGGATAGCGATGATTGCGAGGAGAACAGATCCTGGCAATGTCAAACGGTTCATAATGGTATCAATATACTCAGCTGTTTTCTTGCCTGGTTTAACGCCAGGGATGAAACCATTGTTGAGCTTGAGGTTTTCAGCCATTTGTACAGGGTTGATGATAATCGCTGTGTAGAAATAGGTGAAAACGATGATCAAGATAGCGAATACGAAGTTGTACCAGAAACCATCGTTATCCATGAAAGCGCGCGTGAAAGCACTTGCACTCTCTGCATTGGAGAAACCAGCGAGCGCGATAGGAATAAACATGATTGCTTGTGCAAAGATGATAGGCATCACGTTAGCTGAATTAACCTTCAATGGGATATATTGGCGTACGCCACCGTATTGCTTGTTACCTACCATACGCTTTGCATATTGTACAGGGATACGACGTGTACCTTGTACAAGCATAATTGCAAATGCGAACACAAAGAGCAGGATAACAATCTCGAGGATGAACACGATCAATCCACCACCTGCGTCGTTGAGACGAGAAGAGAACTCTTGGATGATAGCTGCTGGGAAACGAGCAATGATACCGATGAGAATGATAAAGGAAATACCATTACCAAGACCACGGTCGGTAATACGCTCACCCAACCACATGACAAACATAGAGCCCGCACACAAGAGAATAGTGGATGATATGGTGAACCAGTTGAATCCAACCTCAAGCATTTGACCTGCTTGCGCCATTTGCACAGAAAGGTTTACCAAGTAACTTGGACCTTGGAAAAGCAAAATAGCTACGGTCAAATAGCGAGTGATTTGATTCATCTTCTGACGGCCAGATTCGCCCTCTTTCTGCATCTTTTGGAAGTAAGGCACTGCGATAGTGAGCAGCTGGATTACGATAGATGCAGAGATGTATGGCATGATACCCAATGCGAAGATAGACGCATTAGAGAACGCACCACCTGAGAACATATCAAGAAGAGCCATCAGACCTCCAGCAGTTTGAGCGCGGAGAGCGGTCAACGCTGTAGGATCAATACCTGGAAGAACCACGAATGATCCAAAACGGTAGATGAGCACGAACAAAAGCGTGGTCAACAGACGGTTACGGAGATCCTCAATCTTCCAGATATTTTTGATTAACTCAATGAACTTACGCATACTAATTAGATTTTGTTGATAGTACCACCAGCAGCTGTGATAGCAGCCTCAGCTGATTTACTGAAAGCGTTAGCTTCTACAGTGAGTTTTGCAGTCAATGTACCATTACCCAAGATCTTAACGAGTTGAGTCTTGTTGATGAAACCAGCCTCGTTCAATTCGATAAGACCGATTTTCTCCAAGCCTTTTGCCTCAGCAAGAGCTTGCAAGGTAGCAAGGTTGATAGCTTTGTACTCAACGCGGTTGATGTTCTTGAAACCGAACTTAGGCAAACGGCGTTGCATAGGCATCTGACCACCTTCGAAACCAATTTTCTTAGAGTAACCAGAGCGTGACTTAGCACCTTTGTGACCGCGTGTAGAAGTTCCACCAAGACCAGAACCTGGACCACGTCCGATTCGTTTAGCGGTCTTTACAGAACCAGCAGCTGGCGTTAAATTATTTAATTCCATAATGCTACGAATTTTTTAATTAGTCAATAACTTTAACCAAGTGTTTAATTTTGTTTACCATACCGAGGATAGCAGGAGTTGCCTCATGCTCAACGATGGCATTCATCTTGCGAAGACCAAGAGCCAACATTGTATCCTTTTGCACTTGTGGGCAGCCGATAGTGCTGCGTACTTTTTGAATTTTAATAGTTGCCATGATTTTCACAAATTATTATCCGTTAAACACAGTAGATAAGCTTACGCCACGGTTTTGAGCCACGGTGCGTGCATCACGCATCTCGCCCAAAGCAGCGATAGTAGCCTTAACAAGGTTGTGAGGGTTAGAAGAACCTTTAGATTTAGCCAACACGTCGGTTACACCCACAGACTCCAATACGGCACGCATAGCACCACCGGCTTTTACTCCGGTACCGTGAGATGCAGGTTGGAGATAAACGCGAGCGCCACCGAACTTAGCGTATTGCTCGTGAGGTACAGTACCCTTGAGTACTGGTACTTGGATAAGATTCTTCTTTGCAGATTCAGTAGCCTTAGAAATAGCTGCGGTAACTTCGCCAGCCTTACCAAGACCCCAACCTACGATACCAGCCTCATTTCCTACAACAACGATGGCTGCAAATGTGAAAGTACGTCCACCTTTCGTAACTTTAGTTACGCGGTTGACAGCAACAAGGCGCTCCTTGAGCTCCAAGTCTTGTGTTGATTTTACTCGATTCATAACAGTCTCTTTGTTTTAGAATTTGAGACCTGCCTCGCGGGCAGCGTCTGCCAATGATTTAACTCGACCGTGATAGAGGTAGCCATTGCGGTCAAATACTACAGCCTCTACGCCAGCAGCCTTAGCAGCTTCAGCGATGAGTTTGCCTACTTGAGCAGCCTTCTCTGTTTTGGTCATTTTATCTTTAATAGCGAGCGAAGATGCAGCTGCAAGTGTTTTACCTTGCAAATCGTCGATAACTTGCGCGTAGATTTGGCTGTTGCTACGGAATACTGTCAGACGAGGACCCTCAGCTGTACCCGAAACACGTGTACGGATAGATGCTTTAATTTTAAGTCTTCTTGCAATTTTCTGATTCATAACTTATTCCTTTCTAATTATTTACCAGCCGATTTACCAGCTTTACGACGAACAACTTCACCTTGGAACTTAATACCTTTACCCTTATATGGCTCTGGTTTGCGGAAAGAGCGAATCTTAGCGCATACTTGGCCGATAAGTTGCTTGTCAGCAGACTCAAGGATAACAAGAGGGTTTTGGTTACGCTCTGACTTGGTCTCTACCTTAACCTCCTTAGGGAGTTGGAGATAGATTGGGTGGGTATAACCGAGTGCAAAGTTGAGCGTATTTTGCATAGCTGCAGCCATCTCAACACGGTAACCTACACCGACGAGTTCGAGCACTTTCTTATAACCCTCGCTTACACCTACAACCATATTGTTGATGAGCGCGCGATAAAGACCGTGCATAGCGCGGTTTTGCTTCTCATCGTTTGGACGAGTTACGGTGAGTACACCATCCTCTACGGTTACGGTGATGTTAGGGTTAACTTGTTGTTGAAGTTCACCTTTAGGACCCTTAACGGTCACGAGGTTCTCAGGGCTAACTGTTACAGTTACACCTGCAGGAATAGCGATAGGCAATTTACCAATTCTTGACATAGCAGTTCCTCCTTAATTAATAGATGTAACAAATAACCTCACCACCGAGCTTCATGCCGAGCGCCTCTTTGTTGGTCATCACACCCTTAGAAGTAGAGAGGATGGCAATACCGAGACCGTTCAAGACGCGTGGCATCTCGCGATAGCCAACGTATTGACGAAGACCTGGTGTTGATACACGTTTCAAACTCTTGATGGCGTTAACTTTGTTAACTGGATCATACTTCAAGGCAATCTTGATAGTGCCTTGAGGGCCATCTTCCACGAACTTGTAAGAAAGGATGTACCCCTTCTCGAACAAGATGCGTGTGATCTCTTTCTTCAGATTCGAAGCAGGCACCTCAACTACGCGGTGACCAGCTTTGATTGCATTTCTGAGTCGAGTCAGATAATCTGCGATTGGATCTGTCATAATGTTTTGTTAAATTAATCCCGCCTTTCGGGACAATATTTAATAAATTAATTTTATTTATTCCCCAGAGGCACCTATGTCCTCTGGGCGAATTTCAAAGTTGTTTACCAGCTAGCTTTCTTCACACCTGGGATGAGTCCAGCAGACGCCATCTCACGGAATTGAATACGACTCAAGCCGAATGCACGCATATAACCTTTTGGACGACCAGTGATTTTGCAGCGATTGTGCAAACGTACTGGACTAGCGTTCTTAGGCAATGCTTGGAGACCTTCGTAGTCAAGTCGGAGGCCAAGCGGTC
>JAZNPR010000023.1:0-13742 GCA_045589755.1 Paludibacteraceae bacterium
TTCGTTTCTTGACCGATGCCGATGCTCGTTTGGTGATTGCGCCATTGACGGAGTAATATATATAATGTTCGCGTGACGTGCATGTGCGCACACCTGCGCACATGCACGACGAGAATACCCCGCCTTCGGGCGACAACATAAAATAACTTTGAGTGTAACGAAAAGTGCTCCTAGCCTTTACACTTTACACCTTACACCAACACAAAGTTTAGAGCGAAGCGATAAAAGCTCCCTGCCTTTAACCTCTCGCCTCTAACCTTTAACCTAAATAGCAGCTCCGCTGCCACCAATGCTCGGCTTGCCGAGCAAAAAAGCGATCTTTGAAATAGTATAATTAAGTACTAAAAGTAATGAACTTCTCTATAAAGGGAGGCTATCTTCTTTAGTGAGAAAATCTTGCAGATTGATGACTAATACACCATTATCCATATAATGCGTAGGTGTTAAGTCAGCAGTGACGATGACTTTGATGAAGTTGTCATGGATATGCATGAGCGATTTTAATTCTTGTTGAATTTTATCGTATGATGGCATTGAATAAGCAGATTGGATATAACAACGTTTGTTTCCTCTATTGCATACAAAATCAACTTCTAATGTTTGACGCTGACTAACTCCTTTCTCATCTTTTTGATGTGTGATTACTTGACCTACATCTACTGAGAATCCGCGTGTACGAAGTTCATTGTATAGCATGTTCTCCAGTAAGTGAGTTGGCTCAAATTGGCGAAAATTTAGGCGAGCATTGCGTAGCCCTAAATCTTCGAAATAATATTTCTGTGGAGTGGAGATGTATCGTTTGCCTTTGATGTCAAAACGCAGTGATTTCTCAATTAAGAAGGCGTCTTGCAAATGGTCTAAATACCGTTTGATAGTGTCTGATGTGATATTGCTTTGCTTAACGGATTTGAATGTGTTTTGCAATTTCAGTGGGTTCTGCATGCTTCCTATGGATGAAGCAATGATATCTATCAGTTCTTCCATGTCGCCATCGTCAAGTATGTTGTAGCGTTCTCGAATATCCTTGAGGTATGTTTCAGTAAAGAGTGCTTTTAGATAAGATTCTTTCTGTTCTTCAGTGGCAAAGGCACATAGTTGTGGCAGACCACCGTAAATCATGTATTCACGTAGGAGTTCTTGATATGGGGTATCTGATTTTGCGCTTGCAAACTCTTGAAAACTAAAAGGATGAATATGTATTTCATCGCCTCTTCCGCGGAAGGTGGTTACAACATCTTTACTCAGGAAGCGTGCGTTGCTGCCAGTGACATATACATCTAAGTTTCCTCGTTTGAGCAGTGTGTTGAGTACATCTTCAAATTGTGTGAGATGTTGTACTTCATCAATGAATATATAGTGCCAATCTTGACTATTGATTTGTGAATCAATATGCTTTAGAAGATTTTTGGGTTGATGCAGTGTTGATTGGTTGTAATCTTCCAAGTCAATAGTGATGATATGGTTGAGTAGTACTCCTTGTTGTAGAAGATAGTTTTTGTACAATTGAAAAAGCAGATACGATTTACCACTACGACGCAAGCCAGTGATGATTTTAATCATGCCATTGTGTCTGCGGTTAATGAGTTTTTGTAGATACAGGGGACGTTGAATGTTCATAATTGTATGTTTTATTTGTTTTACGAAGAATTTGCGTATTGCTACCAGAATTTTCGCTACAAAGGTATATAAAATAATTGATATGACAAAATAATGCGCGAAAAAAATGCGTATTTACGCAAAAATTTCTTGTAATATACTTAATTATACTATAATCAATTATCAATTGTTAACTGTTAATTGAACAATGCCCCCTAGTACTACTAGAATAACTATAGCAACACCCCGCCCTCTGGGCGACAACATAAAATAACTTTGAGTGTAACGAAAAGTGCCCCCCGCCTTTACACTCTACGCTATACACCAAAACAGCGGCTCCGCCGCAAAAGCGACCTTTGAAATATTGAAACAATAGTAAAGAAACGAAAAAAAACTTTGCAAAGACTTGCATATGTCCGATGTTTTTACTACCTTTGCACCATAAAACCAGTAGATTATGGAGCAAGTGGTAAGAGCTGATTATGTGCAGGCAGTAAAAGCCATCAAGCAGGCCATTCAAGTGTCCCGCTATCGTGTATCACGTCATGCAAATGGCGAAAGTCTTGGTTTGTACTATGGAGTAGGTAAGTATATTTCCGAACATAGTCGTAATGCTGCGTGGGGAACAGGTGCCATTGAGCATATCTCCAATCAATTGCAACAAGAGATGCCAGGACTGAAAGGTTTCTCGGCAGAAAATATGCGTAAGATGCGTTTGTTTTATGAAGCATGGGTAGATGTTTTTGAAAATCGTTCGGCAGTGTCGAACGAATTGGGAATAATACCGATTAGTGCTGATATTCAGCCATTTATATTTCGTTCGACAGTGTCGAACGAAATTGTAATGCAAGATATTAGTTGTTTTGTCTCAATTGGATTCTCCCAGCATTTTTCAATAATAACTAAAGCTAAAGACCTTTCTGCCCGTTGGTTCTATATCCGTAAATCAGCCACCGAGTTTTGGGGCGTTCGCCGTTTGGAGCAAGCTTTGCGTGATGACCTATATCACATATTAGGGGCGATGCCAAGCAATTTTGAGTTAACTATTCCTAATGAGAAACAGCGTGCAGTTGCTATGCAGACTTTCAAGGAGAACCATGTGTTGGACTTCTGGCATGTGGATGATCCCGACCATGTAGATGAGCGTGATGTAGAGCAACATATTGTGAATAACATCAAGAATTTTATGATGTCCTTGGGCAATGAGTTTACTTTCATGGGCAATCAGTATCGTGTGATAGTTGATGAGAAGGAGCGTTTTATTGATTTGCTCTTTTATCATCGAAGGATGCGTTGCATGGTTGCCATAGAGTTGAAGAATGGTGAGTTCCAACCAGAGTATGCTGGCAAACTCAATTTCTACTTGTCTGCTTTGGATGAATATGTCAAGTTGCCTGATGAGAATCCAAGTATTGGTATTATCTTGTGTAGAGATAAGAGTAATACAGAGGTGGAGTTTACTTTGCGCGACATGTCCAAGCCTTTGGGTGTGGCAACATACCGCAGCGTAGATGAGTTGCCTGAGCATTATCGTGCGTTGCCTTCGGCTGATGAGTTACGCAAGTTGATGTAATTCCATAGATTGATATATTTCGTTTCTTTACCGATATGCCTAATCGCATATCGGTTTTTTCTATTGTTTTGATAAAATATATCGCGGCTCCGCCGCAAAAGATATTAACTATTAATTATTAACTATTAACTGAACACCCCGCCCCTCGGGCGACAATATAATACAACTAACGTGGCTTCGCCACTTATAACGCACCGCAGGTGCATGAAACGTTCGCTTGCGGACAAATAACGCAGCATTGCTGCATACAACGTGAGCGAAGCGTAACATAAATAGAATTATTAACCAGGGTAACGAGGCAACCCCTCAACCCATAAACTAAAAAAATATGAAAAAAATATTGTCAATTGTAGTATTGTTAGGATTAGGAATGTCTGCTTTTTCTGCAGGAAAGGCGGATTATAAAGCTACCATAAACCTTATAGGAAATGGTATGGGTACAATAAATATATTACATAGTGGAGATAATGATACTGATAATGGAACTTTATCTGTAAGTTCTTCGATATTGGAGTTGAGTACTAGTGAGAGTGCGACTCTCTGGACTCCAAGAAAAGATAGTTATACATATACATTAAAACTTACAGCGTCCCATTCAGAAGGTAGTTATTTTGATGGATGGTATAGTGATGCTAAGGGTACGATAACATTGGAAGATACTAATGATGATGGTGATAATATCTACAATTTTACTGATGTAGCCGATTCTGAATCATCATTTTTGGGATATTATACATTGTCTGGTTCTGGAACTTTCTATGTCAAATTCATTGCTCGTACCTATCTATTGAGAAGTCCAGCTGTTAATATCATCACATTGGATGAGAAGGGGCAAATTATACCTGATGATCGTTCGGGTGGAAAAGTGGGATGTGCTCATAATGATGAATCAGTAGAGGCTACATCTAACAATCATTTGGTGCAAGGTGCACAACTTTATTCACAAACAGCTGATAATAATGGTGAGTTGGCTCAAGCAACATTTATAGTTTGGTATGCTGCTGAAGCTAATAATGGATATGAGTTCGTTGGATGGACTAAAAATGCGGATGCAACTGGCATTAGTTCCCAAAATGCACGAATTAGTGAACAAAAAGTATCTACATTTGAGCAAGGTACTTCTGGAACTCCAGAATCAACTTCAACCTATTATGCAGTATTCCGTCGTAAATTTATAGGATACAACCAACCTTGCCAGATTAATATTGAAGGTACAGGACAAATTTCTGTGGATGGTAGCAATTGGAAAGAAACGCCCATTACACATAATCCTACAACTACATATGTCTCATCCGTTACAACACCTACACCACAAATTGCTGTAAAGTATTACGCGCAAACCATAGCAGACTCTAACTTCGATTTCTTGGGCTGGTTTGATGAAGAAGGCACAAAGGTTAGCAGTGATGCTATATATACGTACCAATATACTCCAACTGCAGGAACGCTTGTTGACCTCAAATGTCCACCAACTCTCACTGCGAAGTTTGTGCCAAATAACTATTATTATAAAGACTATACACAGGCTATTGCGATGCCCGAAGAAGATGGTACTACCTTCCTCGGAACAGTGTATGTGGATAAAGGCGAATTTGCATCCAATATAGAGGGCATATCAGGATGGAACACCAAAGTTAGTGTGGGAGATGAAAATGCTGAACCTATAAATGCTTATCAGTTTACCTATACCTATTATGCTAAACCGAATGATGCAGAATCTGCATTCAAAGAGTGGGTGCTTTTCAAAGTAATTAAAGACAGTGAAGGTAATGCCACAGGTTATGAAGAAATTGTTCTTAGTGATGAAGCTGTATTTACATATACCGTAGATTATACCGAAAATGAATGGAATCCAGGAGAAGAAAATGCCTTTACTCCTCCAACACTCTATGCACGTTTTCAAACTTCTCGCTATTACTACCATGGACGTGCAAAAGTGGGAGTGGCTTCCAACTCCGAAGCAGGTAGTGTATTTGTTAGCGATGTAGAAACAGCAGATCCTGCGTACTATACCCCTACTGATGAGAACCCTTACTATACGAGTCAAGAAACAGTAGTAGATAAAGATGGAGATGGTCAGACTAATCCAAACATCATAGAAACAGAGCTCAACCAGAGCAAGTACAAGTATTACTACTACGCGAAGCCAACTGCCACTTCTGCTTTCAAAGGATGGACAGCGATGCCAACGGGTGATAATATCATATCAACCAAAAATCCATATAGTCAAGAATATACGGCATCCGAAACACCAACAGAGGTCGGTCCAATGAACTTGTATGCAGTATTCCATTCTTATTACCACACTTTACCTCGCGTAGTATCTGTGGGTAGTGGTCAAGTGAAGATTATTGACAAAACAAACTTCCAAGCAGAGATTAATGACCCAACTCCTATACCTGCACGTCCTGACAAAGATGACGAGGGTAAGGATAAAGACTATTATACCTATACTTATACCCTAACTGCTCAAGCGGATGAGGGCGCAAGTTTCCTTGGGTGGTCAACTTCTGATAGCGAAGAGGATATTGTTTCGCGTGAAATGACCTATACCGTCAATGAAATAACCTCTTCCACTTCCAAAGAAACGCCACACCGTGTCACGATGTATGCTCTCTTCGAATCGGATATCAAAATCAAGCATATTGATCGAATGATATACTACAATGTGGACGGAAGCGAATATATCAATGATGTCAATATCATTCTTGAAGTGGCTAACGCGGCTACACTTAAAGCCACTCTATCGGGTGCTAATGCTCCTGATTTTAGACTCACCAATACCACTTTGACTGAGCAGGGAACTTCTCTCACGGTGGATGCTACGGCATCAATCATTCCATTGCGATTGATGTATGTGGGAAAGGATAATCCACTCAGTAATGCGGTTGATAAACAAGTCAATGTCAATTTTACATCACATGATAGCAACGGCACACAATTGGCTGCCAATGGAAAATTGGTGGTTGTTGAAGAAATGCCTATAGTCACTTTCCTGCCAGCTGACGGCAAAGGTAGCTACACCGTATCGCAGACCGATGGTAGTGGTATTACGTACACACTTAGCGAAGAATCGGATCAAAACGTTCGAATCGAAGTTACTCACGAGAGTAAATCGTACTTGCAAATCCATATGACCGACAAAGCGGATGATGGTATGGAGTTCTTTGCATGGCAAGTGATTGAGAACTATGGCACCGCCAGCGAGAAGATTTCGTATCTCTCATACGACATGATTTACACCCATCACTTCACCAAGTCGGTGGCAGTACGCCCAGAGTTTATTCCAGAGGCGTGGGCACGCTATATCATCAAGAGCAACCCTGAAGTACAATACTTCGACCTCAACAAAGCTATTGCACAAGCCAAATTGGGTGTGAACGTAGATGAGAAAATTGTCGTAGTGTATCGCAGTGGATTGGTGCCTAAGGGTGAATATACCATTCCTAAAGGAGTAACACTGCTTGTGCCTGGTGAAGGACCTGGTGATGGATTTGGCTCTACAGACTATCTATCTCAAATTAATGGTGCATTGACTGCAGATGATTATCTTGCAGCAAGTTATAGCGCTTTGAGTTACAGATGCTACCGCAAACTTACTATAGAAGATGGTTCGCTGCTTACGGTGGCAAAGGGTGGCAAACTGTGTGTGTCTGCCAGACTTATAATATCTGGACAGAGTCTTTTAGCTTTCCCATATCACTATGGACATATTGAATTGAGGAATAATGCTGTGATAGATGTGGCAGATGGCGCAACATTGTTTGCATGGGGATATATCACGAATCCAAATACGCAGCAAGTTACTATTCATAACTATAAGGACGTGGGTCGTGTTGTTGCCCAATCAGGTGCCACAGTATGGGAACCAATGACCTTTACTGACTTCCGTGGTGGTAGAAAAACATGTAGTTTTGTGGAATGGGAGTGGTATACTCAAGGTATCATTACTGCTATTGGGGAAAATGTAGAAGGTTATCGCCATAATGTATTCCCAATCAATCAATACTATATTCAGTGTATTGAAGCTCCGCTCACGTTAAAATCGGGGGCGGCAGAAAATCTTACGACAGGAATTACCGCAGATGGTGTGACTACTGTTACCTCTGCAGTATTGGTAGGCTCTGATAATGGATTGTTTAGATGGAATTCGTCAACTGCTACTATGACAAAGTATTACGATGCGGCTGCCGACAGAACAAAATATATTATTGAAGATGCGCAAAACAGTAATACTGCCATTAAACTGGGCAACATAGGTTTGAAACTTGATTTGAAGTTAAGTGTTATTGAACAAACTGTGGATATCAACTCCAAAAATTATGTTATGCCTATCCATAATGGTATGGATGTGTATATTAAGAATGCCCAAGTGGAGTTACCATCGGGTATCAATATTGCTCTGTTAGCAGGTTCTTCTATGCATGTCGATGAAAATTCTAAAGTGATCAATAATGCACAATGTTACGTCTATGACAAAGACCAAAACGTTATTTCTAGTGGATTGACAACGGGATACTTTGCCTCATATGATTCACAGATATTGCCGATTAAAACACGTCCGTATCCAGATGCTAAAAATTTATTTACCGAACCAAATTATTCAAATTTACCAAATCTTACTAATAAACAACCTACACCCAATGAAGGCGATGCATTCCGAGTGGGTTCGAATTACTATGTATGGCAAAACTCGCAGTGGGTTAAAATGCAACAACTCAAAGTAAATCGTGATGTTAATAGTATCACGGATGCGGCTCTTGTAGTGAATGGTAGTATCGACTGTACAAATGGTTATCTTATCACTACTTCCAGTGGCGCAAACATCACTTCCAATGGTGGTGGAAAGATTGTAGTTAATAAATTTGGTACACCTTCTACAGGATCTGGAAGCAGTTTGAAGCGTAATCAAAGTGCTTTCCAATTTAATCAAACCGCAGACGGTGATTTAGCAGTAGGTTATGTTGCGATTCCTTTGGCAACAAACAACAATACCTATTATCCAAGACTGCATAATAGCGATGATTCATACACCGAAGCCACTACAGCTAATACTTACTACTATTGCGGCGGCACATGGGGTACTGACGCTTGTACTGAAGAACCTGATGTGGAATTAGACTACACACCTCGTTTCTATCTTACTGAACCATTCTTGAAAGGTTATGTAGGGGAAGGACTTGTGAAGCAACCAATGAAATTTGAATTACGAAATGCTAATTTGGGAGAAACGGATTGGGCTTCAGTTCAATGGGAAGCTACTTTCACAGGTCGTGATGCAAACTTATTTGAATTTAATAAAGAAGAAAATCCAGCGGTTACTTTCCGACCTGCTTCCGAAGGTGTTAAGACTGCGGTAATGATTGTTACCGCCACTTATACACACCCAGAAACCTCTGTTAAGTATGTATATTCACAGGCTGTAGATTTGGAGGCTACCGCTCTCGAACAGGTTGCCAATACTCTTGCCTTCGCAAATGTGGATGCACTCTATATTGGACAATCAACAACTGCGTTGCTCGTAAATGGTAATAATACCAACAATGTGCAAATTACAGTTTCAAAACCTGGTGTCGTAACTACCAATAACAATGTGTCTTGGAGCCAAGCAACGGTAGTGCCAGTTGCAAAAGATACGGTGACAATCACCGTGACACAAGCGGCAGACAATACCAACCATATTGCAGGAATCACTCTCTCTAAAAAAGTGAAAGTAACTGATCGTGTAGTTTGGAACTGGGAAACACTCTATTATCCATCTATCAACACCAATCCTATCACAATTATGGATGGTTCTACAGAGGATTGGACACTCACTGAGGTTATTGATAAAGCAAGTGGTGACGTGGTACAATTTAGAGGTAATGGCTCCGTAGGTGGCGCACCTGATACATACGAGGCTGAAATATATGACTTGATCAATGGTAAATACAAAGTGCACTTTGATTTTAAACGAGGAGGAGAAACACTACGATTTACTAGTGAAATTTTCTATGACCCACGTGAACTGCGTGTGGATGTCAACAACGATACCGTTTACAATGGTATTACTGTGGGACCCGCAGAAGGAATTGAATTCCACAAAACAAGAAAAACGGTAACAATCGTATCTACACCACAGCAAGCCAACGCTTGGACCATTCATTTCTTGGGCATACCTGATAAATTGTATTTCGAACCAGTGGATAGCCCTAATGCATGGCAAATCGAAGAGAGTACCAATGGCAAGACTTGGACAACCACTATGCCTTGGACATTCCTTACACAAAACAAACCGTTTGAATACTCACTATTGCCTTCTACTCAATATGTGCGCATCAGTTATGGTGCAAATGGTAGCGGTGTGATGCGGGATGTATATATCACCAAACTGGAAGGCGTGAAATTCAACCCAGAGAAGGTATATATGCCTGTCGAGATAGATGGAAATGGTCAGTTGATTACACACTCCAGAGAGGTGGCTATCGCTTATGTAAGTAGCAGCGATGTGTCTGTGACTTCTGCTACAGCAGGCGAGTTTACATTCAATAAGTCATCTTTTGGCGCAACTACCAGCGATCCGTTCTATAAGGTGGAGAAATTGGTTATTACCAATGCTACATGCAGAGAAGAAAAACTGACTGGTGTAAATGTCACTTCTTCAATTGGTACAGAGGTAATACCAGTGCAAACATTCTTCTATCCACAAGAGTTGCCTATTGTATTGGCTTCGGATATGCCTGCGGAGCGATACCATTATGTAACAACCCAATCGTATAGAACGACATGGGATGAGGAAACACGCACTATCTATATGGATAATGCGGTTGCCAATGCAGAGCCGTTCGTGGTATTCCACTACGATGGCGCACCAAGTTATATCAGCTTTGACCATAATGCTGATGCCAACGCAGAATGGATAATCGAAGAAAGTACAGATGGTATCAATTGGACATCCCCTACGGTTAACCCAGAAACGACCGCTACTTCTATCAAGCAACCTGTGGAACCTACTACCACTTATATTCGAGTGGCATACAGTAGTTTGCATGCAAAACGAGTGGCTATCACGAATTTGATGATCATCGGTGAGGAAGGCGCGTTTGTGGATCCTACGGAATTAACGGTAGAATACATCGCTGATAACAATAGATCCAAAGACTTTACTGTAACAGCTATCAACCTTACAAGCGGTATGATTGTTTCTACCGACAATGCTAATTTCACTCTTACACAAGGAACGTCAGACGAGCAACAAACGATTACTCTTGCAAGCGGACAGGATGGATTGAAGGAAATGGCATTTAAGGTATATTTCAATGGAAGTAGTGCTGTCGATTATACTACGATTACCGTTACCAACAATCCTGTTGCGGGTGAAGAAACGAAAGTGTTGGCTACGATAAAAGTAACGGGTATTCGTAAAACATTGACCAACGGCAATATCAATATCTGTACGGGTGTACCTGATGGTACAGATGGAGCAGGTAACAATTTAGGTGCAACCCAATACACTATCAGTGGTACCTTTGAAGGTAGCACGTATCGTCGTCTCAACATCGCCAATGCCTTTGCTAATAATGTGGCACTGTTTGACTACCTCTTCATCTTTGATGAGACAACTACTACCGATGCCACAACCACAATCTCCAAGCCAACTACCATTGCTGGTAGCAACGCCAAGACACCTTGTTATATATATAAGAAAAACGGCAATGCATACGAATTCTATACCCTTGTGGAAAATGCTAATGCTGGTACGAAGATTACACAAGACTTCTTGCGATTGACTGACCCAGCAACAGAAACGCTGCAAGTGTATATCACTGGTTTCTGCCCATACGCATCAACGGGTTATACCAAGCAAGATGAAGGTGTGTTCTTCTTCCGTGGAGGCGCGGGTGATAACGTACATGTATATCTGCAAGACTGCTATATCTTCAGCCGTTCGAAGACCGAAGATGGTCACTACTTCGAAGGTCGTAGCGATGGACAAGCATTTACAGATAACTATGTGCAAGGTTCTGGTGGTGTACTCGTGTTTGAATGTTCAGATAAAGCCAATGCGAATGGACAAGCATTCAATGTGACTATTCACACCCGAGACCGTAGCATGTTCAAGAGCCACTATGGTTGCTTCCTTGAATCAGTAGCTGGACGTGCATACCAGGTGTCTGCACCTGTGCAAGTACACATGCAATCATCTGACTTTGTTACGGGTTCATATACCGTACTCAATTTCGATGATATATGGCCTAACGCAACAACTGGTGCTAATGAACGTACTAACGGATTTATTAGTTTGCAAAAGCAGGTAAACAATGCTCCATCTATTGATTTGGGTAATGCTAATACAGTGGTGAACTTCAATGGTGGACAAGTAGAATTACAAAATGCTTGTAACTCCAGTGATAACTACAATAGTACTTTGGCTATCTCGTATCGTGGTGGTCGATTCGCAGGCTTCCTTTTGGCATACGGATTGGGTAGTGATGAGGTAACAGGTACGGTTAACTTCAACGACGGTACAACGACAGTCCTCACGATGGATGTTCCTGAACGCTATCGTCAGTACTATCTCATGGATGAGAATGGTACTAGTACATCATGTTTGCGTACGCCTAAAAATACCTATGTGTTTGGTGGCTCACACTGTATGATGCGTGCCTGCGAAGCAGCAACAAGCAAGGGTGGTGCACCAACAGATGGCAAGAGTGCACTGGGTAAATTCGAATACAAAGATGCATATTCTGATCCTGCGAGCCACCCATACGGATTGGTTACACCTACCAACTTCCCTACACAATGCTATCTTGATTACTATGCTACAGTGGATGAATATCCAACAAATGCACAAGGCAAAAAATGCTATGGCTTGCAAAGTATTGCTCCTGTAAATGGCGCTATCAATCTCTGGCTGCCAGTTCTGGATTGTGATGATGCTTTTGATGTAGAGCCAGAGAAGGATCAGACAATCAGTTTCTGGAAAGCTTGTATGACCGAAATTGGAGCAAGTTATGGTGGCTATGGTGGCAATGTCGGTGGTGATGTTGAAATCTCCTTTAAAAATGGTAACCAAGAAGAGTTGGTTTCTAATCTCCTCTATTGTAAGATTGATGCCACTATTCAAGGTGTGATTAGCCAACCTTCTTACCAAGCTCCAGTCAAGAGCCCAATGCCACAGGGAGATCCTTATCTGTATGTGACACCTACGACGGTAGGAGATAAGATGCAACACTATGTTACCAATGCCAAACCATATCAGATTGAGAACAAAGTATATTATATTACTACTGCTACGGCTGATGTATGGCAAACATTCACTGCTCCATTTGATGTGGAAAATATCTATGTGATGGAGGCATATCCAGAGGCTAAATTGGAAGAATATGCTAGCACTGTACCTGCTGGTACCAATGTACGAGATGCTGTGATGACTCTGCAAGCACGATACAATGCGCACTTTGCATCATTCTTTGGTGTGGCGATGTGTATCCATCCGAATAAAACATTCGATATGATTTATAGCGATTTCAATACATGGGCACGTCAAGAATATGCTTCTACAGATTTTGGTAAACAACCTATTATCCCATTCAATGGCTCTAACTGGAGTGATGCGAATGCATATATCTTCCACAATAATACCGAGAATAATTGGGAATTAGGATGGGATATGGAGGAGAATCCAACTTATACCCCTAATTGGGAACGTGTAGAAGGACAAACCGATGGTGCTATCATGCATCAAGGCGAAACGTATTCGATGCTCTTCCCATACTGTATCGGCTGCTGGGAGAAGGATGGAGATGGCAATGTGAAAGATCGTACATACTGGGATTATTGGTCGGGTAAGTTCATTATCTTTGAGAGTACGGATGGACCTCACCAAATCAACGGAACAGACTTTATTGCTGCCACTGACGTAAATCCTTCTAATGCGGGTGATTGGGTGCTTGAAGGCATGAACCCTTCTGCAACAGAAGCGATACTTACTGGTAATAGTACCCTCGCGAAAATGACTACTGATGATGAAACTATCTATTTCTATCAAGCTACGCCAGGTGAAGAGTATTTCTATCCAACTTATGCTAGTGAGACAAGCATCGAACCAACTACAGCATTCTTGCTTGCAACTCCTCCTGCAGAACCTATATCAGGTATGCCTGCACGTAGTATTGGTCGTACAGGTAAAATTAACTACGAGCAATCCAGCAACCAAAATGGCACCACAGGCAATATGCCTACCGTAGGTAGTGGCAATGACCTCTTTATCACTGCAACGGTAGCAGGTATCAACATCGCAGTGGCTCAGCCACAGCAGGTGCGTGTGATGTCATCTACTGGCGCTGTCATCTTCTCAGGCATGGTACAAACCGCAGTGGATGTCCTCCTGCCAACCGCAGGCGTATATGTCATCACAGGCGAGAACGAGGTGCATAAGATATTGCATTAACCTCCAAACAGAAATTAACAACTAAACAGAATACAACAATGAAACGAATGTACACAACTCTTGTGACAGCCATACTGATGGCGTCACCTATCTTCGCAAACCAACTGGCATCAACCGACTGCACAGGTTGGAAAGAAG